>CAKPJO010000007.1 GCA_934162685.1 uncultured Bacilli bacterium | reverse complement strand
GTATAAAACAGCATACGCGATTATTTGTAATACCAAGTATACCAGAATGTGTATATATTAAAATAAAATACACATATTATTTATAATAAACTACCATATAAAATATAAGTTTGTGGGTAGTTTACTATTGACATTATATTCATTTTATAAATAAAATATAAAAAAGTATTTATAAAGTGAATAGAGGTATACAAATGATTTCTAAAGAACAAACTAAAATGGCAAAAGAGATATTTAAAAAATATAATTATGTAATGACAACATGTGAATTAGTTAACGAAAAATTATATTATGCTGATATAAAACGTCTTTTGAATGAAAAAAAGATTGAAAGAATTAGGCAAGGATATTATTTTTGGATAGAAAGTTCTGAAATAGGTGAAATAGCAATAATAAACAAACTATTCCCAGATGCCATTCTTTGCATGGAAACAGCACTATTTTATTATGGATATAGCGATAGAACACCTTCAAAATGGAGTTTTACAATAGATAGAAATGTTTCAAAATATCGAACAAAATTAGAATATCCTTTTGTTAAAGTGTATCGCATGGAATCTGATTTGATGCCTCTTGGTGAATCTAAAGGCAAAATTGACTATGAAAAAGTACGTATTTATGATCGCGATAGGACAATATGCGATGTTTTGAAAAACATGAATAAAATGGATAAAGAAGTCTTTAATAAAGCAATTCAAAATTATATCAATGATTCTAAAAAGAACATACCTAATCTTATGTATTATGCAAAGATAATGCATGTTCAAAAGAAAGTAAAAGATATAATTGAGGTATGGCTATGATGGAAGATAATGTTGCTTCTATTTTAGAAAAATTAAGAAACAAAGCTAAAAAATCTAACATTAGTTATCAGCAAGCTTTACAACTTTTTGTGCAAGAAGAATTTTTGAGAAAATTATCTAAGTCACAATATAACAATTCGCTTATCTTAAAAGGTGGGCTATTTGTTTATATATTAACAAATTTTGAAAGTAGAGCAACTATTGATGTTGATTTTTTGTTATGCGGATATTCTAATTCAATAGAAACGATAAAAAAGATTGTTAATAATATTATTGATGTTCCTACAGGTAATGATTATATTTTTATGGAGGCTAATAGGTTCAAAGAGATTTCTCCACAACGTAAATATCATGGAGTTAGTGTACAAATTATTGCTAAAATTAAAAATATACGTATACCTTTTAGCGTAGATATAGGAATAGGGGATATTATTATTCCGTGTTCTCATGAACAAAAAGTTAATACTCAACTTCCAAACTTTGAATCACCGATAATTAAAACATATTCATTAGAAAGTGCAATTGCTGAAAAATTTGATGCAATATTGCAACGTTTTGAATTAACAAGTAGAATGAAAGACTTTTATGATATTTTTTATATTTCAAAAAAATTTTGTTTTGATGGTGTTGAATTAAAAACTGCTATTTTAAAAACTCTTGAATGTCGTAAAACACCTTATGATAAAGATAGTTTTAAACGATTGACATTGCTTGCAAATAACAATGATTTAAGAAAGCGTTGGACATTTTTTCTAGAAGAATTAAATGATAAAAAGATTGAGTTTGAGATAATTATAAAAAATATTCAAATATTTCTTGAACCTGTTTTTAATGCAATAGTTAATGAAACAGACTGGAAAAAACATTGGAATTATAGTACTAAATGGATATAAGGCAAAAATAATAAAAACACTTAACTACTAATTGACGCAGTTAAGTGCTTTTTTTTAATCTAATTTAACTTTTACAATATTATCATCGTATTCTAATAATTGTTCTTCTTTTATATAACTACTCCAATCTTTAAAGTATTCTTCTTTAGAAGCATAAAGAGGAGTATAAGAACTAACAACTTCTTTAGCAAGTTTAGCATTATCACTTAATAAAGCACTTAAGATAGATAATTGACCTTGCGCTGATAATACACAAGCTTTATCAACATCAGCAATATGGAAATCAACACCATGACTTGTTCCTTTTGCACCAGCAATATAAGGGTGAACAACCGGCATAATGCAACTTAGATTGCCCATATCAGTGGAGCCATTCCCCCAGTTATTAGTAAGTCTAATTTTTTCTCTTCCAACAAGTTCGGACATAACATCAACAGTAATTTCTCTTAATTTTTCAGAATTATTTAAAGGAGCAAATCCAGGATAATCGTTAACTGACATAGTTGCGCCCATTGCTAAAGCACCAGAAGCTAAAGCACGATTAACTTTTTTGTTGGTAAGTTGAATAGTTTTTAATGATCTACCACGAATAAAAGTAGAAATCTTTGCAACGCTAGGAATGATACTAACTGCTTCTCCACCATTAGTGATAATAGGATGAACACGAATATGATTTTCTTCTTTAAATGTTTCACGTAAAGCATTAATAGCGTTTAATCCTAATGTTACGGCATATAAAGCATTAACACCTTGATCAGGACAGCTGCCAGCATGAGCGCCAACGCCGTAATATGTGACATCTTTCATCAAACAACCATTACAACCAGCATGTAAATCTAGTAATGTTGCGGTATTAGTGCCAGTATGAAACATATAAGCTAAATCTACGCCATCAAAATATCCGCGATATAAGAATTCATCTTTGCCACCTAAGAAATGAATAATACCCTGTTTTCTTAATTTGTTTCGTTCTTCAAGTTGAATGCCTTCTTCAGCAGGAACTAAAACTAAACGAATAGAACCACTTAAGCCATCTAAGGCACCAGGTTCTTTTAAAGCAAGAGCAATTCCTACCATTGCGGCACATTGAGCACAGTGTCCACATGCATGAGCATTACCCTTAACAGCGGCAAAATGATTTGGAACCGCTAAAGCATCAAGTTCCGCTAAAATCATAACTTTTGGACCTGGTTTACCAGTATCAATATCAGTATAAAATCCAGGAATATTACCAGCTTTATTTAAAACATAGCCAGCCTTTTCAAAGATATTCTCTAAATAATGGCTAGTTTCCCATTCGTTATATCCAGTTTCTGGATGTTTCCAAATAAAATCTTCGGCATCATAAATTTCTTGCTTATGTTTATTTACCAAATCTAAATATTTTTGATATTTCATAATGTTAATCTCCTTATAAAAATTATAACAAAAGAATTTGTTATAAAAATAGTTAGGCAGTATTTTTAATATCAATTTAGATAAAAAGAGCAAAAGCATTTATGCCTTTGCTCTTAAGTGATTTTATTCTTCTTCGTCTTCATCTTCATCATCGTTATTAACAATGACTTTAACTTTTTCAACTATAAATTCATCAACTTTTAAGATTTCTATAGTAAGATTTTCATAATCGAAAGTATCTCCAACTTTAGCAAATCGCTCAAGATTTTCAATACAGAAGCCACTTACAGTAGTATAGTCAGAATCGATTTCATCTTTATCTTTATCAATACCGACTAAATCGAAGAAGTCATCAATATTCATTGAACCATCAACTTCATAAATGTTTTGACTTTTTTGTTTATAATCTTCTTCAATGACATCAGTCTCATCCCATATTTCGCCCACTAATTCCTCGACGATATCTTCCATGGTCACAATACCTTCCGTACCACCAAATTCATCGATGATAACGGCAATATGTGTATGAGTATCTTTAAATTCTTTTAGTAATGATGAAATGTGTTTTGATTTAGGAACATATATTGGTTCATCAATTAGCTTTCTTAAATCGACTTTTTCGCCTTTTAGTTTCATCTTTAAAATCTTTTTAACTTTAACAATACCAATGATGTTATCGATAGTTTCATCATAGACAGGGATACGGGAATATCTTGTAAATTCTTTAGTGTCATAAACATCATCATTATTTTCATTGATGTCAAGAGCGTATACATCAACACGTGGAGTCATAATCTCATAAACAGTGGTGTCACAGAAATCAATCGCAGACTTTAATAAGTCACCTTGTTTTTCATTAATAACGCCATCTTCTTCAATTTGTTCCACAATTTCAATTAATTCATCATCAGTCATAACTTCTTCATCTTTATTTTTCTTTGTAAATGGTTTTGTAACAAAACTAACAAATAAATTAATAACAAAAATGATTGGTTTTAAAATAATAACAAGAATAGTTAAAGGAATAGAAGAAAAACGTGCGACTTGATAATTAAACTTCAATCCAATTGTTTTAGGTAATACTTCACCAAATGTAAGAATAATTAAAAACATTGTGACAGAAACAAGAAGAGGGACATAACCGCTATTAGGACCATCTAGTAAACCTTTAAATATTTCATTACCGACAATTGTAGCAAGAGAAGTAGAGAAAATATTTACGAAGTCATTACCAAATAAAATGGAATATACTGTTTCATTTAAATGATCAATAATATTTAATACCCTTTTAGCGGATTTATCACCATTTTCGCTTGCTTTCTTAAGTTTAAGAACATTTACGGAATTAAGAGCAATCTCAGACATGGAAAAGAAAGCGGATAATAGTATTAAAATTAGAAGTAAAATATAATATACAATCATTATTTTTTACCTCCTTTTTTAACTTGTTCATTAAATTCGGCCATATCGCCAACAAGTTCTTCAAGAAGGTCTTCCATTGTCACCATGCCAATAGTATTTTTTTGTTTATCTTTAACAATAGCAATATGGGTTTTATGTTTTTTAAATCCTTCAAATAACTCATCCATAGTAAATTGATTACTAACAATATATGGTTTAGATAAAGTAGAACGAATTGATACTTTTTTATTTTGTAAATAACTAGATAAATATTTTTTAACATGTAATATACCAATAACATTATTGATGTTTTTATAATAAACAGGAATACGTGTGTAAGGTGTATCTAATAAAATTTTATTTAATTTTTCATGAGTTAAACCATCTAAATCAATAGCAAAAATTTTATCTTTTGGTGTTAATACTTCACGAACTTCCGTTTCACCAAAGTCAATTGCGGATTGAATAATATCAGATTCTTCTTCCTCTAATATTCCTTTATCCTCAATATCTTCAATGATATTAGTAAAGTCATCTTCGGAAATTTCAGGTGTATCTTTTACTTTAAAAATAATATCAAATAATTTCCCTAATCCAATAAATATTAATCCAATTGGATAAGTTAAAAAGTAGAAGAAACGCAAAATATATGTTGAAAAAAGTACCATTTTTATTGAATTGGCACGAGCAATACATTTGGGGATTGATTCAACAAATATATATACGATAATAGTGGTAACAATAGTAGCAACAAGAGAAGCAGTATCACTATTAGCGATAAATTCCATAAAGATGTATGTTGATAGCATTGATGTAAGAACGCTAACGATATTAGTGCCAATTAATATGGCTACTAAATATTTATCAAAACTTTCTGATATTATAACAGCAAGTTTTGCTGTTTTGTTTCCATCATCAGCCATAACTCTTAAACGCATTCTATTACAAGAAGAAAATGCTGTTTCAGTTGCAGCAAAGAAACTACCAAATATAAGTAATAATATAATGATAATATAGGGAACAGGTCCGCTCATTATCATACTCAAACTAATACTACACGAAGGCCCATCAGCCATGGGAAATCAACTCCTATACAATAGATTAATTCTAACATAAAGCAAATTTTAAAGCAACAATTGATCAACAAGGAGGCACAAAATGTAATAAAAAAATATGACATATTAAAGATAAATGCGAAAAAGTTTATATTATGATTAAATAATGAATTTAATTAGATATATAAAAAATGTGGCAACATTATTGTCCCCACTTCGACATTTAGTCGGTGTTAAATTCAATGACAAAATATTTTTATATTTAGCAATTATAAAAATCAATAAGATAGTGCAAAAATTGTAGATCAACTCTAAGTGCCATTAGTAAAACGTTTGAAAATTTTAAACATTATTCTTTAATAATGTGAAGATAAGTTGGAAACATTTGTGTAAAGTATTCATTAATGTTTTTCGTTTTTATAACTTTATCAATAATTAAATCGCAAGCAAAATGAACAATTTGCTCAGTGTCTGTTCTAACAGAATTAATGCTTTTAAAAATAGGATAAAATTGATGTATATCATCATATCCAATAATTTTAATTTTCTTTTTTAATCTTTTTTGCTTTAAATAACTAATTAATTCAATGGCTAGTGAATCCGAAAAACAAAAAACAAAATCTATGTTTTCAGATATGATTTTTTTATAGGCAATTTGAATAAAATCTTTTTGATATTGATATGGAATAAAACTAAATGGTTTATTAGATGTATTAATAATTTCGGAAAATCCTAAAAATCTACGAAAACTAGTTTCAGAAATACTATTTGTTAAATATAAAGCTTTAGTAAAGTCTCCCTTGACAAAGAATTCACCAACTTGTTTACCACCACTGATATCATCTGTATAGACACAATCAATATATTCTACATTAGAATTAATTCCAACTAAGCAAAAAGGAATTTCTCGTTTTTTAAAAAATAGAGCCACCTCAGTTGTAGGCTCAACAAAAGAAATTACACCGCAATAGCGATTAATCATAATGTTTTCAATATCGTTCATTGTCATAAGATTAGTATCAGAATAGATTAAATTACATTTGTATCCTTTTTCTTTTATATAATGAAAAACTTTTTCGCAATAAATGGCAAAATAAGGGTTATAAAAATCATTATAAACAAGAGCGATAATTTTTGAATTATCGTTTTTTAGACTACGCGCTACACTATCAGGAACATAGCCCAATTCAGCAGCAATTTTTCGAACTTTTTCTTTAGTTGGTTCGGAAATATCTTGTGAATTTCTTAATGCTCTAGAAACCGCGTTAACAGATATTCCCGCGCGAATGGCAATATCTTTTAATGTAATGTTTCTTTTTTGCTGCATTTTTTTCACCAACTTTACTTAATATTCAAAGGATAATTTGATAATAAAATATTAAATTTATTTAATTCATAATAACATAGTTGGTAAAAACTGTCAATTTTCGTAAAAATATTGAAAAACAAACTAAATCGCCATACTTTAACGATGAAGTAATTTTCAAAATTGTGTTTACTTTAACGTTAAAGTATGTTAGTATCTAACTGAAGAAAGCGGTTTCTTTATACCGCGGGAGGAACAATTTAATGAAAATAAAGAAAAAATTTTTATTATTTCCTTTATTACTATGTACATGCACTGCTTTAGCGGCTTGTAATCATCAAGAAACAAGTACAAGCACGTCTATAGCAACAAGTACATCCAGTAATATTCAAATTAAAGTTACTTCAACAATAAAAGAAGTATCTGTGGGAAATACTATTACTCTAAGAGTGCTCGTTTCGGGGACTGCTAAACGTGATGTTGTTTGGAGTAGTGCAAATGAAAAAGTTGCTACTGTTGACGGAGGAAAAGTTACTGGTATCAGTGAAGGAAAAGTAGAAATTAAAATTGCTTTAGCATCTGATTCTACTATTTTCACTTCAGTAGAAATAACAGTTATTTCTGCTAATAAGCCAACAAGTGTAAAAATTAACGGTGAAGGCAATGGCGTAGGTTGGGTTGGCGAAGATGCTATGATAAGTGTTACCATTGCACCAGAAAATGCTGATCCACGTTTGACTTACCAAACTTCTGATACAAGTGTTGCAACAGTTGATGAAAATGGAAAGATTTCTTTCTTGAAAGCTGGAGTAGTTGATGTTACTGTTACTTCTATATCGGATTCATCTGTTTTTGATAAGAAGACATTTGAAGTAAAGAAAGGCATGTTCTTTACTAACAAAGGCGGATACGCTGATAATATGGAATATAGTCATCAAGCAGATAAAGAAGCTTATATTGAAACAAAAAACACTTTAATAGAAGGCGATAATGTTGCTGCTATGGCATGGTTTAATGCAAGTCCTGCTACTAAGTATTATGCTGAAGTTAATTTTAATATTTTGGCTTCAACTAGTGATGGATGGACAAGAGTTGGAATAGGAAGTGGATCGAATGATAATGATACGAGAGGTTTCTATTTTTCACCAAAAGAAGGACAAAAAACAGTAATGATGGATTTTCCAAATACTTGGGGAGCGGCTGCATCTCGTTCAATGATTTGGCAAGTTAATGGTATTAGAGATTTTGATCCAACTAATCTTACAATGGGTGTTTTAAGAAATGGAAATGATTATTATTACACTATTAATGGCTCACTTTATTGGTTTGAATCAAATAATCGTTTCAATAATATGGGAACATTACCAGTGGTTTTATCAAAAGATACATCATTTATTGCTAGTGATGCCAAATATATAACAGATGAAACGACTTTAAATTCTATGATTAATTCTGATGAATTCAATAAAAAATTCTTTAATAGTGGATCTTCAGCAGGACAAGTAACAGTCATAAGTAATTCCGAATTCAAATTTAACAATATTTATAGCAATGAAGATAACTATCGTTTCCGTGACCAATGTGTAAAATCATATGGAGATAAAGGAATGATAGGAGGTAACTTTACAATTGAATTTGATGTTGAAGGATATGAAAACTTTGTAAATGATATTAATTCAATGTTAGGTGTCGCTTTAAGAAGATATGATTCAGATGAACCAGTTATATGTGATTCTATCATGTTAGATGACCAATCATTCCATTTTAGAACATGGAACTATGATTCACAATTCTCATATGGAACAATAGCTAATGCTAGTTATGATTCATCTAAATTTGAGTCTTTAACAAAAGATTTAAAAAACATTCATGTAAAAATAGAAAGAACAGTAGGAAGTATTTCTTCAACATTTAAGGTTTATTTAAATGATACAGAATATAAGTTCTATGATGCATCAAATAATGAAAAAGCATTAAAAGTGAATTATACAGGAAAATATTTAATTATGGTTGGTGCTAATCATGCAAAAGGCACAGTTAAAAATTTTGATTTTAAAGAAATAGAAAGTAAATAAGGAGAAAAATAATGAAAAAAATTGCTTTATTCGGGACAATTTTAGGGACGATTTTAGGTGCGGCTAGTGTTTTAACTTCGTGTGATTCTAAGCCATCAACAGGTTCAACGTCTAATTCAGTTTCTACATCAGTAGGAACATCAACATCAATATCAACATCAATATCAACGTCAATATCTAAAGTAACAAATGTTAAAATTACTAATGATATAACAAAATACTTTGTTGGAGATTCAGTACAAATCAATACAAAAGTAACAACTTCAGGAGATAATGCTGATACATCATTAGTGTATAAAACAAGTGATAGTAAAGTAGCAACAGTATCTACTTCTGGGCTTGTTAACTTCCTAAGTATTGGTTCGGTAGAAATTAGTGTTAGTAGCGCTAAAGACAATAAAATAAGTGATAAGATTGCTTTTGAAGTTAGTAAAAAAGTACCAACAGAAATTAAAATAAATAAAGATTTTACTTCAGGACGTGTTGGTGATGAAATTGAATTTAATTATGTAGTGACTCCAGTAGAATGTAGAGAGGATGTTAAAGTTGAAATTAGCAATCCTCAAGTATTAGAAATAAAAGATAATAAAATAAAACTTCTTAAAGAAGGATCTTCTACAATAAGTGTTATTTCAAAAATAGATGCAAACGTCAAAGATGAATTGACAATTGAAGTGTTAAAAGCCGCTCCACAATCTATTACAATAAATAACACAAAAACATCTTATTATGTAGGCGATTCATTTGAATTAGATTATACAATTATACCTAGTGATGCAGAAGAAAGTGTGAAGATTACTAGTGATCATAATGATATTGTTTCAATTGAAGGTAAAAAAGTTAATGTATTAAAAGATGGCACAGTAACTATTAAAATAACTTCTTTAGCAAAAGAGGATGTATTTGATACATTAACTATTAACGCTATTAATCCAGATTTCCTAATTAATAAAGATGGATATACAAAAAATGTTGATTATACACATATGAACGATAAAGAAGAAGCGTATCTACAAACTGCCGCTGTTTCTGACACTGATAATCCACATGCATTTGCTATGTTTAATGCAAGTGGAACAAAGTATTATGCCGAAGCAACAGTTTCAATGATTGGAAGTTCAAATGATGGATGGGCGAGATTTGGCATTGGTTCTGCAACAGATGATTCAGATGGAAACGCTAGAGCATTTTTCTTCTCACCAAAAGAAGGACAAAAAATTGTAATGATGGATGTTCCAAATGGATGGGGTGCTATTACAGCGCAATCAATGATTTGGCAAGCAAATGGTATTAATACTATGGATCCAACTAATTTAAAACTTGGAATCTTAAGAGATGGAGATAATTTTTATTACTTATTAAATGATAAGTTATATTGGTTTGAAACTAACACTAAATTCCATGATGTAAATACTTATCCTACAATTATTGCAAAAGACACTCAAATTAATATTACTGATTGGTCAGTTACTTTAGATAATGCACAAATTGCAGCTAAACTAGATTTACCAACAATGAAACAAGTATTCTTTAATGCTGACACTAATGGAAGAGTGAATTTTGAAAGTGATTCTAAGTTCTCGATTAGCGGTGGAGATACTTTCCAAAATGCTGCAGTGAAGCCAATTGGTGATAAAGCATTATTAAAAGGCAACTTTGCTATTGAATTTGATTTAAGTAATGTTGGATCGGATAATGCAAATGATAACAACAATCGTATTGGTGTTGCTTTACGTCAAGTTGGAATTGAAAGTCCTTATATTTCTGACTCATTTGCTATGACAAATAATGGTGCGGAAGCATTTGATTATCGTATCTTTAAATGGAATGGTGGAGGCCATACTTATTGGGAAACACAAAATGAAGCAACACGCGCTAGCGGTGCAACTGTTGAAGGACACTACAAAATTGTAAGAACAATTAATGGTAATAGTGCTTCATTAGTTTTATATTTTAATAATGCAGAAGTATTAAATGTTACTACATCATACATTGGTGATTATCATCCTATCTTTGGAGCAAATTATGCTTCAGGAACATTTAATAATGTTACATTTTACGGAATAGAATAAGGTGAAAGGTATGTTGAATTTCAAAAGATTATCTTTATTAAGCTTATTCACATTCACGACTTTTTCTATCAGCTCATGTGGTAGAATAAGTTCAGAAAGTATAAGTAAAAGTATAGAAAATCCACCAGATATCCAATATACAAATACTATTTATAAAAATTCAATTAAATTTAATATAGGGAAAGGCGAAAAGGGCTTTGGCCCTTGCGCCGATCCCTTTTGCCTTAAAGCCGATGATGGATATTATTATCTATACTCTACTAATGAAACAATTTTTCGAGGCGATGATTATGGATTTCGCTTTGATTATGGCCCTATATGGAGAAGTTTAGATCTAGTAAATTGGAGTTATGTTGGAAGTGTATTTGATGGACATAATGATGCTTTAAAATGGGGACAACAATATTCTGGGGTTGTACCAGGAGTATGGGCACCTAATGTTGTAAAAATTGGTAATCAATATAATTATTATTATACATTAAGTGCAGGGTCTTCTTATAATCCAGGAATAGGAGTTGCAACATCGCCAACACCATATGGTCCATGGACACATTATGGAAAAGTATTTAATAGTGATGAAATCGGTGTTTATAATTCATCTGATCAAGATGTGTTTGTGGATGAAGATGGTAGTGTTTGGATGATTTGGGGAAGTGGAGATGGAATCTATGTGGCAGAAATGTCTCCTGATGGAATTGATTTATATGGTGGAATTAATTATGCCAAAGAACACATGTATAAAATTGCTGGATGGGGCTGGGTTCAAGGCTCAATTGATAATTTTGAAGCTGCACATATTGTAAAAAAAGATGGTTATTATTATCTCTTCTTATCTCTTGGAGGTTGGGATGGTGGAGTTAATGCTGGGTATCATGTTGTGGTAGCAAAAAGCAACTCATTATTAGGTGGTTTTAAAGATTCCTTAGGCAACGATATGATGTCTCCTGGCGATGGAGATATCGTTGTTGATAATAATCGTGACTTTGCTACTGGAGTAGGTCATTGTTCGGTGGTATTAGATGATATTGGAGATTATTGGATTGTTTATCATGGCTACGATCAAACTAGTTCAAATACTAATGCCCGAACTTTATTTATTGATAAACTTTTATGGAATGAAAAAACATTGATGCCTTATGTAAAAGATAAAATTGCATCTTCCACTGAACAGTTGGGACCAACAATAATTCTTAAAAATAAAAAGAAGGAGGAATTATATTGATGAAAAAATTATTTCATGTTTTTACTTTTATATTTATGCTTCTATTATTTACGGCATGTGGAAAATCCGATTCCTCTAGTTCGTTAAGTTCAGTAGATATTTATGAAGATGCAGGTGATAATAACAATATGATTTCCAATCCAGGTGTCTTCTTAAAAGCAAATGGCGAAAGTGAGTTTGTTGGAGTAGCAGACCCATTTTGTTTAAGAGGAGATGATGGATACTATTATTTATATTCTACACAACTTGATTGTACGCGTGGCGAAAAAGGGTATGGATTTGATCCAGGACCAATTTTTAAAAGCCGTAATATGCAAAGTTGGGAATATTGTGGTTCAGTGTTCTTGGATACACCGAATTATCAACAATATATCGGTTGGAATAATGGTGAAGGCGGTGTATGGGCACCATCGGTTGTGAAATTAAATAATCAGTATGTATTTTATTACACTTTGGGTGCTGGCGGTTATTATTCTGGCTATACCGGAATAGGTGTAGCAAGCTCACCTACTCCATATGGCCCATGGACACATTATGGAAAACTATTTGATTCGCAAGAGATTGGCGTTAAAAACTCTATCGATTGTTATGTCTTTAGCGAAGAAGAGCATGTATGGTGTGTTTGGGGGAGTGGTGATGGCATTTGGATTATAGAATTAAGTGAAGATGGTTTAACTTTAAAAGGCGGACTAGAAAATCAAAGCCAAAATAAAGTCCAAATTGCTGGCTTTAATTTATTTTATAACGATAATTATGAAGCTTCCTTTATTCAAAAGAAAAATGGCTATTACTATTTATATTTATCTACTGGTGCGTGTTGTGCTGGTGTGAAATCTGATTATCATGTTGTTGTTGGAAGGTCTAAAACAATATATGGTCCTTATCTAGGTGAAAATGGAAGAGCAATCGATGCTCCTAATCGTGGATCAACAGTTATTCAAGCTCATCTAAAAAAAGGCATGGGACCGGGTCATTGCGCAATTGTACAAGATGATAAAGGCTTAGATTGGATTGTTTATCATGCTTATAATCCTAATGCTTCAAATTCAGTAGAACAAAATACTAGAACTTTATATGTCGATAGAATTTACTGGAATGAAAAAGGATTCCCTATTTGTAAGGATACTTATCCTAATTTTGGAGAAATTCCAGGTCCGTATATATATCAAAAGGAGGAATAATATAATGAAAAAAGGTTTTATGAAATGGATGTTATTTTCAATAGCTTCCTTATTATTAAGTTCCTGTAATGGAAATACTAGCAATAACTCAACAATTAAAGAGTGGAAAGATGATTCAATTGATGATGTTGTTTATGATGAAAATGGCAATGTAGTTTTTGATAATATCGAATTAAATATGTGGAGTGTTTGTACTAATCCAGATAGCGTATATCAAGATCAAATAATTAATAAGTTTAATGAAATATATAAAGGACAAATTAAGGTTAACCCTTATCATGAATCGCGATATTCTATTTATGGAGCTTTAGCGCAAGCAGTAACACAAGACCCAGAAAATGCACCAGATATTTTTTATGGATATGGTGAAAAGATTGCGGCACTAGAAAACAATGATATCTTAGTACCAATTGATACATATTTAGAAAAAGCTAATATTGGTTTTGATGCTTCTTATTTTGAACCAAATTTAATTTCTGCATGTTTTGTAAATGATAAATTATATGGACTTCCAATTTCTGTTGATTCAACAATGATTTTCGTTAGAAAAGATATTTTAGAAAAAAATGAAATTGCTATTCCTACAAATTATGTTGAGCTTATGAATGTTTGTGATACATTAGTGGAAAAAGCTGATAAAGGAGAATTATGGGTTCGCGGTAATAATTCTTCTAATGTTTCTACTGATGATGTTTATAAGTGGAGAAAATATGTTCCAGATTTAGAAGGACAATATTATCCTTTCCCTATTTCTTCTGGTGATATGTGGGTGAATGCTTATTTATCCCAAACAGTAGCATTGCAAAATGGCGGTGAGTTAGTTAATGAAGAAGGTAAACCTGCCTATAATACGGAAGAAGTAGCAAAAGGTTTACAAATATTAAGAGATTGGTTTTGGCCAACAGACACAAGTGTAAATCGTCATGCATTAAGTAAACCGGATTTAAATTATGATGCTGGTATTTCAGAATTCTATTCAGGAATGTCCGCCTTCTATTTAGATGGCGCTTGGAGCGGATATAAAGATACAGCATTAATGGATAGTATGTATGCCGCTGACGGCGGTAGTCTTAAAAACATGGGCATTATGAATTTTGGTAATCTTTTTGCTTTAGATAATAGCAAATCTTATGCAAATTCTATTTTTGGTGATTCCCACACTGCAACAATTGTAAAAACTTGTAAGAGTAGAACTGAAAGAATTGCAGCGGCTATATTTATTAATTATCTAGCAGAAAATTGTGGAGATGTATGGACACAAGCTGGACACCTTCCTGCTTCTTTGATTGTGCAATCTTCTGATGACTTATACTTAAATAATCAATATTATAAAAAATATGTTCAATATTATGGAAGTACAACGCAATATAAAATTTTACCATCCACTATTTATTATGATGAAATATATGAATCTTACCAAGTGGCTATTAAGCAAGTAATGGCTTCAACTTATAGAAGCAAAACTATCACAAGTATTTTAGAAAATAATTATCAAGATTGCATGCTTCGAATTTCAGATCGAGAGGACTTGTAATTATGTTTTCATTAAAGAAAACAACCATTGAAGAATATACAAAACGAGTATCCAAAACGACAAGTTTTTTAAAAAAATATGGACTTGCTATTTTGTTTATGGCTCCATACTTAATTTCATTCGTTGTCTTTTTTATGTACCCCTTTATTAAGGGGTGCATTATGTCATTATATCGATATAATATTGCTAATCCAAGTGACATTGCTTGGCGTGGATTTTTAAATTATTATAAAATACTTTTTGATTCTAATACATCTTATTATAAAGATTTCTGGAACGGAATGAAAAATACAATTATTGCCGCGGCAATAATTGTACCACTTTGTATTTTAATTCCTCTTGGATTAGCGTTATTAATTAATGGAAAACCACCAGGATATAAGATTTATCGCGCCATAATATATTTGCCAGGAATTTTTCCGATAACGGCTACTGGTGTTATTTTTCTAAATATGTTTAATAATGAATATGGTTTTATAAATAACTTACTAAAAATAAATATTAACTGGTTACAAAATCCTACAACTGTTTGGATAATTATTATTTTGTTTTATGTATGGGGAGGATTAGGAACAAACTTTGTTATATTTACAGCGGCTTTGCAAAATGTTGATAAATCATTATATGAAGCAAGTGCTATTGATGGTTGTTCTAAATTTAGGCAAAAATTTGATGTTACATTCCCACAAATTAAGAATCAAATGATTATATGTTTATTTACTACTGTTTGTGGATATATGAATTTATATGGGCAATGCTACATTTTGGGTTCATATGTACAACCGCAAAATTCTGTTTACACGGTAATTTATGTTATACAAAATCAACTTAAAGGAACAAACTTTGCGGTATATGGAATGACATCGGCAATGGCAATTTGTTTAGGAGTTTTCATAGCAATAATTTCAATTATACAAATGGTAATTACTAAAGAAAGAAAGGGAGGAAATAAGTATGCAAAACAATTTAAAGCGTTCAAAGAATCTGGGAAAATATCTTAGTTCTTTAGTTTTGTTCATTGTTTGTTTCATCTTACTTTTCCCTTTAATTTGGGGGATAATCTCTTCTTTTAGAGACGCTAACGACTTACGTTTTTATCCTGGAAGCTTTTTTCCAACTAATTTTAAAGCATGGACAATTCAAAATTATATTTCTATCTTCTCAAGTGAAGAATATCCTGTTTTTAATTGGATAATTAATAGTTTTATTGTGGCATTAGCTACAACTTTCTTGTATCTAGCTATTGCTGCTTTAGCGGCATATGCATTTGTTTTTATGGAACTTAAATACGCTAATGTATTATTTGGTTTTTTAATTGCTACTATGACGGTTCCAGGAATTGTAAATACAGTTCCACAATTTACTAATATTATTCAAATGGGACTAAATAAAAAATTGCTAGGACTTATATTACCTGGATTATGTGGAGTTTATGGTCTTTATTTAATACGACAGTTTTTCTTAGGAATTCCTAAAGACTTAATTGAAAATGCTCGGATGGATGGGGCAAGCAATTTCCGTATTTTTCGTACTATTGTTCTTCCTTTAGGAAAATCAGCGCTTTTAGTGCAAGGATTATTTAGCTTTTTAGGAGCATGGAATGATTTGCAATGGGCAGAATTAGTAATTGGTAAAGCAGATAAAAAGATGTGGACTCTAGCAGTTGGACTTTCTAAAGTTATCGAAGGAAATCAGTCTTACACCAAAGTTGGTATTCAACTAGCTTGTTCAGTAATTTCAATGATTCCAATTTTTATTCTTTATTGCATTATTCAAGATCGCTTGGTTGAAGGTGTATCAATGACAGGTATTAAAAGGTAGTGAGGAAAAAGTATGAAAAATGAAAAAAAGATTACGATAAAAGAAGCAAGAAAACAATATAAAGATAATCACAAAATGCTTCGAAATGAAAGTATTAAAAGTTTTGTATCGTTGCAAGGAATTAATAAGGTTTATCCAAATAAAGTTCAAGCAGTGTTTAATTTTAATCTTGAAATTAATCCTCATGACTTTATAGTTTTAGTTGGACCATCTGGATGTGGAAAATCCACAACTTTAAGAATGATCGCCGGTTTAGAAGAAATTTCTAGTGGATATCTTTATATTGATAAACAACTTGCTAATTATTTGCCAAGTAAAGATCGTGGGATTGCAATGGTTTTCCAATCATATGCCCTATATCCGCATATGACAGTTTATGAAAACATGAGTTATGGATTAAGAGTAAAAAAAGAAAAATTACCTAAATTAGATAAGAAAACCAAACAACCGATTCTTGCAATTAATTATGAAAAAATTGAAGAGTTGAAAAACAAACTTGCTTTAATAGATGGAGCAAATTTAAAAGAAAAAGAAAAATTACAAAAAGAAATTACCAAATTAGAAAATAATCCAGAACCGGTATATATCTTACGTAAGTATTTAGAAAGTGAAATTAAAGAAAAAGTATTTAATGCCGCAAATTTCTTGGATTTAGGTGCTTATTTAGATCGTAAACCTAAGGAACTATCTGGTGGGCAAATGCAACGTGTTGCTTTAGGAAGAGCATTAGTAAGAAATTCTAAACTCTTTTTAATGGATGAACCATTAAGTAATTTGGATGCTAAATTAAGAGTATCAATGCGAAGTGAAATTGTACGAATTCACAAGAATGTAGGTGCAACTACGATTTATGTTACTCATGATCAAACAGAAGCTATGACTATGGCAACAAAAATTGTTGTCATGAATAAAGGATGGATTCAACAAATTGGTTCTCCTAGAGAAATCTATATGAATCCTGAAAATTTATTTGTTGCAACATTTATTGGCGCGCCAGCTATGAATATTTTAAGCGGTGTTTATAATAAAGGAATAATTACTTTAAATGATGGTACAAAACTTGAATATTCAAAAAGAATTGAAGACCAACACCAAGAGTTTTATCAACAAAAAATAAAACATTGGAAGAGTTTATTAGCAAGAATTCATCATCCTATAAGTAAAAAAGTTCAAGAACAAGCAGAAGATATTCTTTTAAGAATAAAAAATAAAGAACTTAATGAATTACAAAGCATTAAAAAAGAATTACTTTCATTAAACAATAATTTGTTGTTAGAAGATATTTCTTTAAAAATTCAAGATGAACTTGATGTATTAAATAATATAACAAATAAAGGTAATTTTGCTAAAATCAAAATGATAAAGGTGCTTAAAAGAATTATTGAAATATTAAGTGATAAAGAAGATAGCGTAATTGATTTAGAGCTACAAAAGATTAAATCTTTTAAAGAATTCACTCAAAATAAAGATAATTTGGTTAAAGTAACAGACAAAACGCCTACGACTATGGAAGAAAAAAGAGCGAAAATTCAAGAAATTATTTGCGCTTATGAAAAATATTTAAAGGAACCGCATCATGTAAAAGTGGGAATTCGCCCTGAAGATTTAGCGCTTGTACGAGAAAAAGAATCTTCTTGTATTCAAACAAACACAACGATTGTTGAACTCATTGGAAGTGATTATTATGTACATTCAGATATGGATAATTCCGATTTAATTGCTAAAGTCCCTAATAATTATATGATTCGTTCAGGAGCAAAAATATTATTAAAAGTTAATATGGAGAAACTTCATTTATTTGATGATATTAGTGGTCAAAAAATTACAAGAATTGAGGAAGTGAATTATGTTGATTTATTATAATGAGAAAGAAAAATACTTTCATTTATCTAACAAGAGAATTTCTTACTATTTAGGAGTAAATGACTTTAATTATTTACAACACTTTTACTTTGGTGCATACATAGAAAATTTAGATTTAAAAAATATTACTTCAAGAGGGGAATGGGGTTGGCAATATTTAGATAAAAAAACCAACTTAGAAAAAATGGTTCCTTGGACAAATTTCAATTATTATGAAGATTTTTCAATGATGGAACTTCCTGTTCATGGTGGATTTGATAAAAGAGGAGCGCAAATTGTTATCAATAAACCTAATATAAATACAAATTATACAAAATTTATTTATCAGTCGCACCAAATTATTAATGGTAAACAGGGTATTGCGACACTTCCTTCTTCGTTTGGAAAAGAAGGAGAATGCATGACATTAGAAATTGTTTTAAAAGATGAATTAAGTGAGGCTTATGTTCATGTGTTTTATACAATTTTTGAAAATTTAGATGTCATTACTAGAAGTGCTTATATTGAAAACAAAGGGAAAAATTCAGTTAATGTTATAAGAGCTTACTCTATGACACTTGATTTGCCCGATGATAATTATACATTAACGCATTTTTATGGCGATTGGTGCAAAGAAAAGAATATTTGTCGAAGAAAAATACATGATGGTAAAGAACGAATTCAATCAAACTATGGATTCACTTCACATAACGAGAATCCGGTGTTTTTCTTAGAAAGACCTGATACAAATGAAAACACAGGAGAAGCATTTGCAATTTCTTTAATGTATTCTAGTAATTTTGTTTTTGAAATTGATGTTAATAAATGGAATTCTACTCGTATTTTATTAGGGATAAATGATGAAGATTTTTCTTATTGTTTAGATGAAAATGAAAAATTATTTTTGCCAGAAGTTATTATCTCTTATTCTTCTAATGGACGCGGAAAATTATCTAGAACTTTACATGATTTTGTACGTAATCATATTAATCGTTCGCCTTATACATTTATTGAAAGAGGTATTTTATTTAATTCATGGGAAGGAACGACATTTGATTTTGACACCAAAAAAGTTTGCGACTTCATTGAACATTCTAAAATATTAAATACTGAAGTGTTTGTATTAGATGATGGTTGGTTTGGGGAAAGAAATGATGACACTACATCTTTAGGTGATTGGTGGGTCAATACTAAAAAAATTGATTTAAATAAAATTATTGAAACTTGCCATCGCAATAATATTAAATTTGGAATTTGGTTAGAACCAGAAATGATTTCGTTTAACTCAAAACTTTATCAAGAACATCCGGAATATGCTTTAGGATTACCGGGAATAAATATTTCTTTAGGAAGACATCAACTTGTACTTGATATGACAAATAAAGAAGCAATAGAAAATGTTTATGCACAAATTTGTGATTTGCTTGATAACTATAAAATTGATTACGTGAAAATTGATTTTAATCGTTGCTTAAGTGAAGTTTATTCACCAACTTTAAATGTAAAACACCAAGGAGAAGTATACCATCGTTTTATGGAAGGGGCATACCATCTTTATGAAATGCTGGTGAATCGTTATCCTAACATTTTATTTGAACATTGTGCTTCCGGTGGTGGACGTTTTGACATGGGAATGCTTTATTATTGCCCTCAAATTCAAGCAAGTGATTCTAATGATGCAGTAGAAAGAGTATTTATTAATTATGCTTCTACATATGCTTATCCATTATCTTGTATTGGTTCACATGCTTTTACAGGAGCATTATTACCATATTCTGCTAAATGCGCAATTGCACTTTTTGGAACATATGGTTATGAAATGAACCCGCTTAATTTAACTAAAGAAGATATCAAACAAATTAATGAAGCTGCAACAATTTACAAAAAATATCATTTAGATTGTATTCAAAATGGTGATTTATATCGTATGGAATCTCCTTATGAAAGTAATCATATGTCGATGATATGTGTGGCAAAAAACAAAGAAAAAGCTATTGCTATTTTCTTTAATAAAAGACGAGAAAGTAATTTGTCTAGATTTTTAAAATTTGATGGGCTAGATGATGATTCTTTATATCAAAATTCATGGGATAAGAAAATATATTCTGGCAAACAAATTCGTTTAATTGGTATCAATCTCATTAAATGGTTAGAAGAGTTTGAAACTATTATTATAACATTTGATAAGGTTAATGACTGAGTAGAGGGTGAATTTATGATAAAAAAAGAAAATCTTTATATTCGGGATCCGTATATTTATTTTGAAGATGGAATATATTATTTGTATTCATCTTATCAAAAAAAAGAAGATTTATATCCATCATTTGTTGTGTATAAATCAAAAAATTTAGAAGAATTTTCAGAACCAATTACTATATTTAAAGGAAATTCTCATTTTTGGGGTAATAAAGATTTTTGGGCACCAGAAATGCACAAATATAAAAGTAAGTATTATTTGTTTGCTTCTTGCAAATCGGATAATTGCTGCCGCGGAACACAAATTTTTATTTCTGATAATCCTGATGGTAATTTTGTTTGTTTATCTAATCACGCAATCACGCCACAAAATTGGGAATGTTTAGATGGCACGCTTTGGATAGAGGATGGAATTCCTTATTTAATTTTTTGCCATGAATGGTTACAAATCGGTAATGGTACAATTTGTCTAATGCAATTATCTGATGATTTAACGCATTCAGTAGGTGAACCAAAAGTGTTGTTTTCCGCAAAAGATGCTAAATGGCCAATAGCTTTTCAGGGTAAAAATAATTATGTGACAGACGGGCCATTTATTATCAAACAAAAAGATTGTTTAGAAATGATTTGGTCGAGTTATTCAAAAACTGGTTACGCTATCGGGGTGTGTCGAAGTAAGTCTATTAAAGGGCCATGGATTCAAGAAGACCAACCAATTTATAGTGATGATGGTGGACATGCAATGGTGTTTGAAAAAGATGGTCAAAAGATTATTACATTTCATGCCCCAAATACTTTTGATGGGAATGAGCGATTAGTACTTTATCCTTATCATTCCAAAATGGAAAATAGCCAAAATTAAAGGAGAAAAACAATGAAAATAACAAGAAAAAATACATTATTTCCATTAAGCTTAATAATGTTTATGATATGTGGATGTTCTAATACCTCAGTTTCAACATCAAATAAAAATCCAACAACGAGCATTGAACCAGTCATGAAAGAGGCTAATGTAATTATTTTGTGTGGCCAATCTAATGCTGAAGGAAATACTTGGAATCGTATGCTTATGGAAAAAAATCAAGCTTTATTTGATAAATATTTTGAAGCACATAGTTCAAAAACTAAGATTAAATTTCGTTGTAATGCTATGGATAATGCTCATCTTAATGAATCAAAAACTTTTTCATCAATTCGTTTGGGAATGGGATATGATTTTGAAAGATTTGGGCCAGAAGTTGGTATGAATGAAATTTTTGAAACTAAAAATTTTGAACGAGATTTATTTATTATTAAATATGCTAGTGGTGGGACCACTCTTCAACGCGATTGGTTATCACCTAGTAGTGCAACAGAAACTATGCCTGTAGGTGTACTTTATAGTGGTATGGTAGAATATATACATCAATGTCTAAAAGAATTAGAAGATCAAAACTATTATCCATTTATTAAAGGAATTTGTTGGATGCAAGGAGAATCGGATGGCGGTTACTACGCCAATCAATATAAAAATAATGAATTGAATTTTATAAATGATTTAAGAGAAGAATTTAATTATTATATGGAAGAAGGAGATAATAAAATTAAATTTATTTCAGGTGGCATTTCTCCTTATTGGTCTAATTATTCGATAATTAATAATGGAAAGAAAGAAAATGCTCTTTTGGATGCGCAAAATAATTACTATATCGATACAATTCAAAATAATCTCTCATATGATAAAGAACCCACTAATAGTATTGATTATTGTCATTATGATTCATTAGCAATGGTAGAATTAGGAAAATTATTTGCTAATGCTATGTTATCTTTTAATGTGTTGCATTAAAAAGAAAGATAAAATTAAATATTAAATAATGCGAACTTTTACTATAATTAGTAGAGTTCGTTTTATTTTTTAATATCAAAATAAATAAGAATAGTTGTTTTTAATTAATTTATAAAATAAACATAAAACATGCACAAAAAAATAGGCAAATGCATAGTTTAATTATGGGTGATAATTATGCAGATTTATGTTACTAAACCAGGTGACACGCTAACAAGTATTGCAAGAAAATTTAATGTCGATTTAGATGAATTGATTGAAATTAATGATATTAAAAATGTTAATAGTTTAGTTGTTGGTCAAGCATTAATTATTGAAACAGATTTTAATAGTGTTTATATTGTAAAACCAGGTGATACATTATCAAAAATAGCTAGAGAGAATAATATGCCTTTATTAGAAATATTAGATCTTAACCCAACATTACAACCACCTTATCGTCTTTATGTTGGCCAAAGAATAAATGTTGAACCTAATGAAGAAGCAAGAAAAAACATTACTTTAAATGGTTTTGCTTATTCTACTAGTAGCAGTGAAGAAGTTGCAAATGCATTAACGGATTTAACATATTTATCAATATTTGCTTATCGTTATGATGAAAATGGTCATTTGATTGATTTAAATGATAAACGTTTAGTCGAATTATCAAAATACTATGAGACAATGCCACTTTTGACAATTACTAATCAAAATGAAAAAGGTTCATTTTCTTCCGATTATGCTGATAAACTTTTTAAAGATGAAGATATGCAAAAAAATCTTATTGAAGATTTAACAGTTAAAGTTCGTGATACAAGATATTCTGGAGTTATTGTTGATTTTGAGTATATTTATCCTAGAAACATGGCCGGTTTTATTGATTTTATTTCTAAATTACGCGAATCAATAAAACAAGCAGGAGATTTTTCGCTTCTTGTTGCTTTAGCACCTAAATATTCTTCGAGTCAAAAAGGAATTTTATATGAAGCACATGATTATCAAAAAATTGGTAAACTTGCTGATTATGTTATTTTAATGGCTTATGAATGGGGATATA
Organism: uncultured Bacilli bacterium; assembly: GCA_934162685.1. Lineage (GTDB taxonomy): Bacteria > Bacillota_I > Bacilli_A > RFN20 > CAG-826 > RUG131. The sequence continues at coordinate 1,640 of CAKPJO010000007.1, read as the reverse complement.
CCTATGGACCACCAATGGCGGTTGCGCCACTTCCTGAAGTAAAAAAGGTAGTGGAGTATGCCACACGCGTAATTGATAAAAGTAAGATTTTATTAGGATATCCAAACTATGGCTATGATTTTACTCTTCCTTATGAACAAGGAAAATCAAAAGCTAAATCCGTAGATAATCGTTCAATGCCAGAACTAGCTAAAAAATATCATGCAATAATCCAATATGATGAATATCAACAAAGTCCATACTTTACCTATACGAGCGATGGTGTAAAACATATTGTCTATTTTACTGATGCAAGAAGTATTCAAGCAGAAGCAAAACTAGTTGAGCAATATGATTTAGGTGGCATAAGTGTTTGGAGTTTAAATAAATACTACGCACCAATATTTGAGATTATTACAAATTTATATATAGTTAAAAAGAAATAGTTGAATCCTTTTTTGGACTCAACTATTCTTTTAGTTCATGGCAGTGCCTACATCTAGGCTCATAGCATTCGCTAGCGCCGACAATAATAATAGGATCATCTTTTTTGGCTGGTTCTCCATTAACAATTCTTTGTGTTTTTGTCGCTGGAGCGCCGCATTTAACGCAAATCGCGGTTAATTTAGTAATATATTCAGCTTTTGCAAGTAAATTAGCAACATTTTTAAAAGGATCACCTTTAAAGTCAGTATCTAATCCGCCCACAATAACACGAATCCCTTTATTAGCTAAATCATCACATACATCAACGATACCATCATCAAGAAATTGCACTTCATCAATCACAATAGCATCGACATGTTTAGTTTTTGCTAGATGTTTATATACATCACTAGAGTGTTCAATATTAATTGATTTGGTATGACGTTTAGAATGTGATACTATTTCATCTTCTGAATATCGATTATCAATTTTTGGTTTAAAGACTAGTGTGTCTTTTTTTGCATATTCTAATCTTTTAATACGACGAATTAATTCTTCGGATTTACCTGCAAACATTGGTCCGCATATAACTTCAATCCATCCTGTTTTTGAAACTTGTTCCATAAAATCACCTACATTATTTTAAACCAAAAGTTAATGCGGGTCACTATTAAATTAAAATATTTTAAGCTTTTTTTCGGAAAACAAAAAACCTGCCACTATATTATTAATGAGCAGGTGAAAAAGTCTGCCGGTTAGGAGGAACAATAGTGTTTGTCGTTATCAAGGGAGACGTATTTACTTGATAATGTTGGTACTTAGTTATATATCTGAGCATGGAATTTTTATTATTCATAGCTCTAGTAATAATTCTTGTCTTAGTCACAGACGGAAAAAAGCATAAAAAATAGTAACTAACGTTACCGACACTAGTAAATATTTTTCCTAATTAAAAGGCCAGTGGCTCACACCCACTGACCTTTTTCGTTACCGACACTATTAGTTTATGCTAGGAAATGATAAATTACAATAGTTTATGTAAATTTATGTGAATTTGTTAGTTGAATAAGTCAATGTAACAATCGTTAAAATTACCATTAACACAAAAGTAATATCAAATAAGATAAATCAACATTGAATTAAATTTTTCTTGTTTTATAATTCATCCGATGAGGTGGAATTATGAACGTTTTTAAGAAAATATTTCAACCAATAGATTTAACAAAGAATAGACC
>CAKPJO010000006.1 GCA_934162685.1 uncultured Bacilli bacterium | reverse complement strand
ATTCAACTGTGATGTCTGCGGTAAAAAAAGTGGAAAAAGAGTTGAAAACTAACGAGCAGATGAAAACAGTCATAAAAGAGCTTAAGAATCGACTAAAATAAGTTTTTTTCAATAAAATCAAAAAAAAGCATTTAATATATCTATTTATTATGATATAATAAATAAAGTTAATGGCTATTGAGTTTTCCACATTATTCACAGTCATTATTATTATTAATTATTTTTATAAAACAAAAGGAGAATATATATGAAGTTAACGATAAATCGTGATCAATTTTTAAAAGGCCTAAACATTTCTGCAAAAGCAATTGGATCTAAATCACCAATTCCTGTAATGTCAAATGTTAAAATTGATATGACCGATGCCGGTCTAGAACTAACAGGAAGTAATACAGAACTTACTATAAAAACAACTATCCCGCTAAAATTAGGTGATCAAGAAATTATTCGTGATTATCAAATAGGTTCAACTCTAGTTGCCAATAAATTTATTACTGAAATTGTTCGTAGATTAGAAGGTAATGAAGTATCATTTGAAGTTATTGATGATACAATTGTTAAAATTAGCGATGGAAAGTCTGATTTCAAACTTAATTCAGTAAAAGCTGAAGAATACCCTGATATTGATTTAGATATGCAAGGCACTCATATCTCAATGACTTATAACAATTTTAAAGACTTAGTAGATCAAACAGCTTTCGCTGCTTCTACACGTGATCAAAGACCAATTTTAACAGCTTTGAATTTAGATTGTGTTGATGGCGAGTTGACCGCAACTGCGACTGATAGTGCGCGTTTAGCTAAAAAGTCAATGACATTAAGCGAGAAAGTAAATTTCTCTGCTAATATACCAGCAAGTATTATGTCTGATGTTGCTCACTTACTTGACGAAGTTGAAAATATTAGTATGTATGTATCAGATAAGAAAGTAGTATTTGAACTTGGACAAACTATTGTTGTTACTCGTTTAATTAACGGAGAATACCCAAATACGAGACATATTATTCCTCATGGATGTTCTTATTTCTTAGAAGCAAATTCTCAAGAATTAATTGCAGCAATGGAACGTGTATCTTTACTTTCGGTAGATAGAGAAAATGTTGTAAAACTTGTTATGACAGAAGATTCTGTAGAAATTTCTACTAAATCATCTCAAGTAGGATCCGCAACTGAAAAAATATCAACATTCCAATATACTGGTGATCGTCTTGAAGTATCTTTCAACTCTCTTTATGTTATGCAAGCTATTAAAGCAGCAAAATGTGAAGATGTTACAATCGCTTTTTTAGGCGAAATGAAGCCGTTTATCATTAAGAATGTCAAAGATGAATCTCATGTTCAATTAGTAACACCTGTGAGAACTTATTAAGCTAAATATCATAAATAAAATTATTGTTTTAAAGGAATATATTATATATTCCTTTTTTTTGTGCTTTATGATATAATTAAAATGCGTAATTTTGAAAGGATGAATGTTGATGAAAGAAATCTTTATTTACACAGATTTTGTGACACTAGGACAGTTTCTAAAACTAGCTAATTTAATACAAACTGGTGGAGAAGCTAAAGAATTCTTAACTAATCATGAAATCTTCGTTGATGGTGAATTAGATAATCGTCGGGGAAGAAAATTATATGATGGAATGATTGTAGCTTTGCTTGATGAAAAGTTTGTAATCAAAAAAGTATGATTATAAAAAAACTTAAATTAAAAGATTTTCGAAATTATGAGAACTTAGATATAGAATTTCAAAAAGGCTTAAATATTATCATCGGATCAAATGGTGTTGGCAAGACCAATATCGTTGAAGCTATTTATTACCTATCGTTTGCAAGATCGTTTAGAACATTTGAACATGCTGATTTGATTATGAGCAATAAAGATTTTGCTCTTATAGATGCGGTAATAGAAGAAAACGACAAAAGCAAAAGAGTTCATATGATAATTAACAAAGATGGTCAAAAGATAACTTGCAATAATGTTGAAGTATCAAAACTATCTGAATTAGCTTCTATAGCTAACGTTATTGTGTTTGAACCAAGAGATGTATTAATCTTTCAATCACAGCCCAAAATTCGTAGGAGTTATTTAAACATGCAGTTGAGTAAAATTTCTCCTATATATCTATCCGCATGTTCTAATTGCGCTAAGTTGACAAAAGAAAGAAACGCTATTTTGAAAATGACACAAGTAAACATGATGCATTTAGAAGTGATAACCAATCAACTTATTAATCAAAGTTATATAGTATCAGAAAAAAGAAAAGAATATTTGAAAATGCTAGAACCATTAGTGAATAAAACTCTTAAAGCAATTAGCTTTTCTAAAAGAGAAGTAAAACTAACTTATGAGCCATTTGTCGAATTTCAAACAAAAGAACAATTTATTGAAAAAGCTAAAAAGGCATTTAATGAAGCGCTAGAGAACGATTTAAGAAGAAAGACTACAACTATAGGTGTGCATCATGAAGATTTCTCTACGAGCCTAAATGACGTCAATATTGCCACGTTTGGTTCCCAAGGAGAAAAACGAATGGCGGCAATTGCTTTAAAGATAGCACCTTACTTCTTAATTGAAGAAAGAGAAAAAAGACCAATTGTGGTTCTAGATGATGTGATGTCAGAATTAGATGAAAAACATTGTGATAAACTCTTGAACTTTTTAGAAAAGTTTAATCAAGTATTTATTACGAGTACAGAAATAAATTCCAAGTATGAGGCAACGACATATGAAGTTGCTGATAAAAATGTAGCAAGGAGGTATACTCATGGAAGATGAAGACAAGAAAATTGAAGAATTAGAAAGAGCCCCAGAAGAGTACACGGAAAAAAACATTCAAGTATTAGAAGGACTTGAAGCTGTACGTAAAAGACCAGGTATGTACATTGGTACTACCGCTGAAGCTGGATTACACCACTTAGTTTGGGAAATCGTTGATAATGCAATCGATGAAGCTTTAGCAGGCTATTGTACAGTTGTTACTGTAACAATTAATCCAGGTGATACAATTACTGTTTCTGATAATGGTCGTGGTATCCCAGTTGGTATTGTTGCTAAAACTGGTAAATCCGCTGTTGAGACAGTTTATACAGTATTACACGCTGGTGGTAAATTTGGTGAAGGTGGCGGATATAAAGTATCTGGTGGTCTTCATGGTGTTGGTGCCTCTGTTGTTAATGCTTTATCTTCTTGGTTAGAAGTTGTTGTTCATAAAGAAGGCGGAATATTTAAAATTCGTTTTGAAAATGGTGGACACGTTGCTAAGCCGTTAGAAAGAATTGGAGATGCAACGGACACTGGTACAATTGTAACTTTTAAACCAGATGCTTCTATTTTCCAAGAAACCACAATTTATAACTACGATACAATTAGAGATCGTTTACGTCAAATGGCTTTCTTAAACAAAGGTGTAAAAATTATTGTTCGTGATGAAAGAACTTCAGACGTACGTGAAGATGTCTTCCATTATGAAGGCGGTGTTAAAGAATATGTTAAATATTTAAACGCTAATAAAACTCCTTTATTTGAAGATGTTATTTATTGTGAAGGCATTGATTCTGGTATCGTTGTTGAAGTAGCAATGCAATATAACGATAGTTATAGCGCTAATGTATATTCATTCTGTAATAATATTAATACTCACGAAGGCGGAACCCATGAAGAAGGTTTCCGTATGGCTTTAACTCGTATAATTAACGCTTATGCTCGTCAAAATAAATTCTTAAAAGATAATGATGATAATCTTACAAATGATGACGTTAGGGAAGGCTTAACCGCAATTATTTCTGTTAAACACCCTAACCCACAATATGAAGGACAAACTAAAACAAAATTAGGTAACTCAGAAGTGCGTAAGATTGTTTCTAATATTGTTGGTACACAATTAGAAAGATATTTGTTAGAAAATCCTAAAACTGCAAAAATAATTATTGATAAAGTTGTTCTTGCTTCTAATGCTCGTATTGCGGCAAGAAATGCTCGTGAAAACACAAGAAGAAAATCAGCGCTTGATGTTGCTTCTCTTCCAGGTAAATTAGCAGATTGTTCAAGTAAAGAAGCTGAGAAATGCGAATTATTTATCGTTGAGGGTAATTCCGCTGGTGGTTCTGCTAAAAATGGTAGAGACCGTGAAACTCAAGCTATATTACCTTTACGTGGTAAAATCTTAAACGTTGAAAAAGCACAACAAAAGAGAATATTTAATAACGCTGAAATCGGCAATATGATTATTGCTATTGGTGGCGGATTTGGCCCAGAATTTGATGTATCTAAGATTAGATATCATAAGATTGTTATCATGACCGATGCCGATGTTGATGGTTCACATATTAGAATCTTATTATTAACATTCTTCTATCGTTATATGAGACCTCTTATTGAAAATGGATATGTTTATATTGCTCAACCACCATTATATCGTGCAACGTATCGTCAAAAACATTACTATTGCTATAATGATGAGCAATTAGAAGTCTTAAAATCAAAATTACCAAGCAATGCAAAACTTGATATTCAACGTTACAAAGGTCTTGGTGAAATGGATGATACTCAACTTTGGGAAACAACAATGGATCCAGAAGCTCGTAAGATGATGCGTGTTGCCCTTGATGACGCTATTGAAGCTGATTTAGTGTTTGATATGTTAATGGGCGAAAAAGTTGAACCTAGAAAAGAATTTATTAACAAATATGCGAAATTTGTTAAGAACTTAGATATTTAGAAAGGAGTGAACAGTATATGGTAGAAAAAGAATTTGAAAATGACGAAGAATTAGATGAATTAGACGAAAATGAAGAAGTAGAAGAAAATGAAGAAGAAACTGAAGATGATTCTCTATTCACTGAAGAAGACGAAAAAGCTCTTGCGGATATTGAAGAAGGAATCGTTCCAGAAATGCGTGATGTTAAAATCACCGAAACTGTAAAAAGTTCATTCCTTGAATATGCAATGTCGGTTATTGTATCACGTGCAATTCCAGATGTTAGAGATGGTTTAAAACCTGTTCACCGTCGTATAATTTACGGCATGAATGAATTAGGTATTGGACCGACAAAACCTTTTAAAAAGTCTGCTCGTATTGTTGGTGACGTCATGGGTAAATATCACCCTCATGGTGACTCAGCAATTTATGGATCTTTAGTTCGTTTAGCTCAACCATTCAATACTCGTTATGTTTTAGTTGATGGCCATGGTAACTTTGGTTCTATTGATGGTGATGAGCCTGCTGCTATGCGTTATACAGAAGCAAGAATGTCTAAAATTGCAGTTGAAATGGTTCGTGATATTGATCAAGATACTGTTGATTTCATGGATAACTATGATGGACAAGAACAAGAACCAACTGTTCTTCCTTCACGTTTCCCTAACTTAATTGTTAATGGATCTAATGGTATTGCTGTTGGTATGGCCACTAATATGGCACCACACAATTTAAAAGAAACTATTAATGCAATTCACGCTGTTGCAGAAAATCCTGACATTTCCGCAGTGGATTTAATGAATAATTATATTTATGGTCCAGATTTCCCAACTGGTGGCATTATTTTAGGAAAAAGCGGCATTAGAAAAGCTTATGAAACTGGTCAAGGATCAGTTGTTGTTCGCTCTCGTGCCGAAATCATCGAACAAGAAAATGGAAAGAAACGTATTGTAATTACCGAAATTCCATATCAAGTAAATAAAGCTTTAATGATTGAGAATATTGCGCACTTGGTTCGTGATAAAATTGTTGAAGGAATTACGGATATTCGTGATGAATCTAATAAGGAAGGTATTAGAATTGTCATTGAATTAAGAAGAGACGCTATCGCAGAAGTTGTATTAAACAAACTTTATAAATTAACACAATTACAATGTTCATTTGGTGTTATTAACTTATGTCTTGTTAATGGAGAACCACGAATTCTTCCAATGCCAGACTTAATTAAATATTACCTTGATTTCCAAGTTGAAGTAATTGGACGTCGTACAAGAACTTTATTAAGAAAAGCAGAAGCTAGAAATCATATTTTACAAGGATTAATCATCGCTATTGATAATATTGATGATGTTGTTGATATTATTAAGAGTGCTAAATCTACTGATGACGCTAAAGCAAAATTAATTGAGGCTTATAATATTTCTGAAATTCAAGCTAAAGAAATTCTTGATATGCGTTTATCTAAATTAACAGGATTAGAAAAAGCAAAAATCGAAGATGAAATTGCGCGTTTAAATGTTCAAATTGCTGAATATAAAGAAATCTTATCTGATCGTAAAAATGAATTAAAAGTCGTTTTAGATGAGTTAGAAGAAATCAAAAATAAATTCGGTGATGAAAGAAGAACACATATTTCTAATGAAATCTCAAATATTGATGATGAAGATTTAATTCCAGAAGAAGAAATCATCATTACATTAACTAAAAACGGTTATATTAAGAGATTATCAACCGACACGTTTAGAACTCAAAATCGTGGCGGACGTGGTGTTAAAGGTATGCAAACACATGAAGATGATGTTGTAGATATCTTAGTACATGCTAAAACACATACTGATTTAATGTTCTTTACAAGTTATGGTAAAGTCTATAGAATGCGTGGATATCAAGTTCCTGAATTCTCTAGATCCGCAAAAGGATTACCAGTAGTTAACTTGTTGAGTTTAGAAAAAGATGAAGTTGTTAAATCAATTATTACTGTTGATGAATATCGTGAATCTGATTACTTGTTCTTTGCTACTGAACAAGGTGTTGTAAAACGTACACCAGTTAAAGAATTTGAATTGATTAGACAAAATGGTAAGATTGCTATTTCTCTTCGTGAAGGAGATCACTTATTAGATGTTAAATTAACTGATGGAAATGCCACAATTGGTATTGCATCAAGTTTAGGCAAAATGGTTAACTTTAACGAAAATGATGTTCGTCCAATGGGAAGAACTGCTTCTGGTGTTCGTGGTATGAATATCGATGGTGGAACTGCAGTAGGAATGGTAACAAGCTTAGAAGGAGAATATATCTTAGCTATTACCGATCGTGGTTATGGTAAGATGACACACTATACTGATTATCGTATGACTTCACGTGGAACTAAGGGTGTTATCACCATTCACGCAACTGAAAAAGTTGGTAATTTAGTAACAATTCGCGCTGTAAATGGTAATGAAGATTTAATGGTTATTACTAAGGCTGGAGTTATTATTAGAATACCACTTGAACAAGTTAAGATTGCTGGACGTAATACTCAAGGTGTTAAAATTATTCGTTTAGATGATGATCAACGTGTATCTTCTGTTGCGGTTGTTGAACACCAAGAACAAGAAGAAATTGTTGAAGAAGAAAAATAATTTAAACTAAACAAAATCAAATTAAGTCACTAGTTAAATAGTGGCTTTTTTTTATGGTGTGTTTATTAAATATAAATGTTTATATTTAAAAATAATATAATTTTGCTAGTAATTTATATAATATAATAATTATTAATTTGTTAAATTGAAAAAAAGTGATATTATGTATTCACTAACACAAAATGAATATAAGCATTTATGAAAGAAGGATTGTAATGAAAACCAAAATAAGAAATATTATTCTAGGATCAATTTTATTAGCAATAATGTGTTCTTGTGATGATGGAATAAGTGCGATTTTACCATCTACTAGTACTAGTGCTTCAAGTACAAGTGAGAATATTTCTAAGCCATCAATAAGCCCATCAAATAATACTCCATCTAATTCAGCATCAACAGATTTAAGTCATGATGGATATTACAAAGATGTAGATAACAGCAAACAAGATAATAATTTATTAAACGAACTAAGAAAACTTAATAATAGTAAACGAAAGAAAACAGTTGGATATAAAAACCTAGGTAAATATTATTTACAAACAGATGGAGATCCAGATAATCCAAATAATGTTATTTGTTTCTATTCTGGCGCTAGTGTGAAATTTTCTGGATCGTTTAGTGGTAGTGTGAATCGTGAACATGTTTGGCCTAATTCTCGTGGTGGTAGCGCAGTTGAAGGTGACTTACACATGACTAGACCAACATTATCTAGTGAAAATGGATCTAGAGGTAATGCTTTCTTTGTTGAAGGCGGAAAATCAGGATCAACGGGCTGGGATCCAGCAATGGAAAGCTTTGGAAAAGAATATTATCGAGGAATAACAGCAAGAATAATTTTCTATTGTACAATTGCAAGTAGTTCGTTAACATTGATAGATAAAAACAATGATAGCACATCGAATAAAACAATGGGAAAACTATCTGATTTACTTGAATGGAATTATAAATATGATATCGATGCTTCTGAAATAAGAAGAAATGAAGCAGTTATGGAAATTCAAGGAAATCGAAATCCTTTCATTGATGATCGTTCTTATGCTTGCAGAGTATTTAAAAATTATAGTTCAGATACAAAACAAGTTTGTTCAAAATATGGTTATTAAAAAAGAAATCAACAAAATGTATAAGTTTTGTTGTTCTTTTTTTATGTGAATTAAATATAATAAACGTATAAGTAATTTTTTTATGCATAAAGTTGATAATTAAATTGAAAAAATCGTCAAATTAATGATAAAATTAATTTTGTAAGGCAAAAATAGAAAGTGTGTGTAATGATGGAAAAAAGCAAGCAAAAAAAGATAAAAAAATGGCCTCAATATGTGTTTTATACAATTTTAAGACCATTTGTTTTTTTGTATGTTACGCTATTTCAACATGTACGCTTTAAAAGAAATAAAAAGAAAGTACCAAAAGGACCAGTTCTATTTATATCAAATCATTTAAGTAACTGGGATGGAATATATGCAAACGTTATGTTCATGACACGAGTAATTCATTTTATTGTGCATGATGAAATGTTCAAAAATAAATTTTTGGCTTTTGTAAGTGGAACATTACTTGGTGAAGTAAAACGTGGAGTATCTGACAGCGATATATCTGATATTTTAATGATGAAAAAGCTAGTAAAAGAAGGACAAAGCATAGGAGTATATCCTGAAGGAGATATTGACATGTTTGGTCGTACATTACCGGTTGATATAAGTATTGCTAAATTTGTGAAAATGATGAAAGTACCAGTGGTAGTTCTTCGAATTAATGGCGCAGGTGTAAGAGCGTCACGCTGGAGTAAATATGCTCACCATAATAAAATAGTCTATTCAATTCAAGAAGTGTTAACTAAAGAGCAAGTTCAAGAGATGGATTTAGAGACTTTGCATAAAATAATTACAAATGGTATAAAAGTAGATGACTTTAAATATCACGTAGAAAATAAAAATAAGCAAAGAATTGGCTTTGCACGTGCAGAATGGCTAGAATTGGGATTATATATGTGTCCAAAATGTCATAAGTTAGAAGTGCTTTCTTCTAAAGGAGACACAGTATATTGTACAAATTGTGATTTTAAAGCTAAATATCATCGTGATTGTTCGTTAAGAAATGAAAATAATTTTTCTTCATCATTAACAAAATTAGATGATTGGCAATATGATGAATTAAAAAGATTGATTGATAATCATAAAAGCGATGAACTTATTCTTGAAGCAAAAGATTTAGAATTACAACATACTAAAGAAGTAGATTATTTTAAAAACAATTATCAAAAAACCTATTTGAAAATATATAAAAATCATATTGAATTTTTATTTAATGGTGAAGTTATTAATGTTGATATAAAAAGTATAAAAAGAGTAATGTTACAATATAAAGATGTTTTAGAAGTCAGATTTTTAAAAGAAAAAATTCGTTTTTCAACAAAGAAAAGAAAATGGTCAGCATATTTATATTGGAAAGCACTTATGTATTTAAAAAGTATCCAAGAGAACGTATAAAGAATTTTAGTTGATATTTATTAAAAAGAATAATAAAATAAAGGTGCTCAAAGATTGAGAAAAATATTATTAAACATTTTTAGAGAATCGCTGGTTGGTGCAAAGCGTAAATGTGAAATAGTTAGTCCGTCTCATAGAGAGAACTTAATCGTTCCGTTAACTTGCGTTAAAAGTGTTCAAGATATACTTAATAGTTAAGTGTAAATTGGGTGGTACCACGGTTATTTACGTCCCATATTGGGACGTTTTTATTTTTTTAGGAGGAAAAAAACATGCTAGATTTAAATTTAATCAAAACAAAGCCAGAATATGTGTCTGCAGCTTTAAAGAAAAAAGGATGGGATGTTGATTTTACCAGCACTATCGAAAAAATGGATAAGAGACTTGAACTTATTCAAAAAGTAGAAGTAGTAAAAGCAGAAATCAATAAATTATCAGCATCTGTACCAGTTGTTAAGAAAAACGGCGGAGATGTTCAAGAAATATTTGCTAAAGTTAAAGATTTAAAAGCACAAAATGCTAAAAATGAAGAAGACTTAGCTAATTTAGAAAAAGAAATTAAAGAATTTGTTGAAACATTGCCAAATTTACCAGATGATGACTTATTACCAGGTGGAAAAGAAAATAATAAACCAATCTATACTTTTGGTAAGAAACCAGAATTTGACTTCAAACCAAAAGATCACGTTGAATTAGCAGAATCTTTAGGGTTAATCGATTATGAAAGAGCTGCGAAAATATCTGGACGTGGAACATGGATTTATACTGGATTAGGCGCTCAATTAGAATGGGCGTTAATTAATTATTTCATTACCACCCACTTAAAAGATGGATATACAATGATTTTACCACCACATTTATTAAATGAAGAAAGTGGTTATACAGCGGGTCAATTTCCAAAATTTAAAGAAGATGTTTTCTGGCTTGAGGGGCAAGATAAATTTATGCTTCCAACTGCGGAAACTGCTTTAGTAAATTTGCATCGTAAAGAAATTTTATCAGAAGAAGAATTACCAAAGAAATATTTTGCTTATACCCCTTGCTATCGTTGTGAAGCTGGTAGTTATCGTACTGAAGAAAGAGGTATGATTCGTGGTTATCAATTTGATAAAGTAGAAATGGTTCAATATACAACAGAAGAAGGATCAGATAAAGCTTTTGAAGAACTAGTTAATAAAGCTGCTAAATTAGTAGAAGGGTTAGGATTACATTTCCAAATTTCTAAATTAGCCGCTGCAGATTGCTCTCACTCAATGGCTAGAACATATGATGTTGAGATTTGGATTCCATCTATGGGCATTTATAAAGAAGTATCTTCAGCATCAAATGCTAGAGATTATCAAGCTCGTAGAGGCATGATTAGATATCGTGATAAAGAAACAGGAAAGACAAAATTCTGTCATACTTTAAATGCTTCTGGATTAGCAACATCTCGCTTATTTCCAGCATTGCTTGAACAAAATCAACAAAAAGATGGATCTGTTATTATCCCTGATGCTTTAGTTCCATTTATGGGTGGAATAAAAGTATTGTATCCAAAGAAAAAATAATTTAAGTATATTATTGATAGAGTGATTTTTAAATTGCTCTATCTTTTTTATTAAAAGTAAAAAAATATTGCATTTTTGCGATAAAACTATGCTATAATAATATTGCCATTGCGATGAGCAAAGTGTGAACCTGGTCAGGACGGGAACGTAGCAGCCATAAGCGTCTTTCTCATGTGCAATGGTTTTTTGGTGGTGAAAAACATGGAAAAAGATGAAAAATTTATGCAAGAAGCTTTAAAAGAAGCACATAAATCTTTTGATTTAGATGAAGTGCCGGTTGGTGTGGTAATTGTTAAAGATGGTAAAATTATCGCTCGAGGTCATAATACTCGTGAAAGCAAACAAGATCCAACGGCGCACGCCGAAATAAATGCCATCAAAAAAGCTAGTAAAAAATTAAAATCTTGGCGACTAATAGGTTGTAAGATGTATGTTACTTTAGAACCATGTAGTATGTGTGCAGGAGCAATCATGTGGTCAAGAATAGATGAAGTTATTTATGGAGCGAAAGATCTTAAAGGAGGAGCGTTAGGTTCCTCGTATAATTTATTTGAACAAAAAGGAATAAATCATTTCCCAAAAATTGTTAGTGGAATAAAAGAGGATGAAGCAAGTGAGCTTTTAAAGAAGTTTTTTAAAAGCAAAAGAAAGTAGCATAAATTAAATAAAATTTAACCAAAATAATTTTGGTGATTTTATGAAAAAAATATTTAAAACAGTCAATATTATCGCTTTGTCTATCTCGATAGCGTCTTTTATATGCGTTGTTGCATTTTTGTTAATTTTTAGATCGTCTTCGAAAGTAAAATATCAAACTGAAACAATTCAAGTAGAAGGAATAGAGGTTATAAAGAGAACTGCAAATAATCAAAATACTTATTATGTTGAAAATATTAATGGCACAATAAAATTTTATGTTTCATTAGGCTTTGAAATTCAAAACATCGAGCAAAATAGTGTGCATTTGACAATAAAAAATGTTGATAAATCATATATTGTTGTTATTAATGACGATGGATTAGCAACTGTAACGTATTAAACTGGCTTTTATGGTGGCACTTTCAATGCAAAAATGGTTTGACATTATGTCGAAATAATAGTATTATTTCATATACAGTATTTGTGTTTTAAATATGTGTTAAGAGGAGGATTTAGTATGAAGAAAAAAGGATTTATATTGCCTTTAGCATTAATTGCTGGAATGTTAGTTGGTTGCGATACTGGTAATAGTAATAATGGTAGCAATAACAACAATAACAACTCATCAACCAATCTAAAAGAAAAAGAAGAAATAAATGGATTAAAACTTTTGTCTGTTGAAGAAAACGTCTCAGCTCAATATAACTGGGAAGAATATGCCAAGAGAACACAATCTAATAGATATTATTATTATGATCGTGGAACAAGCAAGGATAACAATGTAGAAGTTCTTGATCCAAGTCAATTCATTGAATTAGAATCATCATCTAGTTCAAGTAGAAAAACTGTTAAAAAGAGTGCTAAAAAAGTTTCGGTTAGACAAGATAGCGCTAGTGGGGAACATGAACAATTCGTTGGGATATTAAACGAAGATCAATTCTTTGCTTTAACTTCTTTACTTCCAACAGCAGTAAAAGATAATACTAGTATGAGCGCTCACGCTGTACAAACTTATGATTATGTTTATTTTGAAATTGATGCTGGATATAAATCATCTACAATCGACATGACATATAACGTTTATGATAATGATGTCATTACTCAAATTTATAACGAAGATCAAGAAGTAGCTATTGATGATCAATATGAAGAACATAAAACAGTAACTTCAAAATCAAAATCAATAATCAACAACCAATTAGTTGATGGCGTTAATAACTTCGTTCAAGTTGTTCATGCACTTCCAAAAGATGGTGAAAGTGAACCTGAATTAAAAGATGGAGAAAAATATTCAATTCCGGATAACTATCGTGTTATGCAAGCTAATGCATCTAAAGAACCAGTAAAAGAATTCTTTAACTTCCAAATGAGAGATGCATTTGTTGAATTACTTTCTAAAGACAAATATAACGCTGTTGATAACGATGGAAACTTAACATTTGATAAATATACAGAATGGTTTAGTTCTGAAAAAGATGAAGATGGTAATATAACTTTACAATATAACCACAACGTCTATTATGATGAAGGAACAACATATGCTGGACAAGGCGTTGTCGAAACAATATATGCTAAATTAGATTCTACAAATCGTTTATTAGAATATGGTTATGTGTTTAATTTCACATACTATGGTGAATCATTACAAACTTATGATATGAAGTTTAGTTATGGCTATGAAGAAATTGGTGATTATAATCAAACTGCAGAAGAAAAAGCAATCTTTGATTACAACAAGTATTATGATAATGGTACTTTAATTCCAACAATCGCTGATGGTAACAAACACGCAGAAGCTGAAGATTTATTAGAACAACTTAATGATTCTTTAATCGCTGATGAAGTTAATGAACCAACAGGATTAGTAAGAGAACAATATTATTATCAAAACCTTTCTAGTAAAACTGAAGAAAAATTCTCTTCTGACTCAACTCTTTATAATGATGGAATTCTTGTTACATTCTTTAGCCAAATGGGTACAGATGAATCTGGCGAAACTTATGCTGAAAGTGGAACAATTCAACAATTTAATCAAGATGGCAATAACTATCAAATTCAAAAATTCTATGGAACAAGTAGATATTCTAATGGTAAAGTAACTACTCCATATAATGAAGGCGAAGAACCCAATATTTCTTTATTAGATGCTAGTATCATTAGAAGTATTAGAACTATCTATAAAAACTCAAAGAAAACTGGCTCTACAGTTACTACTAAATTAACAGCAGAATTAGTACCAGAAGGCATTGATGAAGAAACAAACGAAACAGTTAAAGAACATTACGTATTAACATTACAAGCTTGTATTCAACAAAGTGTTTCTGATGATACTGCAAACCTTGGTTACGTTTATACATACAAAGTTTCTTTCCGTATTATAAATAAATAAAATTATTTGGGAGCGTTCATAGTAACGCTCCTTTTTAATACCTAAATAAAAGAATATCTTATATAAATATAATATAAAGAGTCTATAGACTCTTTTTTTGTTGATTATTTTATGTCTATTTTTATATAATAATTATATGAGGTTAGCGAAATGAAAAGACAAGCGACTACGGATGAAACTATAGAAAGATTTGATACCCCAATTGATGTTGGATTAACAAGTGAACAAGTCGAAAAAAGAATAAAACAAAAACTTTTTAATAAGACAACAAAGCAAACAACAAAAACATATTTTGAAATAATCAAAAGCAATGTTTTGACCTTTTTTAATATACTTTTAACAATCATTGCTATTGCGGAAATTGCTATTGGAAATGCAGAAGGCATAATCGCATTTATGACAGTAATGATTTTAAATATGATTATTGGATTATTTCAAGATATTAGAGCAAAAAGATTGGTAGAAAAATTAAAATTATCTGTTGAACCAACTGTTAAAGTAATAAGAGATGGAAAAAATCAAGATATCCCAACAGGAGAAATAGTATTAGATGATATTTTCTTTTTAGAAACGGGAAAACAAATAAGTGTTGATGCAATAGTAATTGATGGAGAATTAGAAGTAGATGAATCAATTATCACTGGTGAATCATTATCAATAAAAAAAGCAGTTGGCGACTTAGCTTATTCTGGATCCTATGTTATTAGTGGTAAAGCCACGTTAAGAGCGGAAAAAGTTGGTAAGAACTCTTTGGTCGAAGAAATACAATCTAAGGCTAAGCAATTTAAACGACCTAAATCAGAATTGCTTAAATCATTGAATAAAATATTTCATATTATTAGTCTTGTAATAATTCCTTTAGGCATTATGCTTTTCTTTAAAGATTTCTTTAATTCTCAAGCATTAGAGACAAGTGAAAAAATTAAAGAAGCTGTTAAAAGTACTTCAGCGTCAATGATTGGAATGATTCCAGCCGGAATGTTCTTGTTTACTTCAATGACACTTGCAGTTGGTGTTTTAAGATTGGGTAAAAAGAAAACAATGGTTCAAGAATTATATTCTATAGAAATGCTAGCAAGATCAAATGTATTATGCTTTGATAAAACAGGTACTTTAACGGATGGAACTATGTCAATAAATGATATTGAAGTAGTAGGCAATACTGATGTTAACAAAATAAAAGAAATATTAGGATCAATGTTAAATGCTACTCAAGATAAAAATCAAACAGCAAAGGCGATTATAAAAGATTGTCCGCTCAATGACATTTACACCGCCACAAATATCGTACCTTTTTCTAGTGTTAGAAAATATTCAATGGTTACGTTTAAAAACAAAGGTACATATGTTTTAGGAGCAGCGGAGTTTATAATTAAAAAGCTTCCTAAGTCCGCTCAAGAAAAGATTGAAGAATTATCTAAAAAAGGATTACGTGTGGTAGTTTTAGCGCATTCGCTTTTACCTAGTAAGAAAGATGTGTTACCACTAGGATGCAAAATTGTTGCTTTTATATCAATTAAAGATAATATTCGTGAAAATGCTTATGACACTATTAGTTGGTTTAAAAAAAATGATGTAGATATAAAAATTATTTCTGGTGATAATCCAATAACGGTGAGTGAAATAGCAAGACAATGTGGTGTTGATAATTATGATTCAATAATTAATTTAGATGGTCTTAGTGATGATGAAGTTAAAGCTTCAGCATTAAAATATACAATCTTTGGTAGAGTATCCCCAGAGCAAAAAGCATTGCTTGTAGAATCTTTAAAAGAAGCTAATAAGACAGTTGCTATGACCGGGGATGGCGTAAATGATATTATCGCTTTAAAAAAAGCTGATTGTTCGATAGCCATGGCTAGTGGTGCAGACGCGACAAAGTATTCTTCACACTTAGTATTAATGGATTCTGACTTTTCACATATGCCAGAAATAGTTCAAGAAGGGCGAAGAGTTGTAAACAACTTACAACAAACTTGTTCGTTATTTTTGAATAAAACAATATTTGCTTTCTTACTTTCTGTAATTTTATTAATTGTGGCAGTTATTGGTATGATTTTTAAGTCTGCTGCAACATTCCAATATCCTTTTGAAACGCAACACCTATATATTTGGGAATTCTGTGGAATTGGAATTGCATCATTCTTCTTATCGTTACAACCTAATGATAAAGTGATTCAAGGCGGTTTTGTTAATAATGTTGTGTGCAACGCAATACCGGGTGGCGTAACAATCACTTTAGCGGTATTAACCTTGCTTTTATTGAATCTAAATGGAGCAGTTGGATCAGAGCATGTTATTCAAACAATGGGAATGTTTATTATTTCGTTTATGTGTTTGGTTGTATTGTTTAGATGCTGTTGGCCATTTAATAAATATAGAACAATTTTGTTTTCTTCTTTAACGGTTTTAACAGTTACTTTATTTGTTGTTTTATCAATAGTATCAGAAAAGAAACTTATTGTTATTGGCGGTAAAGCATTAAATATTTTTAAAATATATCCATCAGAATTAACAACCACAAATATTCTTACTACAATAGGCATAATTGTAGTATTTACAATTATTTATTTCGTTATATACTATTTGTTTGATAGATTCATTCGTGGCAAAGAAAGAGGTGTTTTAAATGATTAGAATCAGTGAAGAAGTCAAAAAGGCATTAGAAGAAGGAAAGGCAGTTGTGGCTCTTGAATCCACAATTATATCACATGGAATGCCATATCCAAAAAATGTTGAAACAGCATTAATGGTTGAAGAAGAAGTAAGAAAACATGGTGCAGTTCCAGCAACAATTGGCATTATTGATGGTGTTGGCGTTGTTGGTATGAGCAAAGACGAAATTGAAGAATTTGGTAAAAGAAAAGGTATTATTAAAGTATCAAGACGTGACTTACCAGTAGTTTATGCTCGTAAATTATGGGGCGCAACCACTGTTGCAACAACAATGATTCTTGCTCATGAAGCGGGTATTGAAGTATTCGTTACTGGTGGTATTGGAGGAGTTCATCGTGGTGCACCAGAAACATTTGATATTTCCGCGGATTTACAAGAATTAGCTAATACTGATGTTACTGTTGTTTGTGCAGGAGCAAAAGCAATTCTTGATTTAAAATTAACCTTAGAATATTTAGAAACATTTGGTGTAACGGTACTTGGTTATAAAACTATTGAATTGGCAGATTTCTATACTGCTCATAGTGGACTTAATTGTGATTATGCAATTACTTCACCATTAGATGGAGCAACAATTATTAAAGCAAAACGTGATAATCATTTAAAAGGTGGTATTCTCATTTCAAATCCAATTCCAGAAGAATATGCAATGGATAAGAAAGTAATTGATAAATGTATTAATGACGCTATTGAAGAAATGAAACGTTTAGGAGTACATGGCAAAGAAACAACACCATTCTTATTAAGCAAGATTTGTGAATTAAGTGGAGGAGAATCTTTAGAATCTAATATTAAATTAGTATTAAACAATGCTAAAATTGGTTCAATGATTGCTGTTGAGTACGCTAAATTACGTAAATAAAATGAAGACAGAAGAACTTTTAGCGGACGCCTTAAAAAACTTAATATTTGATGAATCACTAGATAATATTACAGTTCAACGATTATCGGATTATTGTAATATTAAAAGACAAACATTTTATTATCATTTCCGTGATATTTATGATTTGATTACTTGGATATTTTTAAATGAAACAAGTTTGATAAATAAAGAAACCAAAGATTGGAAAGAAATGGTTTCAAATATGGTTAAATATGTAAACAAAAATAAAAAATTTGTAAAACATATACTTGATAGTTCTGCACGTGATTTATTTGAACAATTTGTTCATAGCTATTTCTTTTCGACTCTTTTAAAACAATTTGTGGCTTTGGATAAAACTAATAAGTTTACAAGTGAAGAAAAAAGATTCTATGTAACTTATTACGTATCTGGAATGACAAGTTGTGTGATTTTGTGGATTGATCAAGACATGAAAGAAAAGAAAGAAGAATTGATTAATCGATTAGAACAACTAAATAGTGGCTTTATTCCATCTCTTATAAAGTACAAATAATTGATTTTAATGTTTTTTTATTGACTAGATGCTATAATGTTGTAATCAATTCAAAAGGAGTGACTATTATGGAAAAAAATGAATTAGGCACAATAATTGTATATTTGATTATGTTTGCTTTAATATATCTTGTTGGACAAACGGTAATTGTTGTGGCTATAAGTGCACTTGAACTTACTACCGCAGAAGCGTGGCCATATGTATTAATATGCATGGCGATATCAGTACTAGTGTTTACCTTGATATATGAATTAGGACATATAATTGGTGCAAAAATCGGCGGATATAAATTAACATATTTAAATTTATTTGGTTTATGTTGGTATAAAAAATCTGATAAATGGGCTTTTAAGTTCGAAGGTTTTGAAGGATTATTTAGTGAAACAAGATTTACTCCAATTTCAAAAGACAAAAAATCTAATCCGGCCTCATTTTTAAGAGGAGGACTAATTGCTTTCTTAATTTCAGTTTTGGTTGCGTTAATTCTTTATATGATAAAATCTGTTCCTGCTACTATAAAATATGGACTACTAATTTATTTTGGAATGGGACTAGTATTTGTTCTTTATAACATTATTCCAATGAAAACAGATATTTTAAATGATGGATATCGTTTAAAATTATTAGGTAAAAAAGAAAATGCAGAAGCATATAACGAATTTATGCGTATTGAAGATGAAACACGCTTAGGATTAGAACCAGAAAATATAACAGTCTATAAGAATATTACTCCAATGACAATATTGATTAATAGATATGCATATTATGAAGCTTTAAACAAAAAAGATTATAAAAAAGCTGAAGAAATTGTTGATATCATTTTATCTGATATGGATGCTTTAGATACCTCTACAGCATACCGTTATCGTTTCCAAAAACTTTATTTTGTAATATTAAATAGTTCTTTAGAAGATGCATCCAAATATTATTGGGATGTATTAGAATCCGAAGATCGAAAAACATTAGCAAAAGACAATTCAATTGCGACAAAACGTGTATATTTACTCGTAAGCGGTTTGATAAATGAAAGTCTATCAGAAAGCGAAATCGCTATTCAAGGAGTAAAAAAACGTATTAATAAAATTGAAGATGCTGTTGCCAAAAAAGTTGAATTAGAATTATATGAAAAAGATATAAAAGCAGTATCAGAAAAATTGAACTCAGAAGATTTATATAATGTGTTCTAGTATATTAAATAAAACATATATTTTAGTGTAATGCCTTTAGCAGTAATAAGCTAAAGGCTTTTTATTAAAATTATGGAAAAAAACATTGAACAAAAATTAAAAACAAACTTAAAACTAGGATTAAAAGAAGAAGAAGCTAAAGTAAAGTTAGCTAATGATGGCTTAAATGAATTAAAGAGCCATAAAAAAGAATCTATTTTTATTCGTTTTCTTAAGGAATTTAATGATGTACTTATTTATATTCTTTTGTTATCTGGCATTATTTCTATAATATTAAAAGAATATACAGATGCGATAATAATTTTATTTGTAGTTTTGATGAATGGAATAGTGGGTTTTGTTCAAAGTGAAAAGGCTAATAAAGCTATTGAATCATTAAAAATGATGACGCATCCGCTTGCAACAGTAAAAAGAGATGGAATATATAAAAAAATAGATGTTGCACAATTAGTAGTGGGTGATATTGTTTTATTAAATGAGGGTGATGCTGTTCCTGCTGATGGAATTATTTTTAATAGTTATAATTTATTATGTGATGAATCCTCGTTAACTGGAGAATCACACCCTATACTAAAAGATGAAAATTTTGTAAGTAATGATAAAACTCCGTTAGCTAGTAGATTAAATGAAGTGTTTATGTCTACTTTAGTATTACAAGGACATAGCGAAATGATTGTAACTAAAACGGGAATGAATACAGAAATAGGCAATATCGCTAAGATGATTGATAGTCATAAAGAAACACCTACTCCTTTACAAAAGAAACTAGGAGATTTAGGAAAACTTTTAGGTATAATTACTATCGCTATTTGTGCATTGTTATTTTTTGTGGCATTAATACAAAAAAGAAATGTTGTTGAAATGTTTATAACATCCATCTCTTTAGCGGTCGCGGCAGTACCAGAAGGATTACCAGCGGTAGTTACTATTGTTTTAGCTATGGGTGTACAAAAGATGGTGAAGACCAATATGATTATTCGTAAACTTCATGCTGTAGAAACACTTGGCGCTGTGAATGTTATTTTAACCGATAAAACCGGCACATTAACAGAAAATCAAATGACAGTTACTAATCTTATTTATGATGATAAATCATATGAACTAAGCAACATAAATGATAATGAAACATTTAATATGCTATGTGCAACGATGCTAGCGTGTAATAGCCTTAAAAATGATAAAACTTATAGTGGAGATCCTCTTGAAGTCGCACTTTTAAAATTTGCTAAGTCGTTTGATAAAAATTTTGTGTTTACAAAACTAAAAGAAAACTCATTTTCTAGTGAGCGAAAAATGATGAGTGTATTAGTACATAAGAATAATAAGTCTTATGTATTTGTTAAAGGTGCAAGTGAAGAAATTATCCAAAAATGCCGTTATATTATGCTAGATAATAAAATAGAACTAATGACAAAAGATAATATAAAAAGAGGAAAACAATTATTGGAAACCTTAACATCGCGTGCCTTACGTGTTATTGCTTTAGCTTATAAAAGCAGTGAGGAATTAAATGAATTTGACTTAATATTTTTAGGATTTGTGGGTATGATTGATCCTCCACGCACGGGAGTCAAAGAATCAATTGCTACATTAAATAAAGCCGGAATTAAAACGATTATGCTTACCGGAGATAACATTGATACGTCTTTTGCTATTGCTAATAAATTAAAAATAGCTTCAAATAAAAATCAATGTATTGAAGGTGTGGAATTTGATAATTTGGATAATCGTAAAAAGAAAGAAATAATAAAAAATAAAAGTGTTTTTGCACGTGTTTCACCAAAAAATAAGATTGAATTAGTTCAATTGTTTCAAGAAGATAATAATGTTGTGGCTATGACTGGCGATGGCGTCAATGACGCTCCATCGTTACGTAAATCAGATGTTGGCATTGCTATGGGGAAAAGAGGAACTGATGTTGCAAAGAATGCATCTGATATGGTTTTATTAGATGATAATTATGTCTCAATAGTGAAAGCAGTAAAAGAAGGAAGAGGAATATACGCTAATATAAAGAAAACCACATTATTTCTTTTATCTAGCAATTTTGCGGAAGTTATGGCTATGCTTGTAGGAATATTATTTGGGCTACCAATCCCATTGGTGCCAGTTCATATTCTTTGGATAAATTTAATTACTGATTCTTTACCTGCTATAGCGTTAGGAGTTGACAAAAATAGTGATGAAATAATGAATGAAAAACCACGAGATAAAAATGAATCTTTATTTGCTAAGGGTGGCTATAAAATCTTATTTGGCTATGGCGTATTGATTACATTATTGACTTTAATTAGTTATTTGGTTTTGCCGGTTTCTTATGTATTAAAGAATTATGGATATCATAATTTATTTAATAATGTGTATATGCTTTTAAGTGATAATGAAGATATTTTAAATAAAGCGAGAACGTTTGCATTTGTTACATTAGCAATGTCACAATTATTCCATATGATTGGTATGTCAGATACCAAGTTATCAGTATTTAAAATATTAAAAAAGAAAAATGTTATATTGTTTATAGCATTTTTGCTTGGGTTCATATTACAAATGCTAGTTATTAGTATTCCTTCATTAAATCGTATTTTCCATACTGCAAGTTTAAATATAGAAGAATGGTTATTTATACTTTTAATTAGTTCATTACCTTTGGTTTTACACGAAATAAGCATAGTAAAATAATTATTTATCTTTCCTTGGATAACAATTATTAATAATTTTAGAAGTGTCAGGATTATTTAATAAACTATTTATATATTGACCTTGAGCTCCCATAGCAAGCATGATTTGCCCCACTAATTCAAGTAAGTTACCAAATACATTTTGTTGAGCAGGATTAAGAGGTTGCGATAACAATATTGCAATTGCAGACCCTAAAAGAGCCATTTCATTAGGAGTAAGGTCTAATAAGTATTCGACAAATTTCTGGAGTTGTTGTATTTGTTCTTCGTTCATAGTATTACCTAATTACATTTTATGAAAAAGAACAACAAAAAAGCACTTACGAATAAGTGCTCTTAATTATTATTTTGAACTTGCGTTTTCTTTTAATAAATCACGAATTTCTTTTAGTAGTTCAACGTTTTCGTCTACTACAGGTGCTGGAGCAGGAGCAGGTTCTTCAACTACTACAGGTTCTTCCTTCACTTCTTTAGTGGCAGGTTCTTCTTTTTTATGTTTATCTTTAAGTTTTTGTTTAGCTTCATTAGTTTGTTCTTGTACTTTATTGATTGCTTTTACAATGCAGAATAAAACGAATGCAATAATAATGAAGTTGATAATAGCATTAATGAATGATCCCCAGTCAATATAAATAGATTGAGTAAGATCGATTTCAGTTGTTGCATTACCAAGAGCATCTTTTATATACACTTTCTTTAAGTAGGTGTAGATGTTACTTAATGAGTCTTGACCGAATATCAATGCTAAGACCCAGTTAATGACTGGCTTTAAGATGTTGTTGCTTAATGCATTTACAATTGCGGTAAAAGCACCACCAACGATAACACCAACAGCCATATCTAAGACGTTGCCACGAGTTATAAAAGTTTTAAATTCTTTGAAAAATTTCTTCATAAATTTTCCTCCATTCTCGTTATTAATTTTACTATTTAAACAAGGTATTGTCTAGAAACAATATGTAAATTAATGAATAAAATAAGGGCTTTAACTAAGTTTGTTTGATATTATGAAAGTGATAAATGAGTCACTTTTTAACTAAAAAATTTTTATTATTAACATAATCTATTTATTTTGCTACAATTAACTCAGTTGAGGAAATATAAATGACCATTGCAGAGCAATTAAAAAAGAAACGAAAAGAATTAGGATTATCACAAGAATATGTTGCAGACAAGGTGGGCCTATCTAGAAGAGCGTTAGCTTATTATGAGGCTGGAGAAAGGATACCTAATGCTGAAGTATTATTTTTGTTATGTAATTTTTATGCTATAGATATTAAAAATCTTGTTTTTCAAAACATTGATATAGGAAATACGGAAAGTGTTGTTGATTCAAAAGAAATAATAACCAAAATTGATGAATACTTAAGAGTGGAAAAAGCCAAAAAAGAGTCCTTTAAAAAAGGAGTTTTTAATGTTGCATTAATATTGAGCATAATCATCACTATTTTTAGTTTAGTTTTAGTTACATTAAAGTTTGTTTTAATGTCAAGATATGGATTTTCATTTTCGGACGCTACCGCTGAAATGTGGACCGCGTTATTTGAGGCGTTAATAAAATTTGTTAATGATCCTGCAGTTAAATTTTTACCAATACTTTCAATTGTGATTGTCTCACTTATCATAATAGGTTGGGCAATTTACTTTTTGATTAAACTAATTAATAAACATAATAATAAATGAACAAAAATGCATAATTTGGAACGAATATACACATAAAATTAGCAATAAATTTGTTATATTGTTAACGGGAGATGAGACTTACCATGTATATTATTTATGTAATACAAGTTATAGCTAGGTGTCTATCAAATTTTATATTTGATATTATTTTGGTTTTGGGTATTGCTTGGCTTGTTTTTGCGATTATTCATAGCAAAAAACTACAAAAAGAAAATGATTTAGATAAAATAGAAAATTTTAAGTTAGTTAGACTTATAGTAAGAATTGTTTTTTGGGTGGCAGTAATAGCTTTAGGTGTAATTATTAACGTAATAGCGGGACCTATTCATTTTATGTAGGAGGTTTAAGTGTGGATAAAAAATTTATAAAACTACTAGGACTAATAACTACATTAGGCGTATTATCAATAATCGTATTGACAATTATAACAATTTGTTTCTTTAATCATATTTCAATTATAGAAATTATTTCGAGGTTAGGATAATGGATAAGAAAATAAAAACTATTTTACTTTTTTCATTAATTGGATCTTTTGCTGTAATAGATTTAACTATTTTTGGTTTGTTTACTAGTTTGGTTTTACCTAGCGGGAGTCCTACAATGCAAGCTAAATCTATCGAATTAGGCGATTATTTACCTTTTGAAGAAAATTCAAAAATAATAAAGAAAAAAGACAATTTAACTTTAACAGGAGAAAAACCAATTATTGACTCAGCGGCGGCACTTTATCCAATTAGTTCGTCGTTTGTTAATGCTATATATGATAAAAAAGATATTGAATATGTAAACGGTAATTATACACCTTTGTCTAAATTACAAATGAATAATACTAGAAATTGTTATAAAGGCATTGTTGATGGAAAAATTGATATTGGTCTACTTGCTAAACCATCTGCTCAACAAAAAGAATATGCATCTACAAACAATGTTGAGTTGGTGCTAGAAGCAATTGGATATGAATCATTTGTGTTTTTAGTAAATAAAAACAACCCTATTGATTCTTTAACTATTGAACAAGTAAAAGGCATTTATACTGGCAAATATACTAATTGGTCAGAATTAGGAGGATATAATAAACAAATTATTCCTTTACAAAGGAATGAAAGTAGCGGAAGTCAAACAGCGTTTTTATCTTTTATGAATGGAGAAAAAACTATATCTAAACCATTAAATAGGTTTGGTAGCGCGATTGGTTTTTCTTTTAGATATTATGTTGAAGATGTTGTGAAAAATGGTGATGTGAAAATGATTAGCTTAAATGATATTTATCCAAACAAAGAAAACATTCAAAACAAATCATATCCAATTGTATCTAATTTTTATGCTGTTTATAGTTCTAATAATACTAATCCAAATGTAAAAAAGGTTATTGATTGGATGAAACAAGATGTTGCACAACAAATTGTTAATGAAGTAGGATATGTAGGACTTTAATATAAAGTCGATTAAATGCATTTTTCATAAAATAAGTGCAATTTTGCTATACTTATTTGTAACAATAAAAAATCCGCTAGCGAACTAGCGGTTTTTTTATTATTCATCGACTTCAATTTCTTTTATGTTAAATTCATTTCCTCTAAGCAAATAAGTATGTTCTGATCCACAATGTGGACAAATTTTACCATATTGGATAGTAGGATAAGTTCTTTGACAATCTTCACAATAAGTTATGGCATCGATTGTTTCAATTTTAAGCTCACAATCTTTAAGTAACTCATGTTTTGTGATAGCCCATTTCCAGCAATCAATTAAATACTTAGGAATTACAGTGGATACTTCACCAATTTCAAGTGTAACAGAATGAACATGATTAACTTTGTTTTCTATGGCTACCTTTTTAACATCATCGATAACATAGAATACAACACCTAATTCATGCATTATTTATTTACTTCTTTCTTGGCTGCTTTTTTAGCTTGTTTTTGTGCTTTTTTGTAGTCTTTATGTTTTTTAATTGCAACTTTATCTTCTGGAGTTTTCTTTGCAAAGACAATCTTCATTGCACGTTTCATAGCATAAGGTAAGATGTGCTTGAATTTATCTTCACTCTTAACCATTTTTGAGCATTCTGGATGATTTCTTACTAAGTGGATTGCATCAAATTCACATTTTGTAGTACAAATACCGCAACCAATACATCTATTAGGGTCAACAATAGAAGCACCACAACCTAAACATCTAGAAGTTTCAATCTTAACTTGATCTTCTGATAATGTTAAGTGAGCATCTTTAAATGAATGTTTATAATCAACTTTATCGTTCATTCCTGCTTCTTGTCTTTGAGCCTTGTCATAGCCTTGATCGATGTCTAAGTTTTCTTTATCTAATTCGATAAAGTCTCTTCTATTACGACCAATTGTCATATGAGCACCAAATTTAGTTACTTTTACATATCTATGTAATGATTCAGCAGCGCATTTACCTTGTTCGATAGCGTCAATAACAAATGCAGGACCAGTTAAGACATCACCACCAACGAAGATGTCAGGATCTGTTGTTTGATATGTTAATTTATCAGCGATAATACGTGGAGTATTAGGAACGAATTCTACTTGAGTTCCTTTTAATAAGTCGCCCCAAATTGTTTTTTGACCAATAGCGAAGACAATATTTTTAGCTTCAATTTCCATTGTTTCATTTTCATCATAAGTAGGAGCAAACTTACCTTCAGCATTTTTAACGCTTACACATTTCTTGAATATAATTGATTTAATAGTTCCATCAGCGTTTTTAACGATTTCTTTAGGTCCCCAAGAATTTAAGATTGCAATATCTTCATCTAATGTTTCAGAAATTTCTTCTTCAGATGCAGTCATTTCGTCTCTTTTTTCTAAGCAAACCATGCTAACGCTTGATGCGCCAAATCGTTTAGCAGTTCTTGCACAGTCCACAGCAACGTTACCGCCACCAACGACAACAGTAGGACCATTTAATTTCCTATCTTGATTTTCAGTAGCGTTATGTAAGAAATCAACGGCAATTTCAATGCCCTTAGCATCTTCGCCAGGAATACCAGGTAATTTTCCGCCTTGGCAACCAATTGCGATATAGAAAGCATCAAATCCTTGTTTTTTGAGTTCTTGAATAGTAACATCTTTACCAACTTCAACGCCGCACTTAATTTCAACGCCTAAATCTTTTAATATTTCAATTTCAGCATCAATTACATCTTTTTCAAGTTTATATGAAGGAATACCATAAGTCATCATACCACCTGGACGTTTTGATTTTTCAAACACAGTTGGCAAATAACCAATTGTAGCAAGATAATACGCACAAGCTAATCCCGCAGGACCAGCACCAATAATCGCAATCTTTTCATCCCAATGTGTTCTTGGATGTTCATTAGCAGGAGAAGAAGCAATTACGACAGGTGGAACATATCTTGTTTCTGCTTTCAAATCTAATTCCGCTAAGAATTTCTTAACAGCATCAATAGCTACTGGTTTATCAAGAGTACCACGTGTACAAGCATCTTCACATCTATGATTACATACACGTCCACAAATAGCAGGGAATGGATTATCTTTCTTAATTAAAGCAAGAGCTTCTTGATATCTTCCTTGAGCAGCCATTTTTAAGTAACCTTGAACAGCAACGTGAGCTGGACAATTTACTTTACAAGGTGCAGTACCTGTGTCGTAACAATTCTTTCTATC
>CAKPJO010000005.1 GCA_934162685.1 uncultured Bacilli bacterium | reverse complement strand
TTCACTCAACATTTAATAATACCATTGTCACTATCACTGACGAAGCAGGTAATGCAATTGCTTGGTCAAGTGCTGGTGCATTAGGATTTAAAGGTGCTAAAAAATCTACACCATTTGCAGCTCAATTAGCAGCTGAAGCTTGTGCTAAAGTTGCTGTTGATCAAGGTATTAAAACAGTTGACGTTAACGTAAAAGGACCAGGATCTGGTCGTGATTCTGCAGTTCGTAGTTTACAAGCAGCTGGATTACAAATCCAAATGATTACAGATACTACACCAATTCCACACAATGGTTGCCGCCCACCAAAGCGTCCACGTGGATAATAAATATTATTTAGTCTACTAACGATTGCAAAGGGAGGAAAAACATATGAGCAAAATCGTAAGTCCATTCGCAAAAATTAAATTTGATATTGCTGAATTCGATGGTACTACAAATTATGGTAAATTCGTAGTTGGACCATTAGAAAGAGGTTATGCATTAACAATTGGAAATTCATTAAGAAGAGTTATGCTTTCTTCATTACCAGGTGCTTCTGTATTTGCTATTGAAGTTGAAGGAGCTCGTCACGAATTCTCTGCACTTGAAGGCGTAGAAGAAGACGTTACTATGATTGTTCTTGCTTTAAAAGATTTAGTTTTGAAAATTGACGATGAAGAATCCGTTACTAAGAGAATTGAATTAGAAGTAGAAGGACCAAAAGTTGTTACTGCTGCTGATTTAGTTGTCCCAGGTGATGTTGAAGTTATTAACCAAGATTTAGTCCTTGCTCACGTTGCTGAAGGTGGCAAATTAAAAATGACACTTTATGCCCGTAATGGACGTGGTTATGTAACTTCAGAAGGAAATAAATTACTCCGTACAGGTATGAATATTGGTACAATCGCTACTGATTCCAACTATTCACCAATTACAAAAGTAAATTATGAAGTTAAACCAACTCGTGTTGGGCATAATGCAAATTATGAAAACTTAGAATTAGAAGTTTGGACAAATGGATCAATGCTTCCACAAGATGCTGTAGCGCTTGCTGCAAAAATCTTAGTCGCTCATTTCGAAGAATTCTTGAAATTAAACGAAATTACACGCGATATGAACATTGTTGCTGAACCAGTTGAACAAACATCTAATAAATATGAAGATATGACAATTGAAGAATTAGATTTATCAGTTCGTTCATATAACTGCTTAAAGAGAGCAGGTATTGCAACTGTCTTAGAATTAACTCAAAAGACAGAAGAAGATATGATGAAAGTACGTAACCTTGGTAAGAAATCACTTAAAGAAGTTAAAGAAAAACTTCTTGGTATTGGTTTAGGCTTCAAGGATTACATTGATTAGGAGGAAGTTTAAATGGCTACACAAGGACGTAAGAATGTACATGGTAAAGGTGGCGTTCGCTTTAAAGCTGCCTATACTTCAAGCAAATATAAAGCAATGTTAAGAAACGTTGTATCAGAATTAATCGTTCATGAACGTGTTACTGTTACTGCTGGCTGTGCTAAAGATGTCAAAAATTTAGCAGAAAAATTAGTTAGTAAAGCTAAAGTTGGCGATTTACACAATCGTCGTTTAGCTGCTGCAGTTGTTCGCTCAGAAGTTTATTGTGATGCAGAAAAGAAAGTAACAGCTTTAGACAAGTTATTTAACGAAATTGGTCCTCGTTACAAAGATCGTAATGGCGGATATACAAGAGTATTAAAGCTTGTTCCACGTCGTGGTGACAATGCTGAAATGGCTATTGTTGAATTTGTTAAATAATTAATATTTAATAATTAAATTAGGCTAGTCGAATAGACTGGCCTTTTTTGACGTCTAATTTATTATAAAGTAACATATATTAATTTGAGGATAAATATATGAAGAAAATAAATATCGATTTAATTTTTAATTTGTTATTTTCGTTAATGGTTAATTTTGTTATTTCTATGCTTTTAGGAAATTTTTCAACTTATTATAATAGTTTAAATACTCAAGTATATGTTCCAACTTTAGTATTTCCGATTGTTTGGTCGATTTTATATTTAATAATCGGATATATTAATTATTGTTTAGAAGAAAATGGTGATATCAAAGGATCAAATATTTTCTATATTCAATTATTATTTAATGTCTCATGGCCTCCTTTATTTTTTGGCTTACATTTACCAATAGTAAGTGCAATAGATATTGTAATATTATTAGGATTAAGTATTTACATGTCAATTTATTTATTTAAAACTAATAGGAATTTAGCGTATTTATGGATTCCATATGTTGTTTGGTTAACTTTTGCAGCATTTTTAAACATAAGTATTGCTATACTAAATTAATTGCAATAACGTTTAAGAATTAGTGCTTTTCTTTGCTAGAAAATAAGCACTTTTTTATTGGTTAAATCGCTTACAATATCAAAAAAATACAAAAATCAAAAAAATATCAAAATATGCAATAATATTTACAAAATGCAATTTTTTTATGTTATACTAAAAAAGTATTTTATGGTATTTATATAGTTTTATATAAATGTCTTATTACTAGGAGGATTTTTTAAAATATGGCAAAATTGAGTTCAGCCGCTTGCAAAAGGGTTGAAGAAATCATCGCTGAGTATAAGAACGAAAATACACCATTAATGATGATTTTGAGTCAGGTTCAAAAAGAATATGGCTATATTCCTTTTGAAGTTCAAGAAATCGTATCTGAAAAATTAGGTATACCTGTTTCAGAAATATATGGTGTAGTTACTTTTTACTCATTTTTTTCTTTGAAACCTAAAGGCAAATTTGTTATTGGGGTTTGTTTAGGAACTGCATGTTACGTTAAAGGTGCACAACAAATATGTGACAAGTTTTCCGAACTTTTAGGTATTAAACCTGGAGAAACAACTGAAGATGGATTATTTACTATTGATGCTTTACGTTGCATTGGAGCATGTGGTATTGCACCTGCAGTAAGTATTAATGGCAAAGTATATCCTAAGATGTCTGTTAACCAAGTACAACAAGTAATTAATGAATATCGTAAGTTAGGAGGAGAAGCATAATGATTAAAACAGAGCAAGAATTAAAAGATAAAATTGCTAAATGCACTCATTGCTTAGATATTAAATTTAGTGGAGAAAACGGGAAACGCGCTATTGTGGTGTGTGGCGGAACAGGCTGTTTATCATCACATTCTGATGAAATTAAAAATCGTTTAGAAGAATTAATTAAAGAACATAATTTAGAAGATAAAGTGACAGTTAACCAAGTCGGTTGTTTTGGTTTCTGTTCTCAAGGACCATTTGTTAAAATTTTCCCAGAAGATACTTTATATCACATGGTTAAAGTAGAAGACTGTGAAGAAATTATTGAAAAAGATATTATGGGTAAAGAAGTAATTGATCGTTTATTAATTACTGATCCACATACCCACCAAAAAGTTGCTAAACAAGATGACTTGAATTTCTATAAAAAACAAGTACGAATTGCTTTACATGGTTGTGGCGTTATTAATCCAGAAGATATTAATGAAGGATTAGGCTATGGTGCTTTCCAAGGATTAGCTCGTGCTTTAAAAATGGATAGACAAGAAGTAATTAATGAAATACTTGCTTCTGGATTACGCGGTCGTGGTGGTGGCGGATTCCCAACAGGAAGAAAATGGCAATTTGCCTATAACCAAGATAGCGAAGAAAAGTATGTTGTATGTAATGGTGATGAAGGCGACCCAGGTGCCTTTATGGATCGTTCAATCTTAGAAGGTAATCCATTAGCGGTTATTGAAGGTATGATGATTGCGGGCTACGCAATTGGAGCAAAGAATGGCTATTTCTATGTTCGTGCAGAATATCCAATTGCAGTACATCGTTTGACTGTCGCTATTAAAGAAGCTGAAGAATTAGGATTACTCGGCGATAATATTTTAGGAACAAACTTCTCATTTAGAGTTCATTTAAGATTAGGAGCGGGTGCCTTCGTTTGTGGCGAAGAAACGGCCTTATTAAATTCAATTCAAGGACAACGTGGAATGCCACGCCCTCGTCCTCCTTTCCCAGCTGTAAAAGGATTATGGGATAAACCAACTATTGTTAATAACGTCGAAACTTTAGCTTGTGTCCCTTATATTATTCGTGAAGGCGTTAAAGAATTTACTAAGTATGGCACAGAAAAGTCTAAAGGTACAAAAGTATTTGCCTTAGGTGGAAAAATTAATAATGTTGGATTAGTAGAAATTCCAATGGGAACCACACTTCGTGAATTAATTTATGATATTGGTGGCGGTATCCCAAATGATAAAAAATTCAAAGCTATTCAAACAGGTGGCCCATCAGGAGGATGTTTAACTAGTGAATATTTAGATACTCCAATCGACTTTGATAATTTAGTCGCTCTTGGCTCAATGATGGGCTCTGGAGGCGCAATTGTCATGGATGAGGATAACTGTATGGTTGACGTAGCTAAATTCTATATGGAGTTTATTTGTGACGAATCATGTGGTAAATGTTCACCATGTCGTATTGGTACAAAAAGAATGTTAGAAATTTTAACTAAGATTACTAATGGCCAAGGAACACTAGAAGATATTGATCGTCTAGAAGAATTAGGAAGAGCTACACAAGCAGGTTCGTTATGTGCTTTAGGTCAAACTGCCGCTAATCCAATTATTTCGACAATGAGTCATTTTAAAGATGAATATATTGCTCACGTAGTGGATAAAAAGTGTCCAGCAAAAGTATGTAAAAAACTTATGGAATATTATATTAAACCAGAAGTTTGTAAGAAATGTAGTAAATGTGCACGTGGATGTCCAGTTAACGCTATTCATGGGGAAATTGGTAAAACTCCATATGTTATTGATTCTACCAAATGTATTAAATGTGGTATGTGTATAAGTGCATGTCCATTTAAAGCAATTATAAAGAAATAGGGGTGAAAAAGATGGAAAAAGTAAATATTAAAATTGAAGGTCACTCTTATCAAGTTGATGCTGGTTTAACTATTTTAGAAGCTGCTAAAAAATGTGGATATACAATTCCGACTTTATGTGCTTTTAATCATGGTGAATGCTCTAGAGGCTCATGTCGAGTTTGTTTAGTAGAGGTTAAAGGTGCAAGAGGTTTAGTAGCGTCTTGTGTATATCCAGTTAATGACGGAATGGAGATTATTATTTCTTCTCCAAAAGCCGTTAGTGCGCGTAGAACTAGTGTGGAATTGCTATTATCTAATCACTCGAAGAACTGCCAACAATGCACTAAAAATGAATATTGTGAATTATTAAATGTTGCTAAAATTACTGGTGCTAGAGACAACATGTATGAAGGAAGTAAAACCCCAGTTACTATTGATGAATTAACTCCATCTATCATTCGTGATACATCTAAATGTGTATTATGTGGAAGATGTGTGGAAAGATGTAAAAATGCACAAGGAATTGGTATTTTAGGCTTTGAAAATCGTGGCTTTAAAACTATTGTAGCGCCAGCTTATAATCGTTCAATGAAAAACTCACCATGTATTTTATGTGGACAATGTGTTAATGTTTGTCCTACTGGTGCTTTAATGGAAAAAAGTGAAATTGATAAACTTGATCAAGCTAAAAAAGAAGGTAAATATATTGTTGTACAAACCGCGCCTGCAGTACGTGCTGCTTTAGGTGAAGAATTTGGTATGCCAATTGGAACTTCTGTTACTGGTAAAATGGTCGCAGCTTTAAAACGTTTAGGCTTTGATAAAGTTTATGACACGAACTTTGCGGCGGATTTAACAATTATGGAAGAAGCCACGGAATTATTACATCGTATTAAAGAAGGTGGACAACTTCCAATGATTACCTCATGTTCACCAGGCTGGGTGAATTATGCAGAATATTTCTATGGTGATTTATTAGGACATTTATCAAGTTGTAAATCTCCTCATGAAATGGAAGGTGCAATAATTAAATCTTATTTTGCCGAGAAACAAGGCTTAGATCCAAAAAATATTTTTGTTGTATCAATTATGCCTTGTACAGCTAAAAAATATGAAAAAGAACGTCCAGAAAATGCTTCTAAAGAAGGCTTAAAAGATGTGGATTGTGTATTAACCACTCGTGAATTAGCAAGATTAATTAAAAGATCGGGTATTGACTTTAGAAGATTACCAGATGAAGAATTTGATCAAGACTTATTAGGCGAATATACTGGCGCTGGTGTTATATTTGGTGTAACAGGCGGCGTTATGGAAGCGGCTTTAAGAACAGCGTATTTCACAGTTACTGGTAAAGAACATGAATTAATTACATTTAAAGAAGTGCGTGGCTTTGATGGCTTAAAAGAAGCAGAAATTGATTTAAATGGAACAAAAATCAAAGTTGCTGTTGCTCACGGCATGAAAAACGCTAAACCATTATTAGATGATATTCGTGCAGGTAAATCACCATATACATTTATTGAAATTATGGGATGCCCGGGCGGATGCATCAATGGTGGAGGACAACCATTTGTTAAACCATGCTTCTTACCAAATGAAGACGATAATATATTAGATACATATAAAGAAAAACGCGCTAAAGTGTTATATTCAGAAGATGAAAAACAAATATTAAGACAATCGCATCGTAACACCCAAATTCAACAGCTTTATAAAGATTATTTAGGAGAGCCAAATAGTCATAAAGCACATGAATTATTGCACACAACATATCATTCAAGAGATCGTTATCCTAATTAATAGTTTTAAGAGGATTTTAAGAAACTTAAACATGTTTCAATCCTCTTTTTTTGACTATTTATCTATAATCATATGTCTTTTTATTAGTTAAAAAAAATGTTATAATATTATCTAAGGCGGCGATAATTTATGGAAGTCAAAATCTATAACTCTTTAACTAACAAAATAGAAGTACTTAAACCAATTCACGAGAAAGAAATTTCAATGTATGTTTGTGGACCAACTGTTTATAATTATGTACATATTGGTAACATGCGCCCAGTAGTGGTGTTTGATACATTTAGAAAATTTCTAACTTACATTGGATATAATGTTAAATATGTTAGTAACTATACCGATGTTGACGATAAAATTATTAAGCGCGCTCAAGAACTAAATAAACCAGAATCAGAGATTACCGAATTTTATATTAAGGCATTTGAAGACGATTTGCATAACATTAATGCTTTAAAGCCTAATGTCACTCCTCGAGTAACAGAATATATGCCGCAAATAATTGCGTTCATAGATAAGCTTGTTAAGACCGGTTATGCCTATGTAATTGATGGCGATGTATATTTTCGTGTGGAAAAAATCAAAGATTATGGAAGACTATCAAATACGAAAATCGAAGACTTATTAGTTGGGGCTAGAATTGATGAAAATTCAAAAAAAGAATCACCACTAGACTTTACTTTATGGAAACAGACAAGTGTTGGTATTAATTGGGATTCGCCTTGGTCGAAAGGTAGACCAGGTTGGCATACAGAATGTGTTGTTATGATTAATTCAATATTTGATGGTGGCTATATTGACATTCATGGTGGTGGCTTTGATTTAAAATTCCCACATCATGAAAATGAAATTGCTCAAGCAAAAGCATATAATAACAATAGTTTAGCAAACTATTGGATGCACAATGGATTTATTAACATTAATAATGAAAAAATGTCAAAATCACTAGGAAATGTGGTAACTGCACATGATGCTTTAAGTCAATATGGTGGAAATAATGTTCGATTATTGTTAATTTCTACTCATTATCGTGCACCAGTAAATTTTTCAGTTGAATTGTTACAGGCAAACAATAATGATATAGTTAAAATGACAAATATAATGCGACAATTAGCGGTTAAACTACAAGAAAATGATATATCTTTATCAAGTGGTAAAGCGTTATTTATTGAACCATTTTTACTTGCGTTAGCAGATGATTTAAATACATCAAATGCTTTAAGTGAAGTACATAATATTATTAAATTAGCTAATCAAGCATTAAGAAAAAAAGATGTAGATTTATCTGAAATTAGTAACTTGTTTTCAACATTAAAAGATGAATTATATATATTAGGAATAAATATCGATTATCCTATTTTATCTAGTGAAGATAAGGAACTTTTAAAAATGTATAATGTGGCAAAATCAAACAAAGATTTTGCTAAAAGTGATGAATTGCGAGCTATTTTAGTAAGCAAAAAAATATTATAAGGAGGTTAAACTTATATGTTTACGTACTTTTTCGATGTAGTGCCACCGAATGTTTTTAGTCTCGACGATAAAATAATCGGTTTTTTTAATCAATATGCTTGGTGGGGAAATATTTTATTAGCATTTATAAGTATTATACTCGCTTGTGTATTTAGTGGTTTGATTGGATATGAACGTGAATCAAATGGACACGCTGCTGGTTTAAGAACTCATATTTTAGTAGCGGCAGGTTCAGCATTAGTCATGTATATATCTATTTATGGATTTAATTTTGAATCCTTTCCTAATCGTGATCCATCTAGATTAGCAGCGCAAGTTGTTACTGGCATTGGCTTTTTAGGAGCAGGAACAATTTTAAAAACAGGAGTAGATATTAAAGGATTAACAACTGCTACGACGCTTTGGGTGTGTATGGCCATTGGTTTAGCATCAGGAGCAGGTAGATTTACTGTTGCGCTATTTACAACAATAATTGTTTTAATAGTATTAAAATTCTTACGTCATGCTGAATCACGTGCTTTTGAAA
Organism: uncultured Bacilli bacterium; assembly: GCA_934162685.1. Taxonomy (GTDB): domain Bacteria; phylum Bacillota_I; class Bacilli_A; order RFN20; family CAG-826; genus RUG131. The sequence goes on along the minus strand of CAKPJO010000005.1, from coordinate 19,459 downwards.
AAACACCACGTTTAACAATGATTTGTGATTGTAATACATTTGCTATTAAGACAATCAAAGAGTTAGCTGATAAATTTAATATTGCTATCAAAAACATTAATACACAAATATGCAACTATCATGGTAAAGATGCAATTAGCATTAACGTTACCTTGATTGATGTCAAACGTGAAGTAATAGATCAGTTTGGAGAAGAATTAAGAATTGAGTTAAAACCATACGAAATAAAACTTTAATTTACGTGAGACAAATTTGAGACGAAACTGAGACAACAAAGGAGATAAGTTATGGCACAATATATATACGGGAGGAACACGGTGCTTAGTGCGCTAAAAGAGAAAAAGGTAAAAACAATTTATATTACTGATAATTTTAACTTTAAACCAATCAATGATTTTTTGAACAAAAATAGTTCCATTTTGATTAAAAATGTCAGCAAAAAAGAATTGGACACCTTAACTAAATTTGCTAACCATCAAGGCGTAGTGGCAGAAATAGATGATTATAAATATTCTCAATTAAATGATTTGATAGAAAAAGCAAACAAATCCCAATATCCGCTTTTAGTGATTTTAGATGAATTAAAAGATCCACATAATTTAGGAGCAATTTTAAGATGTATGGATGCCTTTGGAGCGGATGGAGTAATCATTAAAAAGAATGGACAAGTACAAGTTAATTCTACAGTTGCCAAAGTCTCAACAGGAGCGATAGATTATGTCCCTGTTTGTCAAGTTACTAATTTAGTTCAAACAATAAAAACTCTTAAAGAACGTGGTTATTGGATTGTTGCTTCGGATGGATCAGCAAAGTGCGATTATCGTGATGTGGATTATCGTTCTCCGATTGCCTTAGTAATAGGTAGTGAAGGCGAAGGTATTTCAAGATTAGTATTAGAAAATAGTGATTTTGTCACTAAAATTCCGATGATTGGACATGTTAATTCTTTAAATGCTTCAGTAGCAACAGCGGTGTATTTGGCACAAATTTATAGTAATAGGTTTCCTTCTTAACGGGGGCTCATGGGAGTTAATAAAAAAATAAACGAATATAATACAAGTGATCAAGAATTAGTTAAATTAGCACAATCAGGCGATAAAGAAGCCGTTGAAAAATTATTAGAAAAATATGATACGTTATTAACAACGATTTGTTTGAATCATATGACAAAGTGTTGTGCATATGGTATAGAATTTTTAGAAGTGAAAAATATAGCAAGAATAGCATTATTTTCATTTTTAAGATACTATGACGCTAATAGGTCAAAATTTAGGACTTTTGTAAGTTTGGTCGTAAATCAAGAAGTAAAAAAATATATACTTGCTTACAATTATCGTCAGCAAGAAATAAAACAATGGTTATTTTTAGATGACCATCCTTTTGATGATGAAAATGATGTAACGAATGATGATTTTATTGCTGGAGAAAACACTTCACTTTCTGAGTGGTATGAAATTAATGAAAAATTCGAGCAATTTAATGATATCGATGAACATTATTTGTCAAAAACAGAAAAAGACGCTCTAATGTTAAAAGCAGCAGGCTATAAGTATAGTGAAATTGCTGAAATAATTAAGAACAAAGATTCTGTTGTTGATATTGCCATCAAAAAATTAAGAAAAATGAAAGAAATGTAAATAAAAACAGCAAAGAAAGATTATATTTAAAATATAAAATTGACTATTTACTTTGTTCGTGATATATTCTAAACACGAGATGAGGTGTTTTTGTATGCGTGAAAAAGTTATATTAATATGTTCGCAGTGTTTGTCGAGAAATTATACAACAACAAAGCAAAAAACAAATTCAAGTAATCGTCTCATGATTAAAAAATATTGTCCGAAGTGTAATGCTTCAACACTTCATAAAGAAAGCAAATAAGGAGGTTATTCTTTTATGGGAAAAACAAAAAAATACTTTCAAGGTGTAGTAAAAGAAGGAAAACGTGTAAGATGGCCAAACCGTGAAACAATTTTAAAATCTTTAGGTGTCGTTCTTGTTATTACTATAGTAGTTGCCTTATGGCTATCTTTAGATGATTATATTGCTGCAGTACTAATCAAAGTGTTACAAAACACTTTCTCTAAGTAAATTTTAGTGGTAGGAGGAAAAACTAATGGCAAGCGAAAAACAATGGTATGTTGTTAATACTTACTCTGGCCACGAAGATAAGGTCAAAGTTAATCTTGAAAGACGTGTTGTGTCTATGGGCTTAGAAGACTACGTATTTAGAATTATCGTAGCAGAAACAGAACAACCAGTATTAAAAGATGGTATTCCAACAGGAAAAACAAAAATTAAAAATTCTTATCCTGGATATGTTTTCATTGAAATGATTATGACAGATGAAGCATGGTTCATGGTTAGAAATACTCCAGGTGTTACCGGATTCGTTGGATCTTCAGGTGGAGGTACTAAACCTTTCCCAATTCCAACAGAAGAAATTGAACCAGTACTTAAAGGATTAGGTATGGTTGATAAGAGTATGTACTCTCGTTATGATATTGGCGATTTAGTAAAAGTTTTACGTGGACCTCTTGAAGGTAGCGAAGGTCATATTACTGAAATAAATACCGATACTGGTACAGTTAAAGTTGAAACAGTATTCTTTGGTAGATCAACAGTTGTTGAAGTCGATTTTTCAGAAATCGATAAAATATAATTTTATATTTACAAATTATCATTTTAAAAATAATAGTTTCGCATTGTGCGGGACTATTTTTTTTAAAAGAAAGCACTTTATTATTGAGCAAGTCATAATCTCATCTTATAATATGTTTTTCGAAAGAGAGGTAAATTATGAGAAAAAAATTATTTTGTCTATTAAGTGTTTCTTGTTTATTAGCACTTGGTGCTTGTGATCAAGGAGGATCATCTACGTCTAACAGTGGCACATCTATTCAACCTTCAACTGGTTTAAAAGAACGTTACAACTGTATAGACATTAGTGAAGCGTTAGAAATCGCTTCTAAAGCTAGTGAGCCAACACAAGAAAGATATTATCTTTATGGCAAAATTACTAGTGTTTCCAATTATGATTATGGAAGCATGGAAATTGAAGATGAAACTGGTAAAATTTATATTTATGGAACGTATAGCGAAGATGGAAGCGTCCAATATAAGAATTTAGAATATAAACCAGATGTAAATGATGAAATTGTTATTTATGCCACTCTTCAAACTCATAGTGGACAACCAGAAGTAAAAAACGCATGGTTAATTGATTATGTCGATAGTAGTACACAATTTGATGTTAATGAATATGAAAAGATGACTATTGCTAAAGCTCGAGAAGCAGAAAAAGGTAAGAAAGTTTTAGTATCAGGAGTTGTAAGTAGAAAAACATACGCAACAGGAAAGAAAGAAAATGGCTTTTATCTTGTTGATAATACATCTTCTATTTATGTTTACGATTCATCAACTGTATCAAAAGTAGAAGAAGGCAATACTATTACTTTAGCGGCAACAAAAGACTATTGGATTTTAGAAAAAGAAGAGTCTTTTGCTGAAAAGTATGGCTATAATGGCTCATGTCAATTAACCAAGGGGCATATTGTTAGTAATGATAAAGGTAACAATAATATCGATACAAGTTGGGTTGAAGAAACAACTATAAAAAACATTATGGATACGCCAGTTACTGAAAATATTACAAATAAAATTTTTAAAGCAAATGCCTATATTGTTAAATCTCAAAAAGAAGGATATGTTAACTATTATATTGACGATCTTGATGAAACTACCGGATCATATGTTTACACACAATGTAATGGCAGTGATTTGGATTGGCTTGAAGAATTTAACGGAAAGATTTGTACAGTTTTAGTTGTAGCAATTAATGCTAAATCTACAATATCGGGATGTTCTTGGAGATTTATTCCAATTTCTGTCAAAGACGAAGGATTTACTTTTGATAAGGCCAATGTTGGACAATTCATATATGATTATAACGTCAAAACATTATTTGAAGATGTGTACACAGGTGATCCAAAAATAGTTGTTCCTGTAACGGCTTCTTCATCACTTTTAGGTTTTGAAAACGCAAGTATTAGTTATTCTTCTAATAATGAAAAAGTTGCGTATTTTAGCGAAGATGAAGGTGCTTTAACATTCCATACTAATGAAGTAGGTAATGCTGCAATAACAGTTACAATTAATTACAAAAATAATGCAGCATTTGTTAAAACGTTCAATGTTTCAGTTACTTTACCAGATGTTACGGAATCCATAACAGTTAAAGAAGCTATTGATAGTGAACTTAACTCTATTGTAACTGTTAAAGGTATTGCCGGTCCATCATTAGTGAATAAAGTAGGATTTTATTTGATTGATGAAAGTGGTGCAATCGCAATTACAGCATCTTCAGAAACTATTAGTTCCATTAATTTAGGAAACGAAGTCATATTAAAGGGAACGCGTTCGCAATTAGGAGTTGTTCAAGATAAATCGGTTGGCGAAATTTTCCTTGATAACTGTGAATTAGTTTCAAATTTATATGGCAAACATGATTACTCAACTGCATCGTTTGATAGTAGCAAAACATTAGCGGATTTAGCTCAAATTAAAGCGACAGAAGACGCTACAGCACAAGTATATGTGTTTGAAGGAACTTTTGAAAAAGTTGTGCAACCAAAGTACTCTAATATGTATGTTAAAAATGGCGACACAAAGATTCGTTTATATTGCTCAAATGCCGCTCAATATGGATGGTTAGATGAATTTGTTGATCAAACTGTCACCATTGAAATGGCTCTATGCAACTGGAATGGTAAAACTTATTACACAGGTTGTGTTTTATCGGTTACAGTTAATGGCGTAAAGACCATGAACACACTTGTTTACAACCAAAATAATTAGTAAAAATAGGCCACATTAACTGCTGAAAAATGTGGCTTTTTTTTGTGCTTTTTAAAACAAGTTATTAAAAAAAATCTTGCATTGCAAAATGCGATTAGATATAATAAACAAGCATAGGGCTAGTTTAATTAGTTCTAAGCTATGCTTAGTGGAAGGATTAAGCGATTAATCCAATGACCACGGCACGGACAAAAAAATCTATAAGGAGGTAAGTCACGTGAGTAAAAAGATCGCTAAGGTAGTAAAATTGGAATTACCTGGTGGAGAAGCTAAACCAGGACCAAAACTTGCAACTGCTGGTATTGTTATGCCTAAATTCTGTACAGACTTTAACGCAAAAACAGCTGACCGTAAAGGTGAAGTAGTTCCAGTTATTATTACAGCCTACGAAGACAAATCGTTTGACTTCGTAATCAAAACTTCACCAGTAGCAGGTTTATTATTAAAAGCTGCTGGAATTAAGAAAGGTTCAGCAAACGCTAAGACAACAAAAGTTGGTAAAGTTAGCAAAGAAGAATTAAGAAAGATTGCTGAATACAAAATGCCAGATCTTAACTGTAACGATGTTGAAGCAGCAATGAAAGTAGTTGCTGGACAAGCTCGTAACATGGGCATTGAAATTGACGAATAAATGTAGGTGGAAGGGACAATACCCGTTATTACCACTAAGGAGGAAAAAATATGAAGAAAGGTAAAAAGTATTTAGCTGCTGAAAAAGCAATCGACGCTACAAAGTTATACACAATTGCTGAAGCTGCTGAACTCGTCAAAACTACATCAACTACAAAGTTTGATTCTACAATCGATGTATCTTTCCATTTAAACGTTGATCCAAAACAAGCAGATCAACAAATCAGAGGAACAGTTATTCTTCCTCACGGAAATGGTAAAACAAAGAAAGTTTTAGCTATTACACACAAGGTTGATGAAGCTACTGCTGCTGGCGCTGATTTCGCTGGTGGTAAAGAAATGTTAGAAAAAATCAAAAATGAAAACTGGTTCGATTTTGATGTCATCGTTGCCACACCTGATATGATGGGTGAACTTGGTAAAATGGGACGTATTTTAGGACCTAAGGGTTTAATGCCTAACCCAAAAACTGGTACTGTTGCAATGGACATTGCAAAAGCTATCCAAGAAATCAAAGCAGGTAAAGTTGAATACCGTGTTGATAAAGATGGAAACATCCACGTAAGTGTTGCACGTTGTTCATTTGATACAGACAAAATTATTGATAACTTAAATACAATTTGTGATCAAATCGTTAAAGTTAAACCTGCATCTGTAAAAGGCGCATATGTTAAAAACGCTGTTATCCATACGACCATGGGACCAGCTATCAAAATTACATTTAACGGTCGTATTTAATTAAAGTTAGGAATTCAATATACCCAAGACAGTAACGACGCTATAGTTTAAAAATGTTACCGAGGTGTAGGATAATTTAATAAAAAACTTATTCTCTCGCTTTTTCGCGAGTAACTTCAATGTATATTGAAACCTCATAAAAAAATTGAAGAAAGGTTAGGAGGTTAGAACTATGAATCAAGCAATTTTAAAAGCAAAACAAGAAATAGTTTCTGAAATTACTGAAGGCATTAAAGGCGCAAACTCTGTTGTAGTGTTTGAATACCGTGGCCTTACAGTTGATGAAATTACTGAAGTTCGTCACGCTTTAAGAGCAACTGATTCTACATTACATGTTTATAAGAACTCTCTTGTTGAACGTGCATGTGATGAATTAGGACATAGCGAACTAAGAGAAATTCTTGAAGGACCAAATGCAATTGTATTCTCTAAAGATACAATCAACGGACCTAAAGTAATTGCAAAATTTGCTAAGAAACATGAAAACCTTGTCATCAAAGGTGGCCTTGTAGAAGGCAAGATGATGAATGCTGACCAAATTAAAGTCATCGCATCATTACCAGGACGTGAAGGTTTGATTTCAATGTTCTTATCGTGCTTACAAGCACCAATCCGCAATTTCGCCTGTGCTGTTAAGGCAGTTGCTGAAAAAAATTAATTTATTAGGAGGAAAAAACAATGGCAAAGTTAACAAACGAAGAAATTATTGCTGCTATTAAAGAAATGACAGTAGTAGAATTAAATGATTTAGTAAAGGCTGTAGAAGAAGAATTTGGTGTTACTGCTGCTGCACCAGTTGCAGGAGTTGCTGCACCAGCTGAAGAAGAAGAAAAGAAAGGACCAACAGAAGTTTCATTATGGCTTAAAGGCGTTGGTGCTTCTAAAGTTCAAGTTATTAAGGCTGTTCAAGCTATTACAGGCTTAGGCTTAATGGATGCTAAGAAATTAGTCGATGGTGCTCCTGTCGCAGTTAAAGAACACATTTCACCAGTTGAAGCAGAAGAACACAAGAAAGCTCTTGAAGCTGCTGGTGCTGAAGTAGAAGTTAAGTAGTCTAAAACTACCTAATTTTTATGAAAAGATTTAAACCTGCTTTTGCGGGTTTTTATCGCTTTTTAAGGGGGTGCAAAAATGTCACAATATTTTGAAAATGATACTACTTTAAAATCATCTCCAAAATTCATCAATTTTGATATTTATGAGCGACATTTTACCCTAAAAACAGACCTTGGAGTCTTTTCAAAGAATAACATTGATGAGGGAACTTATGCTTTTTTAAAAGTATTAATCCCTCTTCATTTACAAGGTCGTATTCTTGACGTCGGATGTGGCTATGGTGCCCTAGGATTGACCCTCGCATCATTTATGCTAGAATCAAAATTTGTTTTGGTTGATGTAAATGAACGGGCACTAGCGCTTACCAAAGACAACATAAAAAAATTAAAATTAGTAAATGTCACATGCCTTCAAAGTGACATATATCAAAATGTTGAAGGATTATTTGATTCAATAGTTATTAATCCTCCGATACGGGCTGGAAAAAAAGTAATTTACGCCATGTTTAAAGGAGCATATGACTATTTGATTGATGGCGGTTCATTGTTTATCGTCATTAGAAAAAGTCATGGTGCATTTAGCGCTCGTGATTATATAACGTCGATATTTGGTAATTGTACTTTACTTAAAAGAGATAAAGGCTATTACATTTATCAAGCGACAAAAGCAAATAATTAAACAATGAACTAATAATTTTTAGAGAGGGGCCATTATATGAACTATAAAAATTATAAACATCTTACAAACGATCGTATTGATTTTTCAAAAATTTCTGGGACATTACCATTACCATATTTAGTAGAAATCCAAACTGAATCATATGCATGGTTTTTAAAAACAGGTATTGAAGAAGCATTTAAAGATGTATTCCCAATTTCAAACTACGCTGATGATGTATTTATTGAATATGTAAGTTATAGATTTCTTGAACCTAAATATGATTGGTTAGAATGCAAATGCCGTGATTTAACTTACTGTGCACCTTTAAAAGTCACTTTAAGATTATGCTTCAAAAACACTGGCGAAATTAAAGAAAAAGAAGTCTTTATGGGTGATTTCCCATTAATGACTGATAGTGGAACATTTATTATCAATGGTGCTGAACGTGCTATTGTATCACAAATCGTTCGTTCTCCAGGTGCTTATTTAAGAAAAGAACTAGATACAAAATCAGGCAAATATATTTATGGTGGCGACTTGTTACCAACTCGTGGTACATGGTTACAATTCGAATCTGATTCTAAAGACTTATTATCAATTCGTATTGAAAGACAAAGAAAAATGCCTGCAACAATTTTATTAAAGGCAATTCTTAATATTCAAAGCTTAGATGATACAAAAATTATTACTGATTTATTTGGTGACAATCAAATGCTTTTAAATACTCTTAAGAAAGATGAAGATACAAAATCATCTACTAGAGCTTTAAGAGAAATATTTATAAGATTAAAACCAGGTGAACCATATAACGAATCTGGTGCTATAACATTCTTAACTCAAAGACTTTTTGATCCAAAACGTTATGATTTAGGATGTGCTGGACGTTATAAATATTCTTCTAAATTAGGAGTTTATAACCGTCTACCTGGACGTATATTAGCAGAAGATTTAGTTTCTGCGGATGGCGAAATAGTTTATGAAAAAGGTACAAAATTAACTAAAGCTATGGTTGATGAATTACAAAATGAAGGTTTCTTTGAAAAAGGAGCTCATGAAGTAATTTTACCAATCAACACAAATCTTGATTCTCATGGCAAAGTTAATATTGTTAAAGTTTACGTTGATGATGAGCAAACTAGAACAACCAACATTATTGGTACAGATTTAGACCAATCATTAAATTGTGTTACTATTTCTGATATTATTGCAACATTCTCTTACTTCATGAATATCATTGAAGGATTTGGAGATACTGATGATATTGACCACTTAGGCAATCGTCGTATTCGTTGTGTTGGTGAATTGATTCAAAATCAATTCCGTACTGGTTTAACAAAAATGGGAAAAGCTGTTAAAGACAAAATGTCTATTTCTGACTTATCCGAAGTTACTCCTCAACAACTTATTAATATTAGACCTGTCGCTAGCGCAATTAAAGAATTCTTCGCTAGTTCACAATTATCGCAATTTATGGACCAAACAAACCCTCTTGCAGAACTTACAAACAAACGTCGTATTTCTGCTTTAGGACCTGGCGGTATTTCTCGTGAACGTGCTTCATTCGCTGTGCGTGATGTTCACTATTCACACTATGGACGTATTTGTCCAATTGAAACACCTGAAGGACAAAACATTGGTCTTATTAACAATCTTGCATGTTATGCAAAGATTAATAAATACGGATTTATTGAGACTCCTTATCGTCGAGTCGAAAAAGGTACATGCCGTGTACTTGAAACCGCTGACTATTTAACAGCAGATCAAGAAAAAATGTATCTTATTGCTGAAGCTAACACTCCATTAGACGAAAACCATTGTATCAAAAATGATTTAGTTATTGCTCGTGAAAATGGTGAAACAGTTTTAGCACCAAAAGAAAAAATTGACTACATTGATGTATCACCAAAACAAATTGTTTCTATTGCTGCATCATGTATTCCATTCCTTGAAAACGATGATACCACTCGTGCTTTGATGGGTGCTAACATGCAACGTCAAGCATTACCTTTATTAAATCCACATGCTCCTTATATTGGAACAGGTATGGAACACTTTATTGCTAAAGACTCTGGTATCGCAGTAGTGGCAAAGGAAGTTGGATTAGTCAAGTATGTTGATTCTACAAAAATTATTACTACAAATAATGGCGTAGATCGTACATATCGTTTACAAAAATTTATGCGTTCCAACCAAGGAACTTGTATAAATCAACGCCCAATTGTTAAAGTTGGAGATCAAGTAGAAGTCGGACAAATTCTTGCTGATGGTCCAGCAATGGAAAATGGAGACTTAGCCTTAGGACAAAACGTCACTATCGCATTTATGACTTGGAATGGTTATAACTACGAAGATGCTGTTATTATGTCTGAGAGATTAGTTAAAGATGATGTATATACAACAATTCACATCGAAACATATGATTGTGAATGCCGTAATACTCAACTTGGTCATGAAGAATATACTCGTGATGTTCCAAACATTAGTGAAGACGCTAAGACTTATCTTGATGAGCGCGGAATTATTATTCCAGGCGCTGAAGTAAAAGAAGGAGATATTCTTGTTGGTAAGATTACTCCTAAAGGACAAACAGAACCTACTGCAGAAGAAAAATTATTAATGGCAATCTTTGCTGATAAGACTAAAGATGGTAAAGATACTTCATTACGTGTTCCACATGGCGGTGCTGGTGTTGTTCTTGATGTTAAAGTATTCTCACGTAAAAATGGTGATGAACTTCCACCAAAAGTCGACGAGATGGTCCGTGTTTATATCGTCCAAAAGAGAAAAATCTCTGAAGGTGATAAGATGTCTGGACGTCACGGTAACAAAGGTGTTATTTCCCGTATTTTACCTGTAGAAGATATGCCATTCTTACCTGATGGTACACCAGTTGATATTATGTTAAATCCACTCGGCGTTCCTTCTCGTATGAATATTGGTCAAATTCTTGAAATTCACTTAGGTATGGCTGCTAAGAAATTAGGCATGAAAATTGCTACTCCAGTTTTCGATGGTATATCTAATGAAGAAATATTTGATTTAATGAATAAAGCTGGATTAAGTCCAGATGGTAAGACCATTCTTTATGATGGACGTACAGGTGATCGTTTTGATGAACGTATCTCTGTTGGTATCATGTATATGATTAAGTTAGTCCACATGGTCGATGATAAATTACATGCTCGTGCAACTGGTACTTACTCAATTATTACTCAACAACCTTTAGGTGGTAAAGCACAAAAAGGTGGACAAAGATTTGGTGAAATGGAAGTTTGGGCTCTTGAAGCTTATGGTGCCGCTCATACATTACAAGAAATGATGACAATCAAATCTGATGATCGTGTCGGACGTCGCAAAGCTTATGATGCTATTATTAAACAAAAACCATTACCAAAACCAGGTATGCCAGAAGCATTCAAGTTATTAACAAAAGAACTTCAAGCTTTAGCATTAGATTTCCGTTTATATGACCAAAATGGTGCAGAAATTGATACATCAGAAATTTCTAAACAAGCAGAAGCAGAGGAACATCGTATTCCTCAAGCAGTTAAAGATTTAACTGATCAATATGCTTTTGATGAAGAAGATTCAATGGACATTGTTGATGCTATCAATGATGAAGAATAAGGAGGACAATGAAAATGTTTGATATTAATGATTTAAAGTCAATTAAAATTTCTCTTGCTTCTCCAGAAAAAATTCGTGCATGGTCTCATGGTGAAGTTAAAAAGTTTGAAACTATTAACTATCGTTCTCAAAAGCCAGAAATGGGCGGATTATTCTGTGAAAAAATATTCGGGCCTTCTAAAGATTACGAATGTCACTGTGGTAAATATAAGAAAATTCGTTATCAAGGTGTCACTTGTGAAAAATGTGGAGTCGAAGTTATTTCTAAAGAAGTTAGACGTGAAAGAATGGGACATATTGAGCTCGCTTCACCAGTAACTCATATTTGGTATTTAAAGAGTGTACCATCACGTATTGGTCTAGTACTTGATATACCTGCAAAACAACTTGAAGAAATTATTTATTTTGCCGCTCACGTTGTTATTAATCCAGGTTCATCTAAATTCTTAACAAAAGGACAACATATTTCTGAAAAGAATGGTCCTGCAGATTTATTAGTTGTAATTAAAGATTTTGTTGATAAATTAGACAAAGAAAGTTATGACTATACTCGCGCTAACGAGTTAATTAGCAAATTAGAAAATTATCCACAAGAACCTTTTGATTTCCAAACTACAGCATCATTTATTTCTAAACATACTGGTGCTGAATTTGGCGAAGGTGCAGAAGCTATCAAAAAATTATTAAAAGAAATTGATCTTGATGCAGAATCTGCTAAACTTCGTGCTCAAATCAAAGAATCTAAAAAAGATAAACAAAAGAAATTAATGAAACGTTTAGCAGTTATTGAAGCTTTCCGCTCATCTGGAAACAGACCAGAATGGATGGTCTTAGACTGCATTCCTGTTTTACCACCAGACTTACGTCCAATGTGTAAACTTGAAGGTGGACGTTTCGCTGTTTCTGATTTAAACGAATTATATCGTCGTGTCATTACTCGTAATAATCGTTTAAAAAGATTAATCGAAATGAATGCTCCATCTGTTATTCTTTTAAATGAAAAACGTATGGTGCAAGAAGCTGTTGATGCTTTAATCGATAATGGTCGTAGAAATAAACCGGTACAAGGTCCTAATGGTCGTACATTTAAGTGCTTAACAAGTATCTTAAAAGGTAAACAAGGTCGTTTCCGTCAAAACTTACTTGGTAAACGTGTTGACTATTCAGGTCGTTCAGTTATTGCTGTTGGACCAGACTTAAAGATGTATGAATGTGGTATTCCACGTGAAATGGCTATTCAATTATTACGTCCATATATTGTCTCTTTATTAATTAAAAGAGGATATGCATCTGCTCATAAACAAGCAGAAAAATTGATTGATCGTTATGATGAAAAAGTATTTGATATCGTTGAAGAAATTATTAGCGACCACCCAGTATTATTAAACCGTGCTCCTACATTACATAGACTTGGTATTCAAGCATTCCAACCTAAGTTAGTAGCAGGTCGTGCAATTCGTTTACACCCATTAGTCTGTACTGGATTCAACGCTGACTTCGATGGTGACCAAATGGCTGTTCACTTACCATTATCAAAATCAGCTCAAGAAGAAGCTGTTGACTTAATGTTAGCAAGTAATAACATCTTAGGACCTAAAGATGGTAAACCTATCGTTACTCCATCTCAAGACATGGTTCTTGGTAACTACTACTTAACACTTGAATCAACTAAAGAATACTTTGAAGGCCGTGCTAAAAAGTGCGAAGAAATGGGCGACAATGAAGAAGCTGAACGTTTCCACTTATATGCTGAAAGCGAAGGAAAAGTATTCCGCAATATCGATGAAGTTGAACGTGCTTATTTAACAAAGCAAATTAACTTACATAACCGTATTGCTATTCCAGGTAAAGAAATCAATAAAGATAATTTAACCGAGGAAGAATATAATGGTTATTTAATTACTACCGTTGGTAAGTTAATCTTCAATAAGATTTATCCTGCTGACTTCCCATATTTAAATGACCCAAGCAATAAGAAAAACTTTGAAACTACTATTGCTAGTGACTTTGTAGCAAAAGGCACAAACATCAAAGAATATATTGCTAAACAACCAATTAGAAAACCATATTGTAAGAAGGACTTAGGAACAATTATTAACCAAATCTTTAGAAGATATGGTACAACTAAAACATCTGTCGTTCTTGATAAGATGAAAGACCAAGGCTTTAAGTATTCTACTTATGCTGGTATTACTGTTTCTATCGCTGATATTAATGTTGTTGACGAAAAGAAAACATACATTGAAGAAGGAGATAAGGCTGTTAATACTGTTAATAACATGGCTAAAAAAGGTTATTATACCGATGCTGAAAGACATAAGAAAGTTGTTGAAATTTGGGAAAACATTCGTAAGAAATTCGAAGTTGCCCTTAAGAAACACATGGATACCGAAATCGATAACCCAATCTATATGATGGCTAATTCCGGTGCTCGTGGTAACATTTCTAACTTTACTCAATTATCTGCTATGCGTGGACTTATGGCTAACCCATCTGGTGAAACTATTGAATTACCAATTAAATCATGTTTCCGTGAAGGTATTAAAGTTAGCGAATTCTTCATTGCAACTCACGGTGCCCGTAAAGGTGGAGCTGATACTGCATTAAAGACTGCTGACTCAGGTTACTTAACAAGAAGATTAGTCGATGTTTCTCATGACGTAGTTGTTAGAGAAGAAGATTGTGGTACCGATGTTGGATTTGTTGTAAATGAAATCAGAGATACTGCAAGAGACCAAGTAATTGTTCCATTAAAAGACCGTTTAGTTGGTAGATATTCATTACATGATATTGTAGATCCTGTTACAGGTGAAATTCTTGTTCCAGGAAATACATTAATGACTAATGCTGATGCTCAAAGAGTAGTGGATGCAGGTATCTCTCATGTTGAAATTAGATCCTTACTTGGATGTCAAACAAGACATGGTGTATGTAAGCACTGCTATGGCTTGAACTTAGCAACAGGCAAAGAAGTTGAAATTGGTGAAGCAGTTGGTATTATGGCTGCTCAATCAATTGGGGAACCTGGTACTCAATTAACCATGCGTACATTCCATACTGGTGGTGTTGCTGGTAGCGATATTACTCAAGGTTTACCTCGTGTTCAAGAATTGTTTGAATCACGTAATCCAAAAGGCCGTGCTGTAATTTCTAAGATTTATGGTAAGGTCAAAGACATCAAAGAAAATAATGGTTGCTATACAATCACTATTGAAAACGAAGAAACAAATGATACTAAAGTTGAAACAACAACATTCGGTGCAAGACTTCGTGTTAAAGTTGGCGATGAAGTAAGACCAGGACAAAAGATTACTGAAGGTGCTATCTATCCAGTTGAATTATTAATTAATGCTGGTGTTTATGAAGTTGAAAAATACATCATTAAAGAAGTACAAAAAGTATATCGTGCTCAAGGTATTGAAATTTCTGATAAACACATTGAAGTTATCGTTTCGCAAATGTTACGTAAAGTACACATTCTTGATGGTGGAGATACACAATTATTACCTGATACCTTAGTTGATAAGGAAGCATTTACTGATGCTAATACTGAAGTATTACTTAAAGGTGGAAAACCTGCAGTATGTGTACCAGAAATCTTACGTATTACTAAAGCCGCTCTTGAAACAGAATCATTCTTATCTGCTGCATCATTCCAAGAAACTGCAAAGATTCTTACTGATGCCGCAATCAAAGGTAAGACTGATATCTTACATGGCTTAAAAGAAAATGTCATTACTGGTAAATTAATTCCAGCAGGACGTGGACTATTAAGTGATGAACAAGAAGAAAAATTGTTGGAAGGCTTTGAAGTTAAATCAAAAATGGATATAGTCAAACAACAATATATTGAAAAGTTCGATCAAAAATAAGCTTGACTTATAACCGTCTCAAATTTGAGGCGGTTTTTGTCAACAAATTAATGAAATGATTGCGGTGAGTATTAGCGACTATATAGTAACTATGTTACTAATATTATATAAAACCTTTGAGTTTGATATACATATTTGCTATAATACTATATACTTATCAATTTTGAGGAGGTTATTTTATGAAAAAACTATTAAAAAGTTTATTTGCAATTGCGGTAGTGGCTACAACAGCGTTCTCTTTGACTGCTTGTGGAGGCTTAAGCAGAGTAAAAAGATCAAGCTTTAAAACTTCACTAACACAAGTTCGTAAAAGTAGAGGATATAAAGCTGACTTACCATCAACTGGTACACAAAAAGTTTTGGTTATTCCAGTTGAATTTGTTGACTACCCATGTAGTTCTACAAAACTTGCTAAATATGGTGGCTGTGATGGATTAAGAGACGATATTAGAAGAGCTATGTTTGGCAAATCTGAAGAAACAAACTGGGAATCATTATCTTCGTTCTATAGCAAATCTAGTTATGGAAAATTAAATATTACTGGTAAAGTAACAGATTGGTTTAGGCCAGAATTATCTGCTGCTCAATTAGCTTTACAAATGATGGGAAGCGGAAACAATACGGGTGTATCTGATAAAATTTTAGATGACGCTATCGAATGGTATAAAAAGAATAATGATGATATTAATGATTATGATCAAGATGGTGATGGATATATTGATTCTGTATATTTAATTTATACAGTTCCAAAAAGAGCGCAAATTTTACCTACAAGTACAGGTATTGATACTGCTGATTTATTCTGGGCTTATACTTTTTGGTCAAATTCTCACACAGATATTAATTTAGATACTGATAAAGACATTTTACCTGTACCATTAACATATTTCTGGGCCAGTGTTGACTTTATGTATGAAGATAAAATGCTTAAAGATGGAAAATATGTTGAATGCAAAGATGAAAATGGTGACTGGTTACCAGATGCTCATACATTTATTCATGAATCTGGTCACATTATGGGATTACCAGACTATTATACATATGGACCACAAAACGGCATTGATGATTATGGTGCTTTAGGTGGCATTGATATGATGGATAATAACGTTGGTGATCATAATGCTTATTCTAAAATGCTTTATGGTTGGACTGAACCATACGTTGTTACTGATTCTACAACTATAACTATTAAACCATTCTATTCTTCTGGTGATTTCATTCTTGTTAACGCTAATTGGAATGGGTCAATGTTTGATGAATATTTATTACTTGAATATTACCAACCAGAAGGACTTAATAAATATGACTCTGAGCATCAATTTGCTGGATCATATCCACAAGTATTCTCAGAAGCTGGAGTTAAAGTTTATCACGTTGATTCTCGTTTAGCAGGATTTGACCTTGTAAATGGAAATGTTACAGTTTCTAATAGGGGTGTATTTGTTAGATTTGTCGATGAAATCATGAACAGATTCTC
Source organism: uncultured Bacilli bacterium (assembly GCA_934162685.1). GTDB lineage: Bacteria > Bacillota_I > Bacilli_A > RFN20 > CAG-826 > RUG131. The sequence goes on along the minus strand of CAKPJO010000005.1, from coordinate 2,542 downwards.
TTATTGTGATATTGCTAATGATAACTCTGTGACTAGAAGTGCTATTCCTGAATATAAACTAATTGAATTATTAGAACCATCAGGAAAATGCTCATTCTCTGAAAAGAATGATAAAGGTCAATATGTTACTCCTTATGCTACAAACGCATCATTATTCCATGTTGGTGATTCATTTGGCTATGAAGGTAAAGCGTATGCTGATTATAAACTTCATACAGGTCAAAGAATTATTGATGTTGATGGTGTTCCAACTGTTGATCCAAATGGACCAGAAGGTAATAGCCTAGGATTCAAATTCTCTATTGAAAAAATGGATAAAAACGGCGTAACAATCAAATTCGAAAAAACCGTTGCATAATAATGTTATTTAACCATATCAGTTTCGATTGATATGGTTTTTTTTGCTGTGAAAATGTGATAGAATCATCTAGTAAAGGGAGATTATTTACACATGAAAAAGAAACAATTTATGTTATTAGGATTATCTATATTTATAGTAGGGTGTAGTTCATCTTCTTTATCTAAGTTTAATTCCTATACAAAAGACACTGATGACTTTAAGTTTATTCAAGGAAACAATTATTATAAGCCAAGTGAATATTCATTGAATTATCAAAATATCATTGCGGATTATCCATATTCTAGCAGTAATAAAGTTATCACCATTCCTTCAACAGGCGAAAGAAATTTATTAGTTATACCTGTAGATTTTAAGGACTATAGTTGCTCTTCTTTAGCTAATGGATGTGATAAAACACGTAATAAAATTCATAATGCTTTTTTTGGTGAAGATAATCGTAATATCTTTACCTCAGTAACATCTTATTTTAACAAGTCTAGTTTTGGGAAATTGCATTTACGTGGAGAAGTAGCAAGTTGGTATCACTCTGACTATACAACAAAAGAATTACTTGAAGATAAAAACCTTGTGGATAAGATTGCTAAATCCGCAGTTGAGGAATATAAAAATAGTGGTGGAGATATTAAACAATTTGATACAAATGGCGATGGATATATTGATGGAGTAGCTTTTATATATTCGGCGCGATATCAAAAAAAAGATACAGCTTTATGGGCTTATCAATCTGCGGTTACATCTGATTACGCTAATATAGAAGATCCAGTAATAAGATCATATCTATGGGCTAGTTATCAATATATGAATAGTGAAGATCAATTTGCTAAAGTAGATACGCATACATATATTCATGAGACAGGACATTTATTAGGACTTTCAGACTATTATTCACAAGATGCCACACAAAAATTTAAGCCAATGGGCGGCATGGACATGATGGATTATAACTTAGGGGATGAAAATACATTTTCAAAGATGTTATTAAATTGGACAAGACCATATGTTATAACTGGTGAGACCACTATTACGATTAACGCATCATATAAAAATGGTGATTGTATTTTAGTTCCAGCAAAATCTTGGAACGGATCTTCGATGGATGAATATTTGCTTTTAGAATTGTATTCTCCAAAAGGATTAAACGCTCATGATAGCAAAGTTGATTACACTACTGGAGATAAAAACTTTTCTTTAATGAAAAAGCCAGGAATAAAAATCATGCATGTAGATGCAAGAATTGGTTATTATATGACAATTAGTAAGAAACCTTTTTTAGGATATGAAACTGATGAAAATATTGAAGAAATTCTTAAACAAATGGATAATATTGGTCAAAGATATTACCGCAAAGTAGCGCATTCAAATACAATTTCTCAATCAGAAGACAATTTACCATTAGTTTATATGCTTGATAAACATGGAGAATCATATTTAAAACAAGGAAATTTAATTGATGAAGATAGCTTATATGTTGCCGGTGATGTATTTGATAAAGATTTAGTCTTTAACAAAGGCGCACAGCTAGAATATAACATTAGGATAGATAGTTTAGATAGTTCTAAAGCCACAATATCTTTTATAAAAAAATAAAATATTTTAAGGTCAAATGAAACAAAATAGTTTTGTGACATTTGGCTTTTTTCTTTACTTACCAATAGACAAAAAACATCAAAAAAGTTGTTGACTTATATCATTATGATATTGTATACTTATTACGCATGTGCATAAGACCTAGTGGTCGTTTTTAAAAAGACGATATTGATACACCGGGAATTGTGTGTTGCTAGAAGAAATATTTGAAAGGAGAACATACTAATGCCAACTATTAATCAATTAGTACGTAATGGTCGTAGCAAAACTACATTTAAATCCAAAGCTCCTGCATTAAACAAGAGATGGAATTCTTTAAGAAAGAAAGAAACATCACAAGATGCAGCACAAAAACGTGGTGTCTGTACCCGTGTCGGTACTATGACTCCTAAAAAACCAAACTCAGCTTTACGTAAGTACGCTCGTGTACGTTTATCAAATGGTTATGAAGTAACTGCTTATATTGGTGGTGAAGGACATAACTTACAAGAGCACTCAACCGTAATGATTCGTGGTGGACGTGTTAAGGATTTACCAGGTGTTCGTTACCATATTATCCGTGGAACATTAGACTGCGCAGGTATTGAAAAACGC
>CAKPJO010000004.1 GCA_934162685.1 uncultured Bacilli bacterium | reverse complement strand
GCTTTATATTGTTCAGAAGTGTATCTTCTTCCCATTAAGCGTAAAATCTCATTGTTTCCGGATTGAACAGGTAAATGTATTGCCGACATAATATTATCATATTTTGCAATAATATCAATCATTTCATCACTAAAATCCCAAGGATGTGAAGTAGTAAAACGTAAACGCGGAATACCTAATTTAGCTACGCTTTCTAATAACAAAGCAAAATTACTACCATCTTTTAAGTCTTTACCATAAGCATTAACATTTTGTCCTAATAAAGTAATTTCCATATATCCTTTATCAACTAAATCTTGGCATTCATGTAATATGTCTTCCATTTTACGAGATCTTTCTTTACCACGAGTATAAGGAACAATACAGTATGTACAAAACTTATCACAACCATACATAATATTAACAAATGCTTTATAAGTATCTAAACGAGTAGAAGGTAAGTTTTCACGAACTTCGCCCATTTTAGATTCGACATCAATAATACGAGTTTTACTTTCATAAACTTCTTCTAATAAGTTTAATAAGTTATCAATATTATGAGTACCAAATAATAAATCTACTTGACGATATTTATCTTGAATAATATCGACAATATGCGTTTGTTGAATCATACAGCCACATACTGCAATGACACGGTCATCACCTTTATGTTTTAAACCTTTTAATTGACCAATTTCACCAAATACTTTATCTTCAGCATTTTCTCTTACAGCACACGTATTTAAAATGATGACATTTGCATCTTCGATTTTATTAGCTTTCTTAAATCCTGCAAATTCAAGCATACCAGCCATAGTTTCTTCATCACGAATATTGGCTTGGCAACCATAAGTTCTAATAAAATACTTACGTGTTTTTGCATAATTTTTAAATTTTTCTGAAATAGTTAATTCTTCATAAGAAATCTTACTTGCTTCTCTATTTCTTTTTGCTGCTTCTTTCATGTTCGGCTTATTTACTACTTTGCATGCGGCCATTTTAATCCACTCCTACTTTGTATTTTTCTTTTCTAATGTTAATCTAATTGCAGTTTTGTTTGTTTTTTCTATGCTTACTTCTTTAAAAGAAGGATACATATATATTTCAATACCACTTGGTGCTAAATATCCTCTAGCAATAGCAATTGCTTTTACAGCTTGATTTAAAGCACCCGCTCCAACTGTTTGGACATTTAACGATGTTTGATTTCGCATAATATTAGCGATACTTCCTGCTACAGCACTAACGCTTGAGTTTTTTGAAACTTTTATTAATTCAATCATAATATTCTCTCCTTAAGAAAATTTATGATTGATTATGACTATATATGATTTTCAATCAAATATATCGGTGTGATTTTCTCACATTTTCCACTATTTTCATCAATAGTTAATACAACAGCATTAAACAAAGAATCATCTTTATCAGCAATTTCAAAACGTGATTTTTCATTAAGCCACAATTTTTTGATAACTGTTTCTTTTTTTGTACCAAGAACGCCATTATATGGGCCACACATTCCCACATCACTCATCATTGCTGTACCATTCGGTAAGATTCGATAGTCACGAGTTTGAACATGAGTATGTGTTCCAATAATAGCGCTAACCTTGCCATCCATCGCCCAAGTTAAACTTTGTTTTTCACCAGTTGCTTCAGCATGAAAATCAACAATATGTATGTCTGCGTGTTCTTCGTTTTTAATAATGTTTTCAAGTGACTCATAAGGCGAATTAACTTCTTCACTCATAAATGCGCATCCTAATAAATTAGTCACTCTAATTAAATAACCATTTACTTCATAAATTGATGTTCCTACGCCAGGAAAATCCACTTTTAAATTATATGGTCTAATTAGATATTCTGCACCATTAATGTAATCGGCAATTTCACTTTTAGAGTTATAGTGATTACCTAAAGTAATTACATCAATTCCTGAATTAAGAAGATATTCATAGTGATTTTCAATAAGGCCTTTACCATGAGTGGCATTTTCGCCATTAGCAATAACAAAATCAATGTTGTATTTCTTTTTTATAGATGGAAGTAGTTTATTTACCACTAATCGACCGTTTTTTCCAACAATATCGCCAATCATTAAAATATTCAAATCACTCATCTCCTTTATAGACACAAATAGAACCCAATTGCTTGGGTTCTGTTATTAAAATTATTTTGCAGTTTCAATTGCGCGATATTCACGAATTACTGAAACTTTAATTTGACCTGGATAAGTCATTTCGTTTTCAATCTTTTCACGAATTTCACGTGCTAATTTAAATGCTTGTAAATCATCAATCTTTTCTGGAATTACCATAACACGTACTTCACGACCTGATTGCATAGCATAAGAAGTTTGAACTCCTTCAAATGATTTACAAATAGTTTCAAGTTGTTCAATACGTTTAACGTAATTTTCTAATGTTTCGCTACGAGCACCTGGACGAGCAGCAGATAATGTATCAGCAGCTTGTACTAAATTTGAAATAACGAATTTAGCAGGTACATCACCATGGTGAGATTCAATTGCGTTAATTACAACTTCTGGTTCACCATACTTTTTAGCTAAACGAACACCAATTTCTACGTGGCTACCATCTAATTCTGAATCAGCGGCTTTACCAATATCATGTAATAAACCAGCACGTTTTGCTAAGTTTTGATCTAAACCTAATTCCGCAGCCATAATACCAGCAAGGTAAGCTGTTTCAATAGAATGGTCATAAACGTTTTGACCATAAGATGTACGGAATTTAAGTCTTCCAACATATTTTAATAATTCTTTAGAAATTCTTGGAAGTCCTAATTTAAATGCAGCTTCTTGACCCGCTGTGGTGATAATTTCATCAACTTCAGCTTTAGCTTTTTCTACCACTTCTTCAATTCTTCCTGGTTGAATACGTCCATCTTTAATTAAGTATTCAAGTGAGCGTCTAGCAATTTCACGACGTACGGGATCAAAACAAGAAACAGTAATAACTTCTGGTGTATCATCGATAATTAAATCCACACCTAATAATTGCTCTAATGTACGAATATTACGTCCTTCACGACCAATAATACGACCTTTCATTTCATCACTTGGTAAGTTAACAACTGAAACCGTTCTTTCACTTGTAACTTCTTGAGCATACTTACTAATTGCTAAGCCAAGCATATCTTTAGCTTTAGCATTACATTCTTCGCGTGCTTCATCTTCTTTATTTTTAATGTAAGCAGCGATTTCTTTTGAAATTTTAGATTCTACTCTTTTGAAGATTTCATCACGAGCTTCATTAACTGACATATTAGAAACTTTTTCTAATTCAACAATAATTGAATCGATTTTAGCTTGCAATAAATCATCTTTCTTTTGAAGTTCTTTAATACGGCGATTAGCGTCTTCGTTTTTGGCTTCCAAATTATTTTCTTTTTCAATTAAAGCCATATCACGGCGATCAATAGCTTGTTCTCTTTGAAATAATTTGTTTTCACTTTGTGATAATTCACTCTTTTTTTCTTTAATTTCTTTTTCTGCTTCTAAGCGTAATTCATAAGCAGCTTGTTTAGCATCAATTTGAGCATTTTTGATAATATGTTCACCTTTAACTTCAGCATCTTTAATTATTTTATTAGCTGATTTTGATGCATTTTTGCCACGCAAGTGTTGATATAACAATATTGCACCTGCTCCAAGCACTAAACATAAGATACCAACAACAATTGGCAATACAATTGTAATTGCATCCACTAATGTTATAAATTGCATAACTTTTCCCCTTTCTACAATATAACAAAAATAATGTTATCTTTTTTTGTTAAAAAAGACATAAATAAAACATTAGTATGTGAGTACAAATAATGATTAGAATATTTGAATATTAATAGTATGTATATTAAAAGCAAGTTTAATTCACTTTTAAATCGACTAACCAACAACATATATAGATAATCTGTATACTCAGATACATGAATATTATAACAAATTTATATTTCATATAAAAGATTTTTTATTTATTTTATGAAGCGCATAAAAAAAGTCACTTACTCGTTTAATAAGTAAGTGACCAACAAATTACTTTTTCTTAATTAATTTACGTAAATAATCTAAATCTGAAACATTACTTTTTAATATTGGAAATGCTTGTTGTTGATTTAAGTAAATAAATATAAAACTTTTTGTTTCTTTGACTTTATAAATATCAGAATAATAAAGTTTAGAAGATCCTGCAACTTCATCATGATACATAGTCTTTATTTCGACATAGTCATCATAAAATGTATAAACATTTTCTCGATTACTTTTTTGAACTGATTGAATAGTTTTATTAAATGAAATCAATAAAACAATACCCATCACAAGGAAAAATGTTGTAGCAACTAAAATTGTTGTATTCAATTTTTTATCAATAATAGCGGTCGCAATCGTTAATACAAGACTTATTATGCCAAATACAATAATAATCCAACAGCATATAATTGGTGTGCGTAATAGCTCTTTTTGCATTCTTTCATCTATAGACGTTTTTACTTCCATAGTAATTACTCTTTGTCTTCCATGTGCATAATGCTATCCACTACTGCTTTATAGATATCATCATGTTGTTTTAAATACTCAATCGCTGTATCTCTACCTTGGCCAATTCTTTCGCCATTAATTTCATACCATGATCCAGCTTTTTTAACATAACCAGATTGAACACCTAAATCGACTGCTTCACCATATTTAGAGATACCTTGTCCAAATATGACATCAACTTTGCAAGTTTTAAATGGAGGCGCTACTTTGTTTTTAACAACTTTAACATTTACAGCGTTACCAACAATATCAGAGCCAACTTTGATTGCTTCGCCTCTTCTAATTTCAATACGAATTGAAGCATAGAACTTTAAGGCACGTCCACCGGTAGTGGTTTCTGGGTTACCATAAACAACACCAACTTTTTCTCTTAATTGGTTAATAAAGATAATTGTACATTCTGACTTATTTAAAATACCTGCTAATTTACGCATTGCTTTAGACATTAAACGAGCTTGTAAGCCAACTTGAGCATCGCCCATTTCACCTTCAATTTCTGCTTGAGGTACTAAAGCCGCAACACTATCCACAACGATAATGTCAATAGCGTTTGATTGTGCAAGCATTTGTACAATTTCAAGAGCTTGTTCGCCATTATCAGGTTGAGACAAAATTAATTCATCCGTATTTACACCAAGATTTTTTGCATAAACTGGATCAATTGCGTGTTCAGCATCAACAAATGCTGCACGTCCTCCACGAGCTTGGCATTCTGCAATTGCATGCAATGCAAATGTGGTTTTACCTGAAGATTCAGGTCCATAAATTTCAATAATTCTTCCTTTTGGATATCCACCAATACCCAAAGCTAAATTCAAGCATAAAGAGCCTGTTGGAATAGCGTCAACATCAACATTAGGGCGATCGCCTAACTTCATGATTGATCCTTTTCCATAAGTTTTTTCGATACTTTTTATAGCTTCTTCTAATGCTTCTTCTTTAGACTTTGCTTTTTCTACCATAATTTTCACCTTCCTATAATTTATATAGTTAAATTATTTTCATTTTCCGATAATTAACTTAACATTTTTAATAATTGTTCACAAGCAAATTGCACCGCTTGCTCTCTTATTTCATTTCTTGAGCCACTAAATATATGGTGAATAACAACACAATCTTTATCATTAATCTTAAATCCCATATATACTTCACCAACTTTTTTATTATCTAAAACGCTTGGTCCAGCATTACCAGTAAAAGAAACAACAACATTAGTTAATAATTTCTTTTGCCCGCCTTCTGCCATTAATTTAGCAACTTCTTTAGATACAACGCCTTTTTCATCAATTACTTCTTTACTAACACCCGCTAATAAAGTTTTAAGTTCACTAGCATAAGTAACTAATCCACCTCTTAAAGTAGCGCTTACTCCCGGCACACTCGCTAGTGTAGCGGTAAATAACCCTGCTGTTAAGCTTTCAACAGATCCGATAGTGTATTTTTTTTCAATAAGTTTTTTTACTAATAACTCTTCATTCATTTTATTTTTCTTCCTTAAATACTTCTCTACCATTAACAACATAAATAATGCCAGAAAGTAAAGAAATTGCAGCAGCCACATAACAAAGTATTTTAGCCACTAATCCGTTTGTTCCTAATAAAGAAAATGGCCAGTCCGCTAAGAATACAAATGATAAAGCTACCATTTGTGTAACTGTTTTTAGTTTTCCAAATATATTCGCGGCAATAACAACACCTTTTTGTACAGATATCATTCTTAAAGCATCGACAACAATATCCCGAGCAATCATAATTACAACAGCAATAACCGGAACCATATCAGGTGTTTGAGTTGCCATAATAATAAATGATGAATTTACTAATAATTTATCAGCAATTGGATCCATGAACTTTCCATAAGTAGTAATAAGATTATATTTACGAGCAATATGCCCATCAAAATAATCAGAAATGCTAGCAACAATAAAAATAATGAATGCAATTAAATATTTCCAAGATAAAGAAGAATTTCCAACCATTCCATAATCAAAAGGTAGCAACAATATTGCTACAAGAATAACGACTAATACCATACGAAACGTTGTAATCTTATTTGGTAAATTCATAATAACTCCTTTAATTGAGTATTCGACCTTGTAAGCCATGTTCTGTCTAGGATAACTATTTATCTATGCAAATGCATGTCTAGAAAAATTGAATTCTTTTTCTCTACTTCCCCTACCAAATTTGGGTTTCTCGCTTGTGGGGTTTACCGCGTTCCACTTTATTGTTTCCAATAAACTACGTCACTGTGGCACTTTCAAAGACTAAACCATATCAATTGACTTAGGTGTTGTCTTGCCGTTATATGCTCCCATATACCTAGATTTATTTTTTCATCTAGCACAAACACTACTAGCATCTCAGCTAGTGCGAGCATGGACTTTCCTCTAATATAAAATATCAGCAATTATCCGGGTCGAAATATTATTTGATTTTTGTAGGATCTATACCTGCTTTATATAAAGCATTTTCTAAATTTTTGATACGATTTAATAAATCTAGATTTGATCTTGATACTTCTAAATTGTCGCCAATAAGTGATACTTTATTTTCATAAAGGGCCAATTTAGCTTCTAAATCATAATTTTGTTTTGATAGTTCTTCATTTGCTTTTTTAGTATTTTCTAATTCTTTTTCTAATTTAGAAATCACTACAGCAAACTCATCATAATCATTAGCTACAATATCTAAAAAGCGATCTACTTCTAACGCTTTATATCCATTCGCCGCTGGTGAAAAGACTTTATCAATAACTTTTTTTGAATCTAACATAACTTTACTGTTCATACGCTTTATTCCTACGGAATATATTATAATCAAATTTAGACTGCTATTCAACCATTTTAAGCAAATATAACTTTATTTTTAAACTAAAAAAATTTATAATAAAAGCGAGGAATTATTATGAAAAAAAGAAATTTATTAGTTGGTTTACTTGCCGTTTTATCTTTAACAAGTTGCGATTCGTTTTCTAACGAATTGGACATAGGTGTTCAAACAGATGGCATAGAAAATAGTGCGGTACGATTAAACATTAAATACAAAGAAACTTGGGTAAATAATGAAGTAGTAATGCGTGCAAAATTTGGTCATCAAGAAAACGCAGTATTACATTCTCAATATTATTTATCTATCTCAGAAACCGATCCATTATATAGTCCAAACAATTATACATTAACAACAATTTTTTCTTTTACTAAAGAACAATTGGAACCTAATACCGTAACTAAAAAAGGGTGGGAATATAAATATTCATCAAAAGAATATAGTGAAATAAAAATTTCAAATTTAGAAAACATATTCAAGAAAACTGATTCAGAAACGGCTTTTTATCTAATACTTCACTCTTCTGAAACTAATTTTTCTAATATCACGCAATTTACTTCTTCAAGGTTTAAATATACTTTTAATGGAACAAAACTATCGATTAAACATGATTAAAAGGACTGCATCACGCAGCCCTTTTTAACTATTTGAATAAAGACTAAACTATTGAACTAGTTACCTTCAGTGGTACCCGGGTTAGGAGTCTCTGGTGTTGTTGGAGTTGTTCCTGTGGTTGTTGAATTTCCACAGCAGCAACATACTTGTAAACAGCAGTTGTTTGATGGTATACAAACATTTTTATTTTCACAGCAACAACAAACCGCTCCACGCAAAATTGCTTTGGTGTATGTGTAACGTTTGCATTCCATAATAGTAACTCGATATGTAACAGTTACTGTTGCGGATGGTTCGATTGTACCAATGTTAATACACTCTGGTACTGTGTCTTCTTGTGTTGTTCCATTAACTGTAACTGTTCCTCTATTGAAGCAAAAAGCACGTGGTAATAAAACATGCAATGAAGCACAATTGATTGTGCATGTTGCGGTGTTAGTAATTGTTACTGTAAATGTAACATTTGAACATACACGAGCACAACAATCATTACAAGTAACCACTACTGTAGGGCCACAAGTGGATGTACAGGTAGGCAAACAACTAGTATTTAAATTAAAAAAGCGATTGCAACAAAACATAATAACTTTCACCTACATTTTCGAACTAAATTTAGTTCACTTATTTATATGAAATCGTTTTATTTCGGTTACATATTTTGTTTTAAATGGACTATTTATTTTTAAATGCTATACTATTAACGAGGTTATACTATGAAAAGCTTATTAAAATTGTTAAACAACAGACGTCACATCTTATTTATTGATTTAGAAGGAACACAATTCACCCACGAAATGATTGCTTTCGGAGCGGTAAAAGTGGATTTAGATCGAAATTATAAAATCAAAAAAATATACCCAGGTATAAAAGAATATGTTAAGCCAGTTGGTTCTATCGGAAAATTTGTAGAAGAATTAACTGGAATAAATCAAAAAATCATAAGTGAAAAAGGAATAAGCTACAAAGAAGCAATTGAAAAAATAAAAAAATATTGTGGACCATCTTTCCGTAAGATGGCTTTTATGACTTTTGGAAATCATGATTTACGTATCTTTGCTAAATCATTAGAAGCTTCACCAGATGCTGATAAAGATGCTGTCCATCATATCTGTCATAGTAATATCGATATGTCAATGGTATTATCACAATACGTCAAAGATGACAAAGGAAATCCTTATTCACTTTTAAACTATTTAAAACTATTTGGAATCGAACCAATTGGACGCGCCCACGATCCATTAAATGATGCAAAAGATTTGATGTTGCTTTATAAAGTAGTACTTAAATCAGATGAAAAAATCTACGAAGAATATTTAAAAGTCTTACGTGCAATGCGTCACTTTCCTGAACCAATTCATAATGCAATTATTAAATTAATTGATGGTGAAGATGTTACTTCAGAAGAATTTAAAGAAAATGTTCGTAATTATATTAAATAAATAAGTCCAAACTAACAGTGGCATATAAGCGAGGTGATATTATGATTAACTATCCTTTTGGAAAAAGGCCAGAAATTATTAATAAAAACATAGTTAAAAATCAAAAAAGCAATATCACTTATAAAAATCGTGGTATGGATTTTGAAAATGACATCAATATGTCACTGGATTATTTTGATGACCATCAATTAGCGGCTATCACTAAAAGGCCTACGCCGATTAATGTTGTCCATGTTGATTATTCAAAGGGTGCACGAATTACTGACGCTTATTTTGAAAAGCAATCCACAACTGACTATAATGGTGTTTACCGCGGAAAATATATTGATTTTGAGGCCAAAAACACCAAAAATAAAACATCATTACCACTTCATAATATCACTGCTCACCAAATTCGCCACTTAGAAAAAGTTTTAAAACACGGGGGAATTGCCTTCTTTATTATTTGTTTTGAAGCATTAGATGTTGTCTATTTATTAGACGCTTCTTTTGTCATTGATTTTTTTAATAATCATGAACGCGCATCAATTCCAACCACATTTATTTTTGAAAATGGTGTTAAAGTAGAACAAGGTTATATGCCAAGATTAGAGATTTTAAAAGCAATCGATGAGGCATATTTCCATGAAAAAAATATTTAAAACAATTATTACAATTTCATCAATTTTTACTATTATAATGACATCCGTTACTATCGGGTATGTTTGCTATGCACTTAATGGCGTAAAAGTAAGAAGCATTGAAAAATTAAAAAGTCCAACATTTTCCACAATTTATGATAAAAACAAAACATTAATTGAAGTAATTGGCAAAGACAAAAAAGAGTATGTTGCTTATGAAGAAATACCGCCTATGCTTGTTAACGCTCTTGTTAGTATCGAAGATAAAGGCTTCTTTTCTCATAAAGGCATAGATGCTAAAAGAACGCTAGAGGCATTTATTCATAACATGTTTTCTTCTTCTAAACATGGTGGTTCCACTCTTACTCAACAATTAATAAAAAATACTCTTCTAACAAATGAGCAAACATATAAAAGAAAAATCCAAGAAGCATACTTGGCTTTATCTTTAGAAAAAGAGATGAGCAAAGAAGATATATTAGCTTTATACTTTAATAGTGTATATTTTGAACAAACCACCCCTGGTGTTGTTTATGCTTCTAGGAGATATTTTCATAAAGAATTAAGTGAACTTTCTTTGCCAGAAATGGCTTTATTAGTGGGTTTAGTTAAATCCGCTAGTTACTATAACCCTATTAAATATCCAGAACGCGCTAATAACAGAAAAAATTTAGTACTTAAAAATATGTATGAAGATGGTTATATTAGTGACATTGAATATAATGTTAGCAAAAATATACATGTTTCTTCATTAATAAAAATCGACAAAGATCAAAAAGAACCAACATATCGTTTTCAAAGTTACTTAGATATGGTTTATCTTGAAGTAGAAGAGTTAACAGGTAAAAATCCTATTACCGACAAATTAGAGATTTATACTTATTTAGATACATCATTGCAATCATATTTAGATCAAATTCAAGAAGGACAAATAATAGATTTTAAAGATGAAACACAACAAATTGCGGCTACAATCATCGATAACAACAATTTTTCAATAAGCGGCGTTATTGGTGGAAGAAATTATCATGGCTCACATTTATATAATCGTGCTTATTCAATGGTTAGGCAACCAGCTTCTACTATGAAACCCATATTTGAATATGTATTGGCTAGTGAATATTTAAATTATACAAACGCCACATCAATTAAAGATGAACCTTATACTTATCCTAATAGTAATAAAACTATACAAAATGCGGATAAAAATTATGCCGGCTTCCTTTCAATGCAAGAAGCCTTAGGCTACTCTAAAAACACTTGCGCTTTATACACTTTAGAAAAAGTCATTAATAAAATAGGAATTGAAAATTGTATAAAGTATTTAAATTCTATTAACATGATGGATGAAGGACCTTTTTCTTATTCTTACGGAATTGGCGGAATGAGTTATGGCGTTAGCACCAATCAATTAGCAGGCGCCTACGCCATGTTAGCAAAAAATGGTCAATATCTTAAGCCAAGTACAATTTCTAAAATTGTAGATGCTAATACCAAAGAAGTAATATATGAAAGAGAAATCTCTCCAATAAAAATCATTTCAAGTAAAGCGGCTTATAAAGTAGCATCTTCTTTAGTAAATATTGTAAAAGAAAATTATTATAATATTGGCTTTGTTAATATCAAAGGTATAGAAATTGGAGCTAAAACCGGTACTAATGCATATGATGAAATGCAAGCAAAAGTCTTGCATTATCCAAGTTATGCTGATAAGGATACTTGGTTAGCGGGTTTTTCTCCTTATTATACTATGGCTGTTTGGTCAGGATGGGATATACCAAGAATTAACTATAAAGATTATTTTGGAAAAAATGATGAGCGAAGATTAATTCCTAAAAAAATATTTAAAACTGTCATGGAACATATTAATCTAAAAAACAATTTATCTTTAACTAGACCAGATGGACTTATCAATATAAATGTCGTAAAAGGAGCAGATGGATATTACCTTGCTAATCAATATATTCCTTCTTCTTATATAATTAATGGTATTTTTGATATAGATAATGTTCCAGATAAAGTTCTACCTGATCCTACTTTGCCAAATATAATTCAAGTTAAAACATACATTATGACTAACGAATTAGAATTAGAAATAATAACTGAAGAAAATATTGAACTTCCTTTTGATTACCAAAAAATATTCGGAATTGCTGGTTATCGTATCACTTATAAAGAATATGAATCCGAAGAAGAAAAGTTATTTTCTATAGACAAAAAAATAACTATACCAATAGATTTTTCTAATATTGAATATTTATATATTTACCCTAGTTATGAGAAAAAAGATCTCTCATTTGCGGATATTTTTATGGTTATAGAATCGGCAGAAATCTTTTAACTTGCACTCTGAGCAATTAGGATTAATTGCTTTACAAAAGTATCTACCAAAATGAATAAATAAATGATGGACTTTAATATATTCTGATTTATCAAATGCTTTTCTTAATTTCTTTTCAATAGTTTCAACCGAATCATTATTTTTAGCAAAGCCCAATCTTTTTGATACACGACTTACATGAGTATCTACCGCAATTTCTGGTTCTTTCAAATATTCAGCACGGAAGACATTTGCGGTTTTATTTCCAACGCCTGGCAAAGATATTAAGTCTTGTTTATCGTGTGGAACTTTACCATCATACTGCTCAACAATGATTTTAATAGCCTCTTTAATAGATTTAGATTTATTTTTATATAAGCCAACTGACTTAATGTCTTCTTCAATTTCTTCTAGTGAAGCGTGATAAACATCATAAATCGTATGATATTTGCTAAACATTTTTTCTGTAACAATATTTACTCTTTTATCTGTACATTGGGCAGATAAAATAATTGCGATTAATAATTCATAATCGTTATGATACATTAATTCGCAACCCGCATTAGGGAATAACTCACCCAAATAATCAATAATTTCTTTATTCTTTGTCATCGTCATCATCAAGCCACTTTGTTTTAGCAATTTTAATAGTTTCTTCTAAATTTTTATTCCATTTTTCATTAATGGCGGTAACACCTTCTTGGCTAATTTCCGTAGCTTTTGCTTTTGCAAGTAAAATTTTGTCCACAGCACGGATACTAACTTTTTTATTAGAAACTTTTAAATCTTTAATTGCATTAATGATATCTTCATCGTTATTTGTGGAAAACCATTCTTGAATTCTTGATACTTCTAAAGGAGATAAAGTTCTCTTTAATTCTTTTTCAAAAACAGCATACACATTTTGTGCCATTTCTTGAACATTTTCATTTTGGCGTTCTTCTTCTTTATAGATATCAAGTTTAAATTGTTGGAATAATTTATTTTTTAAAGGAGACAAAGAAAGTTTGCCACCTTTTTTATCAAATACCAAATCAACAATATTTTTAGTTACCAAATTAGATAAAATATCATCTATTCTTTTGCTATCTAAATTCATTTTAAAAGATAAATCTTCCGCAGTAATAATATCATTATGTTGTTTTAATAAATGATTAACTACTAAAATAACCGCTAATTCTTCTTCTTTTATATTTAAATCTTTATAATGCTCAATAAGCAAATATTCAAAATTAATTGCATTAAAATCGTTTGCCATACATACACCACCAAACTAACAATATCTTATCATATCGTACTTAACTTATAAACCTATTTATATGGTATTCTATGATAATTTTTTCTGTTTCTTCTTTATTGATTTTTTTCATCTTACTAATTTCTTGTTTTATTTTGTCAATATTCAAATTATTAAGTAAATCTAAATTGTTAATGATATAATCCTTTAACAATGGTTCTAATTCAAATCCTAAACTCATAGAAAATCTAATTGCTCTTAATATTCTTAATGGATCTTCTTTCATTCGCGTATCAATATCACCAATTACTCTTATAATTTTATTATTCAAATCAGCAAAACCATCACAAAAATCATATACTTTACCTTTTTCATCCATATATAAAGCATTGATAGTAAAATCTCTTCTTTTATAGTCAATAGACATGTCATTTACAAATGTTATTTCTTTTGGATGTCTACTATCTAAATATTTTTTTTCTTCTCGAAAAGAAGTAATTTCACATTTAATATCGTGAAATCGATAAATCATTACTCCATATTTTAAAAAGATATCATTATAGTTTTCGAGAATATATTTCATATCTTCTGGTTTAGCATCAGTGGCAAAATCAAAATCCTTTAATTCACGTTTTAACAAATAATCACGTACTGTGCCTCCAACAGCGTAAACATGAAAATCATATGTATTAAACAACTTATTTAGTTCTTTTATTAATTCAATTAAATCCATTTTATCACCTTAACATTACACGCGTGCCAACAAATCCGTTTATTTTTCTTAACGCCTTTTCAACACCTTTAGCGTATCCTAGTTTATTATAACATTTATGAATAATTTCGATAGTTTCAAATTCATTATTTATTTCAACTTTATGTTCATAAGCATAAAAATCCAAACGTTCAGAAATAAAATGTACTTTGTTCTTATCCACACCTTTCACAAGTAATTTACTTGTGCCACTTGGTTGATCTTTTTTAGATTTGTTATGGCGATCTATTACATAAATAGAATCTGAATCCACACTTAACTGTTTTATTACTTTGTTTAAAAAATTAATACTACTTAAAAAGTTATAAACTAAATATACACCAATGCCTGCTTCTTTACTTTTATTTTTTATATAATTTATTTCTTCATCTTTAAATCCTGTTGTTCCGATAATCATTGGCTTTTTATATTTCAAAGCACATTCAAAAAGAGTTAAAGATGATGTGGGCGTAGAAAAATCGATAATAGCTTCACTTTCCTTAACTTTTGTATAATTTATTTTGTTATTATCTTTATCTAATAATTGAACAAATTCATGCCCTTTAGTTTTTAAATAGTTATAAACTACTTCTCCCATTTTACCACTATAGCCTTGTAATATAAGTTTCATAATATTAATCACCTATATAACAATATGCACAAAAAAAAGGAGATATTTCTCCTTTTAACTAAAGACTAATTATTGAATTTTGTCTTTTAAAGCTTTAGCAGCTTTGAAACCTACAACTTTTGCAGCAGGGATAATCATTTTTTCGCCAGTAGAAGGATTTACGCCTTGACGAGGTTTACGTTCTTTAACTTCAACAGTACCAAAACCAGCAACGCGAACTTCTTCTCCTTTTACTAATGCTTCAATAATACCATCAAAAAGAGCGTCAACTGCAACTGTGGCATCTTTCTTTGTTAAACGTGCTCTTTCTGCTACTAAATCTGCTAATTCAACTTTATTCATTGTTGAAACCTCCATTTTATAGTCATATCATAATAATAAATATCATAAATGTGAAGACTTGACTTTTTATGTTATTTATGTTATGAATATTTTTCCCAAAATAACTTGATTTTATGCGACTTTTTTTAAATTAATTTGCAAAGTTATTTTTAATCACTATTACAATAATTATAGTATCGTTTATAATGTTTAATTTTTATATGCTTGTTTTAAATTTATTGATGAGAAATGAGTTAAGCCACTGCCTTCAACAATAATGACGTGTGACATATCATTACCATGAATGATTGGGTTTAATGCTTCATCTTTTCCAATAAACATTTTAATTACTGGCGCTGGAGAATGAATGCCAGCGGTAATTTGATTCATATACTCAATAGTCATATTTAAGTCTAATCCAGAATGGATTCTTGTTAATACAATAATTTCAATTTTTAGTTCACTAGCAATGTCCGCTAAATCCGCCAAAATTCTTTGTTTTAATTCCATTTTTTGAGCAATAGTCATCGATGTATACTCATAGTCAGCGGCTTTAGCTAATAAATCAAGATAATCAATATAAACAACATCAACATTTCCTTTAGCTACTCTTATTGCACTTTTAACCATTTCAAATCCCCAGTTATTGCAATCAATAACATTTAATTTGAATAATTCTTGGAATTTAAGTCCAAAATGAGTTACTAATTTATTATAAATTATAGATTGGCAGTATTCATAAGATATAAACATTACATTTTTTCCTGAGCGAAGTTTTTCAGCACAGTCAAAGCAAGCAATTGTGCTCTTGCCCATATCAGTCTTACCACCTAAAACTGATACACTACCTTTAGATGTTTTAATTATTTCCATATTCGAAAATCTCCCTTGATAAGTTTATTTTACTTTATTTTTGTATTTGTGACAAGTTGCTTAATTAAACTATCTTTTTTTTAGTTCAGCGATAATAGTTTTAGAAGTTAGAGCTGGATTAGCTTTACCATGTGATTTTTTCATTACTTGGCCAACTAAGAATCCTACCGCGCGGTCTTTACCATTTTTATAATCTTCAATAGATTGTGGGTTTTCATTTAATACTTCATTTACTAAATCGAAAATCGCCCCTTCATCAGACATTTGGACAATTCCAAGTTTATTAGCAACATCTATTGCTGATTCATCAGATTCAATAATTCGAGCAAAGACATCTTTAGCTTGTTTTGAAGAAATCTTACCTTCTTCAATTAATTTAACCATTTCGCCTAAATGCATTGGTGAAAGTTTTACATTTAAAATACTTATGCCATTTTTATTTAAATAAGCAGCCATATCCACCATCACCCAGTTTGCTAGCAATTTAGGATCTTTATCCATTAAAATAGTATCAGCGTCATATTCGCTTAAGCCTAATTCGTTCATATATCTATTTTTTTTACTTGACGCTAATTCTGGGCAAGTGTTAATAGCGTTTTCAATGAATTCTTTGCTTAATTTAATTGGAGTAATATTTGGCTCAGTGAAGTACTTATAGTCAACTGCGTCGGTTTTCTTACGCATAAGAACTGTTTCTTTACGAATTTCATCAAAACGTCTTGTTTCTTGTTCAACAGGCATACCTGCTAAAAGAAGTTGTTGTTGACGAATGATTTCAAACTCAATAGCTTTTTCTACATTTGATAAAGAGTTTAAGTTTTTAATTTCGACTTTTGTACCAAATTTTTCTTGGCCAATTGGACGTAAGGAAATATTAACATCGCAACGTAATGATCCTTCTTCCATCTTACCATCACTAACATTAGTGTATTGAACAATCGAACGAATTTGTTCCACATATTTCATTGCTTCTTCGCCACTTCTAATATTTGGACGAGAAACAATTTCCACTAATGGAGTACCAGCACGGTTATAGTCAAGCAAAGAATAATTAGATAAGTGTAATTGTTTACAAGTATCTTCTTCCATATGAAGTCTTTCAATTTCGATTTGCTTTTCTTTACCATCAACCTTAATAGTGACGTAGCCATTTCTACCAATAGGACGTTTATCTTGAGTAATTTGGAATCCCTTTGGTAAATCACTATAGAAATAGTTTTTACGGTCAAACCATAATTCATCATCTATCGTCATATGTAAAGCATTAGATACGCGAATTGCATTAATTACCGCTTGTTTATTTACCACTGGCATTGTACCAGGAAAAGCAATATCAAGAGGTCGAACTAAAGTGTTTGGTTCAGCACCGAATAATACTGGCGCCGAAGAAAACATTTTAGATTTAGTTTTCATTTCAACGTGAATTTCAATACCAATAACTGCTTCAAAATTCATATTATTTCACCTCTCTAGCTGACATATTACGTAATCCCGTAATATTTTCAATTGCTTTAGCAATATTAAACACATTAGCTTCTTCAAATGCTCTTCCCATCACATTAGCGCCAAATGGCATGTTTTCTTTTTTGCCAATTGGTAAAGTAATCGATGGAAGACCTGCAAAATTACCTAAAACCAAAATATTATCAGCAATTAAATAGTTATTTGATAAGCGATCAGAACTATCACTAATCTTTGGGGCAATATTTGGTGCAGCAGGAACATAAATAAAATCATAATCACGTAAAATTTCATTTGTACGATTAACAATTAAACGGCGAGCTTTTTGAGCGCGTAAGAATAAGTCATTTTGATTTTCACGCATTAAAGCAAAACTTCCAATAATAAATCTTCTTCTAATTAATTCGCCAAAACCATTAGTTCTAGATTTAATCATTACATCCGTATAAGTATCCGCTTCGTAGCGTGGTCCAAATTTAACGCCATCTAAATTAGCATTGTTACTTGTTGCTTCTGCACAAGAAATAACCATGTATGTTGGATATATAGATTCTAATAATTTTACTCCAAAATCAACTACTTCAATAGTAGCGCCTTGTTTTTTTAATTCTTCAATAGTTTCATCAAATGCTTTTAAGACATCTTTATCATCAATCGAATCAATTACTTCATGTAATACTGCGATTTTCTTACCTTCGATTGATTTATTAATATTTTCAATATAATTTTCCACTGGCTTTGTTGAACTTGTTGCATCGTTATTATCGCGTCCCGCTAAAAGAGATAAAGCTAAAGCTGAATCATCTACTGAGCGAGTAAAATAAGCAACGTGATCTAGAGAAGGAGCAAATGGGAATAAACCAAATCTTGAAATTCTACCCCAAGTTGGTTTAAAACCAACAAGTCCAGCAAAAGAGGCAGGTTTTCTTACTGAGTCACCAGTATCAGATCCTAAAGCAAATGGTGCAATTGCATTACTTACCATCGCGGTACTTCCACAACTAGAACCACCTACTAAACGAGTATGAGATGGATCATAAGGGTTATATGTTATTCCTTTATGTCCAGTTGTACCAGTTCCACCCATTGCTAATTCATCAAGTGTTGTTTTAGCAATTGGCACTGCATGAGCATCTAATAATTTTTGAACGACAGTAGCGTTAAATACTGGAACATAGTCACGTAAAATTTCGCTACTTCCTGTTGTTAATATTCCTTTAGTGGAGAAATTATCCTTAATACCAACTGGTATGCCCCAGAATATATTATCAACTTCTGGTTCTTTTAAATTCGAAGCAATTTCAATAGCTTCTTTTTCTAAAATAGTTTCAAACGCATTATTGTTATCTTCTTTTGCTCTTTTAATAGCTTCTAAAGTTAATTCTAGTGGTGTAACTTTTTTATCCACTAAAGCTTGATGCATTTCTTCAATAGTCAAATCTAAGTAATTCATTATCCTACCACCTTTGGAAGTTTAATTTGCCCATCTAAGACATCTTTAGCATTAGCTAAAACTTCTTCTTTTGTTAATGGTGTCTCTGCGACATCTTCTCTTAAATAATCAGTAGTAACACAAAATGGGAAAGTCATTGGTTCAACTTCATCAACACCTTTAATTTCTCCAATTAAGTTCATTTGTTTAATAATAATTTCAAATTCTTTTTCTAATGTTTCATATTGTTCATCTGACATATCAAACATTAAGCGTAAGGCTGCATCTTTTAAAACAGCACGATTTACTTCTTTCATAAATTCACCCACCTTATTTATTTTCTTCTATTAATTCTAAAAATGATTCTTCATCAAGGGTAGCAACACCTAATTCACGAGCTTTATCTAATTTAGAACCAGCATCAACACCGAATATTACATAATCAGTTTTCTTAGATACCGATCCTGCAACTTTAGCTCCTAAATTTTCTAGCATTTCCGTTGCTTCTTTTCTTCCCATTTTAGATAACGTTCCAGTTAATACAACTGTCTTTCCAAAGAATGGGGAAGAAGTATCACTTTCTACTTGACCTAAATATTTCATGTTTAGATTTAATTCTTTTAATTCATTAATCATAGCAATGTTATGTTCATCTTTGAAATATTCACTTATTGATTTAGCACTAATCGGGCCAATATCAGGAATTGCTAATAAATCCTCATAACTAGCTTGAATTAATTTATCTAACTCTAAATATTTTTTAGCTAATATTTTTGCGGTTTTTGCACCAACTTCTTTAATACCTAAACCAAATATTAGTTTTTCTAAAGAATTCTTTTTGCTATTTTCAATTGCATCCAGTAAATTATCGACCGATTTATCTTTAAATCCGTCCATATATATTACATCTTGACGGTAATTATATAAGCGATAAATATCAGGAATGGTACGAATAAATTTTTCGTTAAATAATATTTCCACTATTTTTTCGCCTAATCCATCAATATCCATCGCATCACGACTTGAATAATGGATTAGTCCTTCAATATGTTTAGCTTCGCAGTGCGGATTTTTACAAAAATGCATTGCATCAACCTTTACTAAAGGTTCTCCGCATACTGGACAATTACTAATCATACTAAATGGTTTTTCATTACCAGTTCTTCTTTCTTTTAAAGATTTTACTACTTCTGGAATAACATCTCCAGCTTTTCTAATTACGACAATATCACCAATCATCATATCTTTAGAAGTAATGAATTCTTCATTATGTAATGTTGCTCTTTGTACCATTGAACCCGCAACACGAACAGGTGACAACACCGCATTCGGAGTTATTTTGCCAGTTCTTCCAACCGTAAATACAATATCTTCTAATTTTGTTTGAACTTCCTCTGGTGGGAATTTGTACGCTATCGCCCATTTGGGTGTTTTAGCAGTATAACCAAGCATATCGTATTTCGTAATATCATCAACTTTAATAACGATACCATCAATATCATAATCGAGGGTTGGACGTTTTAAAGTATATTCTTCAATATAAGCTAAAACTTCATCAATACCATTACATAAACGACGTTCTGGATTTGTTCTAAATCCTAATGATTCAATAAAATTTAAAGCATCACTATGCTTTTTAAAATTAAATTCTTGCGCATTGACAAAATAATACCAATAAGCATCTAATTTACGAGACGCAGCAACTTTAGAATCAAGTTGACGAATAGATCCTGCAGCAGCATTACGGGCATTAGCTAACAATGGTTGATTGAGTCTTAAACGTTCTTTATTTAAAAGTTCTAAGCTCTTTTTAGGCATATAAACTTCGCCACGTACTTCAAATGGTTCTTTGACATTAATATGCGTAGGGATAGACTTAATGGTAATGACATTTTGAGTAACATCTTCACCAATTGTGCCATCTCCTCTTGTTGCCGCATAATTTAATGTTCCTTTATCATAATCAAGCGACATAGCAAGGCCATCAATTTTCATTTCCGCCATATATGTTACTTTATCAACATTTAGCACTTCACGAACTTTGCGGTCAAAATCGCGTAAATCTGCTTCGTTAAATGCATTGGCCAAAGATAACATCAAACGTTTATGAGTAATTTTCTTAAATTCCGAGGCAACGCTACCACCAACTCTTTGACTTGGTGATAATGGGTCTTTTAATTCCGGATTTTCGTTTTCTAACATAATCAACTCATTCATAAGTCGATCATATTCCGCATCCGAAACTGATGAAGCATTTAAATGATAATACTCATAATTGTAACGATCTAGTAAGGCTCTAAGTTCCAAAACTCTTTCTCTAGGCTTCATTGTGTCCATCTCCTGTAATTTTTGTTATTGAAGCATGTGCTCCTAAAAGTTTCTTTATATTTCCATCATCAAATCGAACAGAGATTGTTGATGATTCCACCCCAATTACTGTACCATACCCAAATGTTACGTGACGTAAACGATCACCAATTTTCCAATTTGTTGGTGAAGCACTCATTGTTGGGTTAAGAATAATCGGCTTACCAAGTGGCTTTGTAACTTCTTTAGGCTTATTAATTTCTGCTTTGTATTTATTTATAACCGATGTATTAAGTCTTTGTGATTCTTTTAAGTGACGATTAGCATCTTTAAGACCTGCTTCTTCAATAAAGCAAGAAGGTCCACTTATTTGACTATTAAAACTAATTCTAAATGATGAAACATATAATCTTTCCATTGCTCGAGTAAAGGCCACATAGCAAACTCGTCTTTCTTCTTCAATGCCTTGATCTGGATCATCTTCGATAGCGCGAGCGCTAGGGAATACTCCTTCATTAAGACCAACTAAGAACACTACTGGGAATTCTAGTCCTTTTGCTGTATGAACTGTCATAAGTGTTAAACAATTACCATTTTCCACATAATCTTGCGCGGACATAAGGGCAATATTATCTAAATATTGTTCTAATGTAATACCTTCGCTAGACTTCATTATTGAAACGATATCAGTTACTAATGTTTCAACGTTTTCATAACGATCTTCGGGATTTTCTTCCGTTTGCGTTAAGTATTCTTTATAATGAGTTACATCTAATAAGTATTTTAAAAATTCATCAATTGTTTGTTGTTGCATTTTTTCTTTTAAATCATTAATAAATTCAACAACATTTTTCAAAGCATTTCTTGATTTGCTCGGAATATTACTATCATAGTTATCAATATTAGTGACATATTCCATATAAGACATGTTTTCATTAACAGCTTCTAACCTTAATTTTTCAATCGATGTATCACCAACACCGCGTTTAGGGATGTTGATTATTCTTTCAAAAGATACATTATCTTTATCATTTATTAATAAACGCAAGAATGCCAAAATATCTTTTACCTCTTTACGTTGATAGAACTTTTGGCCACCATAAATTTGATAAGGAATTTGATTTTGAACTAACACTTTTTCATAAGGTAATGTTAAATAGTTTGCACGATACATAATGACAATATCTTTATAAACAAAGTCACCTTTACTAACTAAATTTTGAATAGTGTTTATAACGTAACGTGTTTCTGTGTATTGATCATAAAAGTCATTGTACACAACTGGTGTACCATTTTGATTTTCTGTAAATAAATTCTTTTTAATACGGCCTTTATTAAATTCGATTAGCTTATTAGCGGCATCAAGTATAGGAGCAGTTGAACGATAATTTTCATCAAGAATAATAGTTTCAACACTATCGAATACCTTTGGCATATTAATTAATATGTTTTGATTGGCACCACGCCAAGTATAAATTGTTTGATCTGGATCACCAACAACATATAAGCAAGTATCTTCTCCCATTAAATAACGGACAATATCATATTGGATATCATTAGTATCTTGGAATTCATCAATTAATATATGTTTATAATATGTTTTCCATTTATTACGAATATTAGGATAATTAGCTAAGATTTCTAAAGTACGTAATAATAAGTCATCAAAATCTAATTGATCACTACGTTCTAATTCTTCTTGATATAATTTGTAAAAATGTAATTTTTCTTTTTCATTAGGATTATGTGATTTAATAACTACATTATCTGGATAAAGTCCAAGATTCTTTTGATAAGAAATGTATCCTGGTAATTCTTTATAAATTTGTGATTTAGCATTATAACCTTCTGCTTTCAAAATTCTTTTTAATAATGCTTTTTGGTCATCTTCATCAATAATAATAAAATTTTGCGGTATACCTAATATTTCTATTTCTTTTTTCAAAAAGCGCAAACAAAAAGAATGAAACGTAAAAACATTCAATCGAGCGGGATTAATATCTGGTAAAAAATGTGTAATACGTTTTTTGATTTCTCCAGCAGCTTTATTCGTAAAAGTAATTGCTAATATTTGATTAGGATATAC
The DNA here is from genome assembly GCA_934162685.1 of uncultured Bacilli bacterium. GTDB lineage: Bacteria > Bacillota_I > Bacilli_A > RFN20 > CAG-826 > RUG131. The sequence goes on along the minus strand of CAKPJO010000004.1, from coordinate 7,514 downwards.
TCTTCTTTCATCAAGCAAATAAACAAAGCGATTAGTTAATACTCTAGTTTTACCTGAGCCTGCACCAGCAATAACACGACAATATTGACTACTAGTGGTTACTGCTTTAAATTGCTTTTCATTTAACTTTTGTAATTCTGCACTTTCCATATTTTCATCACCAAAACTTCGTCTATTATTTTAGCATATTTATTATGCTAAATAAATAATTTAATAACTATGATTTTGAGCAAATGAAAACTCCTAACCATTGCGATTAGGAGTGAATTTAATTAAAATACAAACGCAATTAGATTTGACTTTCCTTTATTAGAAATAGTCTTAACAAGTTGTTGAAGTTTTAGTTTCACAGGTTCTGGTAATGTTGCTAATTTTCCAGTAATACCTGCCTTGATAATATCGCCAAATTTTTGGCCAAAAATCTCACATTCTAATATTTTTTTCGGATCTTCTTCATATGCTTTTAATAAATAATCTAAGAAATAATCACTTTGCATTTTAGATCCTAAAGTCGGTTCAAATGTAGTTTCCAAATCAACTTTAATAATATGATAAGTCGAGGCTAACGCTTTTACTTTAATGCCATATCGATTTCCAGATTTAGTAATTACTGGTTTTTCAATTTTCATATTATTTAAACTAGCATTGGAAAATCCATAACCTGTTGCTTCAGCTGTTTTAAGAGCACTACCGATAATTTCATATTCTCTTTTTGCTTTTGTAAATTCCGTTAAAACTGCAATTAATTGGGCTTTATCTGAAATTTCACAACCGACAAGTTCTTTTAATACTGTTTCATATAAGCCATCTTTTACATCCATTTGAATAGTAACCACACCTGTTCCAGTATCAACATTGCTGATGGAAGCATTAGAAATATATTCATTGTTCTTAAGCACTTCATTAATATTATTAACATCTCTAATTGTACGAGCGCTATTCATGGCTTCCTCTATCGTATTATTAACACTTTGCTTAATATAATGTTCTTCATCTAATTGACTTACCCAATTAGGTAAAGCTACATCAATATTTGCTATTGGATATTGGAATAAAGCTTCACGCAAAACTTCTGTTGCATCATTTTCACTCATTTCTTCTACATTAAGTGGAATAACAGGAACATTATATTTTTCTTCTAATTCCTGTTTGATTTTATTAGTTGCATCAGTAGTTGGGGTTTTCGAATTTAAGACAATAACAAAAGGACGATCGATTGATTTTAATTCTTCAATAACTTGATCTTCGCTATTTCTATAATCATCACGAGTAAATTCATTAATTGTTCCATCACTTAAAACACAAATACCTAATGTGGAATGTTCTTTAATTACTTTTTGAGTGCCAATTTTTGCCGCATCATCAAATGGTATAGTTTCACTAAACCATGGTGTCTTAACCATACGCATTTTTCCATCTTCTAAGTATCCTTGCGCATTTTCAATAATATAACCCACGCAATCAATTAATCTTACTTTTACTGTTAAGTTTTCTTCTACTAAAACTTCAACAGCATTTGATGGAACAAATTTAGGTTCCATTGTCATAATTGTTTTACCAATTCCTGATTGTGGCAATTCATCTAACGCTCTTTTTTTATCATCCTCATTTTTTATATGAGGAATAATTAATACTTCCATAAATCTTTTAATAAATGTTGATTTACCAACACGTACTGGTCCCACTACTCCTAAATAAATATCACCATTTCCACGAAGCCCAATATCTTTTAATACCGAAAGAGTCTCCATAAAATAAACCTCCTAAATATCGCTATTAATAGATATGAGGGAGTAAATAAAAAAAGAACAACAAATTAGTATTATTAATAAATTTGATAATTAATAATCAATCTGTTCTTCTAATTATTTTAATAACAAGCGCATGATTTATCAAAATAGCAACATAATATTTCATATAGTATCCATATTTTATAATGCCACTGGATTTTTTTGCAATTATTGCATTTTTCTTCAGTGGTATAACATTTAAATAATCCTCAATATAAAGCATGTGCCCATTAAATAAGAAAAAGCCTAACCACTTGAGTTAGACTTTATAATTATATTATCTTATTAAGATTTTTTGGAATTTTATCTTTTTTAACCGCATTAATAATTTTTTCTTCTTTTTCTTTTGATACTGGTTTATTTGCAAGTTTTGCTACATCTTTAATTAAAGAACGAAGTACTCTTTCGTCATTCAAATCTTTACCAGATATTGACTTGGCCAATTTTAATATATCTTCTTTCTTTACATTAGTTTTCTTTTCTACCTTATCAAAAATTGAATCATCCATATTTCTCACCCAAAATATAATATGCGGGTGAGTTTAATTTTGTTATTTTCTTTCGCGGCAAATAATACTAATTGGTGTTCCTGAGAAATTAAATGTATCTCTTAAACGATTTTCAATATATCTACTATAAGAGAAATGCATAAATGTTGGATCATTTACAAATAAGACGAATGTTGGAGGACACACACTTACTTGATTAGCAAAATAAACTCTAATTCTACCACCATTGAAATATGGAGCAGGGTTCATGATTTGAGCATCTTGCATAACCTCATTTAATACTGATGTAGCTACACGGGTATTAAATGCTTCATAACAAGCATCAATTTCATCATAAATTGTACTTATTCTTGCTTTAGTTAACGCTGACACAAATACAATCGGAGCGTAATCTAAGAACTTAAATTCATCACGAACTTTTTTAGTAAATTCCGCCATTGTCTTTTCGTTTTTTTCAACTGTATCCCATTTATTAACAACAATAATAATAGATTTTTTTGCTTCTATCGCGTAACCCACTACATGTTTATCTTGTTCTTGAATACCTGTTTCTGCATCAATAACAAGTAAAACAATTTGGCTTCTATCAATTGCGCTTAATGCTCTTAAAGCACTATACTTATCGACTGCTTCATAAATTTTTCCACGTTTTTTAAGGCCAGCAGTGTCAATAATAACATAGTCTTTTCCATCTCTTTTAAAAGGTGTATCAACAGCATCTCTTGTTGTTCCTTCAACATTAGATACAATAACACGATTTTGATTTAATATGGCATTAACTAAACTAGATTTTCCCACATTTGGACGTCCAATAAGTGAAAAAGATATAACATTTTCTTTTTCATTTATCGTTTTATTTGGTAAATAAGCAATAATTTTATCTAAAATATCGCCAATACCAATACCATGAGATCCCGATACCGCGATTGGTTCACCAAGTCCTAAAGCATAGAATTCATGGATATTATCCATTTGCTCTACTGAGTCAATCTTATTAACCGCTAAAACGATTGGTTTATTAGATTTATAAAGCATTCTGGCCACTATTTGGTCTTCTCTAGTAACTCCTACTTTTCCGTCAACTACAAACAAAATAACATCAGCTTCTTGTAAAGCAATTTCAACTTGAGCACGAATTTGTTTTTGGAATGGTTGATTTTCTAATTCTACTCCACCAGTATCAACAATAGAGAAATCTTTTGTTAACCAGCTAGCTTTAGCATAAATTCGGTCACGAGTTATGCCACTTGCATCATCAACGATAGATTGACGTTTACCAACAATTCGATTAAAGATAGTTGACTTACCAACATTAGGTGAGCCCACTACTGCAACAATACCATTAGCCATTGATATTACCTACCTTAGTAGCAATAATATTTAATACTTCTTGAACGACTTCTTCAATTGTCATATAAGATGTATCTAATAGAATTGCGTCATCTGCTTTACATAAAGGAGCAAAGTCACGATGAGAATCAATATAGTCTCTTCTTTCGATATCTTTAATTAAGCTTTCTAAATCACAAGGAATATTTTTCTCTTGATTCTCTTTTAAACGTCTTTCAGCACGAGCTTCCACTGATGCGACTTGATAAATTTTTACCTCGGCATTTGGTAAAACATATGTGCCAATATCTCTTCCATCCATGACTACTGATGTTGATTCTGCCATTTTTCTTTGAGCTTCAACCATTGCAAGTCTAATTGACTTATAAGAAGCAATATAAGAAACATTTCTTGATACTTCATTTTCTCTAATAACAGTAGTTACATCTTCGTCGTTACATAAAACATGGTCATTAGGAAGTAATGTTATATTAACTTCATTAATAACTGCACAAGAGGCTAATTCATCTTGAGGGTCAATTCCATTTTTTAATACATAATAAGTAAAGGCGCGATACATAGCGCCTGTATCGATATACGTGAATCCTAATTTTTTAGCAATTCTTTTTGCAATAGTGGATTTACCCGCTGCAGCAGGTCCATCAATAGCAATAGCGATTTTTTTCATAAAAGTTACCTCCTAAAAATCGAGATAATTACAATTGTAATAACAATTACAAGAATAATACATATAGCCACACACAAAATACTTTTAAGTTTTTTATCCTTAAAATCTTGTTTATGATTATTATTTTTATTAACACTTACATACTCGGTATGAGCTTTTAAAATTTCTTCAATTGAAAGATCATTAGATGTAGTACCAACTTTTTTAGCATTAGCTAAATGTTGCATTGATTCTTTTAAAATAGAAGATTTTTTCTCATTTCTATTTCTTTCCATATTCTCTAATATTGTGGTGTCAATATTTTCTATCTCATCACGAAGTTTGGCATATTTCTTTTCACGTGTTTCTCGTTCCATCCTAACCATCCTCCGTCCGTTAAATATTTTAATAGAATTAAAATAAAAAAGATAGATTAAAATGAAAAATCACTTAAATTTATTTACGGACACTTATATTTGTTTATTTTTTACCGATTAAAAAGAAAAATTCATCAACTAATTCTTTTTCACCAGTCTTATAAGTCTTTCCATTTTTAATCCAAATCGATTTATCACATAATGCCGAAGCACAACGTCTATCATGGGTTTAATCCTCAAAATGCTATTCCACAAATTGCTAGGCAATTCCTACTCACGCTCCACCATGGCATCTAAATCCATAATTGTCGTGCTATCAAGTTGCATAACTAAAACTTTCATTGTTATTACTCTAAATTCTTCTGCGCTTTTATTCATCTTAATATGTTGCATAGCAAACACTACCAGTAATCGTAACATTAGCAACTAAACCTATTATTTGTAATAAAACTGCAATAAATATATATTTCTTATTTCCGCCAATAAGTTTAAATAATTCTTTATCAATCATATCTTTACTCATTATTATTTGACTGGCTCATGATGCGCACCTACCATTCCAGATTTTATGAAATTTGCCACTTTATTACGAGTTGCATCTGAAAATGCACATGTAGCGTTAAGCGCATCTTCATATGCTAAATCCGGTGCCGTTCCGCAGTGCAAGGATAAGTGTGCCGCTATAAAATGAATGATAGTTATATATTCGTTTAAGATTTTTTTACCGCGATTTGTTAAAACAAGGCTTCTCTGATCTTTTAAAATAAATCCCTTTAAGCATAATCTTTCTAAAGCATTGTGTGCACTTACTTTAGACACACATAATTTATTTGCTACATCCGTTTGTTTTACATATTCTTTTTGATTAGTAAGCTCATTGGTTGCAATCAAATATCTTAATTCTGATGAACTCATATATTACTCCTTTTTTAGTTTCACTTAGTTAGTGCACGCTAACTATAAATTAAAAAATATTGTTCTTTACAAGAACCACTTTTAATTATACTTATAAAAAATTAAATATCAATTAAAAGTTAGCCTGTGGCTAAAAACAGTTAGTCATAACTAAGATTTTATCGTGCATTTATTCCTTGAAAAGCCATTAATTCTAAAGTATAATTTTAGTATCAAAAGGAGTTTAGAAAAATGGCAAAAGTAAGAGTAAACAAAGATTTATGCATTGGTTGTGGTCTTTGCGTAAGCATTGCACCAACATCATTTGATTTTGATGATGATGGCAAAGCAAAAGCAATCGTTGAAGAAGCAACTGACGAAGCTAATGACGCTGCTAGCAACTGCCCAGCTCAAGCTATTGAAGTTGAATAATCAAATAAAAAGTCCTGCATTATTATTTCTTAACGCAGGATTTTTTATTTGCATTTTATTTTTGATAACGTTTTTCAGTAAAGTAACGAATTCTTGGATATAAAATAATTGTTATTATAATTACAAGCGCATCTTTAAAAGCATTAAATGGTAAGAAACAATAAAAGGCAATAGATGCATGTACATCACTAACATTAGGATTAAGTTGTTGCGCTAACGCCAAGATTTGATCACTAGTAATTGTTGAATAAAAGAAAGTATACATATCAATTACAAATGTCGCAGAACAAACAAATGTTACTAATAGATGTGTTAATAACCCCACTAGCAAACCGATTAATGCTCCTTTTAAAGAGCGATGATTTTTATAAATCAAGCTTGCTGGTAATATTAAGGCAATACCATATAGTAAATCCAACAATTCTCCCACAGTTGCAGTATGCGTAAATGGTAACTTAACAATTGTCTTAATTAATAAAACCATTATTCCACATAACGGGCCATACGCAAACGAGGCAATAAATGCCGGAATTTCATCAAAATGTACCTCTAAAAATGCTAAAAAGAATGGTAATTTAAATTGAAGTCCTGGCACAACATATAATATTGCTGCAATCGCGGAAAATATTGCGGTTCTTACCATAAATTTTGTGGTAAATATTTTTGGCTTAGTAGAATCCATAAAAAAAGTCCCCTTTCTTTTTAGGGACTCAAAAAAACAAATTTACTTCTTTCATCCAGACTTTACTGTCGCTACTGGAATTGCACCAGTTCAACCTTTCGGCTCGCGGAGTTTACCGCCGGTAAGGAATTTCACCTGTCCCTAAAGTACTTATAATTATAATACATAATTAGTAAAATGCAATACTACCCGTAATATTGCTCTAATCCAAAATCGCTTCTCCAAACATAAAGGTCAAAACTTAATAGAGCTTGCAAAATAATTTGAATAATAAATCCAATTCTATGGTCTGTTTCTTTTATAAAAGATCCGGTTTCCATCATATAGTTAGAAAATATAATCATTAAAATAAAATCAACAACCAAGCATCCAATTGATAAATAGAATAATCCATGTGAGCACTTTTTTGCATAAATCGGATTACCTTTTAATTTTCTTAAAATGATAATCGCAATTATAAATATAAATTGTAAAGCCCCTAAAAACACTGGTACTAAGTTAACAATATTAACATCTTGAAAATTTAATCCAAATGTTGATCGTTCTATTACATCATTATTATAAAAAGTTTCACCAATAAGAAAAGCAAACAAAGTCATAAGTCCTACTAGAATAATAGTTTCTATCACTAAAAGTTCTGTATGATGTTTTTTGTGAAATTGCTTAATTGTAAAAAACATATAATCATCTCCATGTCAAAATTAGTGTAATATAAGATATTCTTTTTTTCAATAAAAGAATATTTAGTTAAGTCACAAATTAATTTAATTTATTCTAAATTTCAAGAAAAAATAAGCAATAATTATATAGATGAAAATGATACATTAAGCTTAT
>CAKPJO010000003.1 GCA_934162685.1 uncultured Bacilli bacterium | reverse complement strand
CCATTATATGGTGGCATAATGCATTGTTATAGTGGGCCAAAAGAAATGATGAATGATTTTATTAATTTAGGAATGTATATATCTTTAGGTGGACCAGTTACTTTTAAAAACGCTAGAACTCCTAAGGAAGTTGCTGCAAATATAGATTTAAATTATTTATTAATAGAAACTGATTCTCCTTATTTAACGCCACATCCGTATCGAGGAACACAAAATGCTCCGAAATATGTAACTCTTGTTGCTCAAGAAATAGCGAATATTAGAAATGAAGATATTAGTGTAATAGAAAAAATCACAACGCAAAATGCGATGAAAGTTTTTAAGGTAAAATATGAAGAAAATAATTAATGCGATTATCGTCGTAGAAGGAAAAAGTGATGTTCAATTTTTAGAATCATTTATAGATGCTAGGTTTGTTATCACTAACGGAAGTGATGTTCCACGTGAAACTATAGAATATTTGAAGGAATTGTCAAAAAACAACAAAATAATTGTTTTAACAGATCCAGATTCACCAGGGAAACGAATTAGAGATATTTTAAATAATGAAATACCTAATTTATTCCATGCTTATGTTGATAAAAAAGAATGCATAAAAAAGCATAAAGTTGGTGTGGCAGAATCAAATAAAGAACATATTTTAAAAGTTTTAGAAAATATGGTAGAAAACACAAAAAATGAGCAAGGTGTTTGGACAATTCAGGACTTATATGTTCGTAATTTATGTGGTACGGAGTCTTCTACTCAATTAAGAAATAAAGTAATGCAAGAATTACATCTAGGATTTGGTAATGCCAAAACCATGTTAAAAAGATTAAATAGTTTAAATATTAGTTATGAAAAAGTTGATGATGTAATAAAGAAGGTGAATTTATGATTGGACCAGTTGCGGATAAAGAGTATGTTTGTAAACATTTAAATATTTATGATGTTCGAGCACTAAAAAAATATGGACAAAACTTTTTAATTGATGATACTTTAGCTAAAAATATTATTGATAAAATAGATGATGGAAATGATAAAATTTTATTAGAAATAGGTCCAGGTTTAGGAGCTTTAACTTATCATTTGCTAGAAAAAAAAGGCGAAAAGGTTTTAGTGGAAATTGATTCAGTTATGGTAGATCACCTAAATCATCAAATAAATGACGAAAATGTTGAAATAATTAATAAAGACTTTTTAAATGTTAATTTAAATAAATATGATAAAGATATTGTTGTAGTGGCTAATTTACCTTATTATGTTACAACAGATATTGTAGAAAAACTTATTAAATGTCCTAATGTTAAACAAATGACATTAATGGTACAAAAAGAAGCTTATAATCGTTTGGTATCTCCTATTAATACTAAAGAATATTCACCAATATCAATTTTTATTGAATATTTAGGTAATGTTAAAGTTATTCAAAAAGTATCAAGGCATTCTTATATTCCTGAACCACATGTTGATTCATTAGTTTTCCAAATTAATGTTACAAATGATAGAAAATATGTTAATGAAAAACTATTTTTCCAAGTAACAAAAGCAATGTTTAAAATGCGAAGAAAAACAATATTAAATAACTTAACAAGCTATTTAAAAGATAAAGAAAAAGCAAGTAAAATTTTAAATGATTTATCATGTCAAGAAACAATGCGACCTGAACAATTGAATTTGAACTTTTATTTAAAATTAACTGATAAAATTAAAGAAAGTATCATCGACTAGTGATACTTTTTTAGTATTTATTCTCTTTAAATTGAATATAAATAAATGATAGCCTAATTTATAATTTCAAGGAGAAAAAAATGAATTTTAAAATTGGAGACATTGTAAGCCGAAAATCTTATAATAATGACTGTGTCTTTGTGATTTATAAAATTAAAGATGGAATTGCTTTTTTAAAAGGAAAGTGTAAAAGATTAAATGCTGATGCTCCACTTAGCGATTTAAAAATAAATGAAAATAGAGATGATATAAATGCACCTAATTTGGTTTTGCCCGAATATAGCAATAATACTTTATTTGGCAAAGTACTTCATTTAGATGGTGATTCTCTATTTTTAAATAGGTGTATGCAGTTATATCAAAAATATAAAGTTCCGGCGATTGGCTATTTTGTTATGGAAAATAATATGCCTAATGTAATTAATGAATTGCTTATAAAACATAAACCGGATGTATTAGTTATTACGGGACATGATGCTTTATCGAAAAGTCCTTTTGCTAATGAATACATGAATTCAAAGTTCTTTTTAGAAACTATTAAAAATGCTCGAATGTTTCAGCAAGATAAAGATGCGATGCCAATTGTAGTGGGTGGATGTCAATCAAACTTTAAAGAATTAATTGAATATGCGAATTTTGCGTCATCTCCAGCTAGCATTAATATTGCAGCTTTAGATCCCGCAATAGTGGCAATTATGATTTCCACTACTTCCATAAATAATTTAGTGGATGTACTAAGCGCTGTTAATCAAACAAGTGGGGCAACAAGAGGAATAACTGGTGTTGATACGCGTGGAGTTGCAAGAAAAATCTATTAAAAGGATTAATTATATGTTAAAATAAACTATCGGAGGAAAAGAAAATGAACAAAAAGAAAAAATTCCAAGAAGCAGCAGCGATAATTTCAATTGTGCTTAGTTCTATTTTTACATTCATATTTTTGATTTCATTCGCTGCTTTTGATACAGCATTTGAAATTGTTAAAGAACAAGTTGGATCACAATTATCCGCAGAAGAATTAGCAGTACTAAAAAATACCACTAAAGTGGTTATGATTATGTTTATTGTTTATTTAATTGCTATCATTGTTGTTTCTATTTTTGCTGAAGTGAAAACTGTAAGACAAGAAAGATCAAAAGGATTATTTATTACTATTCTTGTTCTTAACGCTATTCCAATGTTATTTAGTTTAACTTCAAGTATTTTCGTTGCATTGTTATTTGCTGTTCCTGTTGCGTTCTCCATTGTTGTTTTATGTTTAAAAGACCCTCAACCAGTTGGACCAATAGAATATACGAACACTAATTATGTGAACAATGACGAAATTAACCAATAATTTTTAGTTGGAGAAGCCCCTTTTATGGGGCTCTTTTTTTATAAAAAAATAAATGTAATAAAAATACATTTATATATATTTTTATTTATGATACAATTACTATCGCTAATCAAAATATAATCGAGGAAATTGATATGATTGTAAAAGCTTATGCAAAAATAAACTTAGCCTTAAAAGTTAAAGGAAAAAATAAAGATGGATATCATGACTTAGACATGATAATGTTACCTCTAGAGTTACATGATTCAATAGATATTTCATTATTACCAGATATTTACGAAACTTATGTCACTTGTGACGATTTTTCTTTAGAAACCGGTGAATACAACTTATGTAGTATTGCTGTACGTAAAATGAAAGAAAAATTTAAAATAAATAAATCTTTTCGTATTCATATTCACAAAAATATTCCAATTGGTGCTGGATTAGGTGGAGGATCTGCAAATGCCGCGGCAGTTATTCGCGCAATTAAAGATTTATTAAAACTTCATATAAGTGAAGAAGATGAATTGAGTATTGCTAAATCTATTGGAGCAGATGTTCCATTTTGCTTATATAACATTCCTTCACGCTCAGAAGGAATTGGCGAAAAACTCACACCAATAATTGTAAAAAAAGATTATTATGTCTTAATAATTAAACCAAAAAGAGGTTTATCAACAAAAGAGGTATACTCTAAATATGATGAAGTAGGATCTTCTTCTAATCCTCAAGTTGATAAATTAATAGAGAATTTAAAACAAGGAAATACTGATGACATTCCAAATTGTTTTGGAAATGATTTAGAGAATGCTTCTATTTCATTGTTACCAGAAATACAAGATATAAAAGATTTATTAAAAAATTGTGGATTTAATATTGTTTTAATGTCTGGATCTGGCTCTTCAGTGTTTGCATTATCAGAAAACAAACATATGGTTGAAAAAGAGGCTAAAATTTTAGAAAAAAAAGGTTATAATGTATTTGTAACCAAAATTTTAAATTAGGGAGTAATAAAAATGAATAATTATGCGATTGTTTTAGCGGCCGGAAAAGGAACGCGTATGAAATCTTTAGATGTTTCTAAATCTAAAGTAAGTTATGAGGTATTAGAAAAACCAATTGTTAGATATGTGTTAGATGCGCTAAAACCTTTAAATTTTAATAAGATTATCACTGTTGTTGGATTTGGCGGTGAAGTAACAAAGTCTTTAGTGGAAGATAGTTCTGATATTGTTTGGCAATTAGAACAAAAAGGAACTGGGCATGCAGTAATGCAAGCTGCACCTATTTTAGAAGGTAAAGAAGGATATACTGTTGTTTGCTGTGGGGATACACCAGTAGTAACAAAAGATACATTTAAGGCTTTATTTGATAAACATATCAATGATCATAATGCTTTAACTCTTTTAACCGCTATACTAGATAATCCTAAAGGTTATGGACGTATTAAAAGAAACGCTGATGGTAGTCAAGTTGAAGCAATTGTTGAACAAGCAGATTGTGACGAAGCAATGGATAAAGTAAAAGAAGTTAATGCAGGTATATATGTATTTGATAACGTTGAACTATTTAAACATTTACATAATTTAAAAACCAATAATAAACAAGGAGAATACTATTTAACAGATTTACTCTATATGTTTAGACAAGAAGGATTAAAAGTAGGTGCTTCAATTTTAGCAAATCCTAGTGAAATGAGCGGAGTAAATAATCGTGTTCAACTTTCAGAAGCAAGTGCATTTATTCAAGCAAGAATAAATAAAGAATTAATGCTTAATGGCGTTACAATTATTGATCCTAAAACGACTTATATTGGACCGGATGTCACTATTGGACCGGATACAATTATTTATCCAAATACACATATTTATGGAAAAACTTCAATTGGACATAGCTCAGTAATCGGACCGAATTCTTATATTAAAAATGCTAAAATAGGTAATAAATGTAATATTATCTCTTCTTTTGTGAAAAATGTTGAAATAAAAGAAGCGGAAAATGTAGGACCTTTTGAAAATATTAAATAAAAAAGTTTAAAAATTGTTAAATAATTTTATATAATACTATTAGGAGGAATCACTAATGGCAAAAAGATATGTTATTACTCATCGTAAAGATGATGGTGTTTGGCAAGTGAAATTAGCCAAAGGAGCAAAAGTTATTAAATTGTTTAACACTCAAAAAGAAGCAATTGATTACGCTGAAACATTAGCAGAAAACCAAGATGGTTCTATTACTATTCATAAAAAGGATGGTAAAATTAGAAAACAAAATTATCAACAAAAAAAGCCTGCTAAAGAAGAACAACCTAAAGATGAAGAAGTAAAAGAAGAAAAGGTTGAAACAAAAGAAACAAAAAAAGCAGTAAAAAAAGTTGCTCCAGCTCCAAAAAAAGAAGAGGCTAAACCTACCACAACTAAAAAAGTAGAAAAAAAAGAAACTAAAAAGAAAGTTAGCAAGTAATTGCTAGCTTTTTTTTGAAACAAATTCTAAAAATTAATCAACAAAAAAGTGGATGTTACATATGTAAACATCCACAATTTTTTATTTAAGTTAATAGATTATTTTCTATTTTTAATAGCAGCTTGAGCAGCAGCTAAACGTGCAACTGGTACACGGAATGGTGAACATGAAACATAATCTAATCCAGCCTTATGGTAGAATTCAATTGAGTTAGGTTCGCCACCTGTTTCACCACAAACACCGATGTGTAATTCTGGTCTTGTTGAGCGGCCAAGTTTAACAGCCATATCAACTAATTTACCAACACCATGTTGATCAAGTGTCTTGAATGGATCTTCTTCGAAAATCTTGTGTTCGTAATAATCTGGTAAGAATTTAGCAGCATCATCACGAGAGAATCCGAATGTCATTTGTGTTAAGTCGTTTGTACCAAATGAGAAGAATTCTGCTTCTTGAGCGATTTCGTCAGCTAATAAAGCAGCACGAGGAATTTCAATCATTGTACCAACGTGGTAGTGCATATTTACACCAGCTTCAGCGATTAATTTATCAGCTGTAGTTGTGATAATATTCTTAACGAATTTTAATTCTTTAACTTCAAGGACGAGTGGTACCATGATTTCTGGCTTAATGTCTAAACCTGTTCTCTTATGAACAGCAATAGCAGCCTTGATGATTGCGCTTGTTTGCATTTCGCAAATTTCTGGATAAGAAACAGCTAAACGGCAACCACGGTGACCCATCATAGGGTTGAATTCGTGTAAGTATTCAATACGAGCCTTAACTTGTTCAACTGTTCTATTAGTTGCTTTTGCTAATTCTTCAATCTTATCTTCTTCTGTTGGTAAGAATTCGTGTAGAGGTGGATCTAATAAACGAACGTTAACATTCATTTCGCCCATTGTTTCATATAATGATTCGAAGTCAGATTGTTGCATTGGTTCAAGTTCTGCTAAAGCAGCTTTTCTTTCTTCAACTGTATCTGCTAAAATCATTTTTCTCATAGAGAAGATTCTATCTTTATCAAAGAACATATGTTCTGTACGGCATAGACCAATACCTTCAGCACCAAATGCTTTTGCTTGTTTTGCATCACGTGGAGTATCAGCGTTTGTACGAACTTTTAATGTACGGTTTTCATCAACCCATTTCATTAAACGTCCGAAGTAACCAGCTGATAAGTCTGGCATAACTTTCTTAATGTCTCCAAGGTATACTTTACCTGTTGAACCATCAAGAGAAATTACATCTTGATCTGTATAAACTTTACCATTAATAGTAATAGTTCTATTTTCTTCATCAATTAGAGCTTCTTTACATCCACATACACAGCATTTACCCATACCACGAGCAACTACTGCAGCGTGAGATGTCATACCGCCACGCATTGTTAAAATACCTTCAGCGGCAACCATACCAACGATATCTTCTGGTGAAGTTTCAGCACGAGCTAAGATAACTTTTTCACCATCGTTGTGTCTTCTTTCAGCTTCTTCAGCAGTGAAAGCAATTTTACCAGTACCAGCACCTGGACCAGCAGCTAAACCTTCAGCGATAATAGTGGCTTTCTTTAAGTCATCTTTATCGAATGCAGGTAATAATAATTTATCGAATGAAACTGGATCGATTCTTAATACAGCTTCTTCTTCAGTGATTAAGCCTTCATCAACTAAATCACAAGCAATCTTTAAAGCTGCAGCAGGAGTTCTCTTACCATTACGAGTTTGTAAGAAGTATAATTTACCATCTTCAACAGTAAATTCCATATCTTGCATATCGCGGTAATGGTGTTCCATTTTCTTAATTGTTTCCATGAATTCTTTATAGACTTCAGGCATACGTTTATTTAATTCTTCAATGTGTAATGGTGTACGAATACCAGCAACAACGTCTTCACCTTGAGCGTTTGGTAAATATTCTGCAGATACTTTGTTTTCACCAGTAGCTGGGTCACGTGAGAATGCAACACCTGTACCAGATGTTTCACCTTTGTTACCGAATGCCATTGATTGGACGTTAACAGCAGTTCCCCAAGAATAAGGAATTGAGTTCATCATACGGTAAACGTTAGCACGTGGGTTATCCCATGAACGGAATACAGCAGTAACAGCTTCGATTAATTGAACTTTTGGATCAGATGGGAATTCTTCACCAAATACTGATTTATAGTATTCTTTGTATTTTTTTACTAATTCTTTTAATTCATCAGCAGTAACTTCAGTATCAAGTTTATAACCTTTAGATTCTTTTAAATCTTCAAGCATTTTATCCATTGCAGTTCTAGGATGTCCTTTTGCAATGTTTGTGAACATTAAGATAAAACGACGATAGCTATCATAAGCAAATCTATCATTATTTGTTTCTTTTGCTAAAACTTCAACAGTTTTATCGTTTAAACCTAAGTTTAAGATAGTATCCATCATACCTGGCATACTAACACGTGCACCAGAACGAACACTAACTAATAAAGGGTTCTTGTCTCCACCAAATGATTTTCCTGTTTCTTTTTCAACGGTTTTAATTGCTTCGTAGACTTGTTCAACTAAGAAATCTGGAAGTTTTTTGCCGCTTTCATAATAAAGTGTGCAAGCTTCAGTTGTAATTGTGAATCCTTGTGGAATTGGGACTCCAATGTAAGTCATTTCTGCTAAGCCGGCACCCTTACCACCAAGAAGTTCTTTACCTAAGCCATGAGCTTCTTTAAAGTGATAAACATACTTTTTTTCTTGCATTTTTTTTCCTCCTAATAAAATTTGCTAATTAAAAAATTAGCGCAATAAATGCTACGGAAATATATTAACATAAATAATATTAAATTTCATTTAAAAATATAAAAAAATATGAGTTTTTTCTTAATTTTTTTAGGCAAATTGCAATATTGTGATATCTTCAATAAAAGTAGTATACAAAGTACGCCGTAAAGTAGTAATAAAAAATTTATTTTAATGACTAGTAAAATGTAATAAAATGTAAATTGGTAGGTGAGATTATGGAATCAGAACCATTAGTATTAACTTTAGACTTTGGAACACAAAGTGTTAGAGCATTAATTATTGATAAATTAGGCAACACTTTAGCCTGTGTTAAAGAACCATATGAACAAGCTTATTTTTCAATTAAAACCGGATATTGTGAACAATATCCATCTTATTATTGGGAAAAACTTTGTAAAGTTTGTAAAAAGTTAACAAAAGAACAAAAAGAATTAATGAATAGAGTAAAATGCATTTCTATGACTTGTTTTAGAGATACATCAGTTTTACTCGATGAAAATAATGAAGTTATTAGACCATCAATATTATGGCTTGATCAACGTTTAGCGGAAGGAAAGCGTAAATTGCCTTTATTGAATAGATTTCTTTTCAGAATTGTTGGTATGACTGACACTGTGGAAATGAATATGCGAAGAACTGCCGCAAACTGGATACAAGAAAATGAACCAGAAAATTGGGCAAAAACAAAACATTATGTGAATATTTCTACTTATTTTGTTTATCGTTTAGTTGGTGAATTAGTGGATTCTATTGGTAATCAAACAGGCCACTATCCAATTGATTTTAAAAATAAAAAATGGTATGGAAAGCATGTCCTTAAGCAACCAATATTTGGAGTAGATAAAGAAAAATGTTGTCGAATCGTTGAAGCTGGGGATGTATTAGGAAAAATAACAAAGAAATGTAGCGAAGAAACTGGTTTAAAAGAAGGATTAGTATTAATAGCAACGGGTGCTGATAAAGCATGTGAGACAATTGGAACAGGTTGTTTAACTAAAGATATGGCAAGTATTTCTTATGGAACTGCTTCTTCTATAGAAGTAAGCAATAAAAAATATATTGAACCAGAGCAGTTTTTACCTGCTTATCCAGCAGCAATTCCTAATTTATATAATATGGAAGTGCAAGTATATCGTGGCTATTGGATGATTACTTGGTTTACCAAAGAATTTGCTAAGCAAGAAAGTGCCGAAGCCACTATTGAAAAATTAGCGGTAGAAGAATATATGAATAAAAAATTACTAGAGGTTAGCCCTGGATGTGATGGATTAGTTCTTCAACCTTATTGGGGACCAGGATTAAAGAAGCCAAATGCAAGAGGGGCAATTATTGGCTTTAGTGATTGTCATACTTTATATCATTTATATCGTGCGATTGTTGAAGGTATTGCTTACGCCTTAAGAGATGGCTTAGAGGGAATCGAAAGAAGACAACATGCAAAAGTTAAAGAGATTGCGGTTTCTGGTGGTGGATCACAAAGTGACGCTATATGTCAAATTACCGCCGATATATTTGGTGTACCAGTATTTAGAGTTCAAACATATGAAACAGCATCATTAGGATGTGCAATTGTCGGATATAAATATTTAGGTGTTTATAATTCTTATGAAGATGCTGTTAAAAATATGGTAAGAAGATCAAAAACTTTCAATCCGAATATGGAAAATCATGAAAAATATGATTACTTATTTAAAAAAGTCTACCTTAAGATGTTTGGTAGATTGTCAGATATGTATGTTGATTTAAAAAAATTCTCTAAAAAATATAGTGATTAAAAATAAAATTGAACTAATATGCCTTGTGCTTAAATAGTTCACTTTTTTACTGCAAAAATGTCACAAATTTGCTAAATCTAACAAATATTTTATTTCTTCTTCAGTTAATTCTCGATATTCTCCTTGCTTTAAATTTACATAAGTTAAGTTTGCAAAAGAGATTCTATCTAAAGAAATAACTTCATAACCAAATGCTTGAAACATTCTTTTTACTTGATGAAATTTTCCTTCATGAATTGTTAATTTGGCATGGTAATCGTCAATGATTTCTAAAGTTGAAGGAAGGCATTTATAACCATCATCAATAATAATTCCTTCTTTAAAGTTATTAATTAAAGATTCATCTAATTTGTGATTTACTTC
The DNA here is from genome assembly GCA_934162685.1 of uncultured Bacilli bacterium. GTDB lineage: Bacteria > Bacillota_I > Bacilli_A > RFN20 > CAG-826 > RUG131. The sequence goes on along the minus strand of CAKPJO010000003.1, from coordinate 22,061 downwards.
TGCTAAATAGGTTTTATCAACATGTCTTTTTGGTGATAATAGGATATGAGATAATGAACCATTATTTGTTAGTAACATAACACCGGTTGTATCTATATCTAGTCTACCAACAGGGGCTACTTTATATTTTTTATATTCCGGTATTAAATCTAATACAACTTGATGATAGTCATCATATGTTGCTGATATGTATCCTTTAGGTTTATTAAGTAAAACATAATAAAATTCTTTGTAATCAACAAGCTTTTCATCTAGATAAACTTGAGTATTAAAATCCACACTAAAACTAGAATCGGTAACGAAATTGTTATCAATTTTTACATGTTTGTCTTTGATTAATTTTTTTACTTCTTTTCTTGTGCCAATGCCAGCATTAGCTAAATATCTATCTAGTCTCATTTTTAATCTCTTTTGTGTCTTTGCAATTTTCTTTTTTGTTGGTTAATTTTTCAAAATAATATGATCCAAAAATACCACCGATTAAGAATATAACAATTAATGCATATTGATATGGATTATTTTTTAATATCTCGTAATATCCTGCACCTAAGACTGAATCATTATAATAAATAGCAAATATTGAACCAACTACAAATCCTAAAATAGCATAGAAAGTACCAGCTCTTTTATTCTTTAGTAAATATTTCATTAATTTAGAAATTGTAAGCAATCCTAATATAGCGCCAACACCAAATGCTAAGTCAATTAAGAAATATGTTCCAAACATTTCATTAAATTTAAAAATGTAAGGTATAGATTCCATCGTTATAAGTTGAAACAATCCTAGAGTAAGTAAAACTGCTGAACCTGATACTCCGGGTACGATTAAAGCCATCGCTGCTAAAAAGCCACCAAGAAAAACGAAAATATAATGATATGCTTTAATATCGCTTGCAGTAAAACTAAAGCCGAATTTAATTGAGGCAATACCTAAAGCTACGACAAATATGGCGGCAATAGCAAAACTAAGAATATGAGAAACCTTAGGTTTTTCTTCTTTTACATTTTTAAATATAGAAGGAATACCGCCGATGATTAAACCTGCAAATAAAGAAATAGTTGGAATTGGTATATATTTTAATCCTAAGCCAAGTATTAATAACGCAATAGCGTAACCAACTGCTCCACCAATAAGTAATGGAATTAAATATAAAATAGATAATTTAAAATGTTTAGTAATACCAGCAACACTTTCAATTAAATCATCATACATTCCCATCATTAACGCTAGTGTACCTCCACTTACACCAGGAATGAACATAGCAATGCCTATTGCAATACTTTTCAATGCAATTTCCATGAAATCTTTAATGCTTTTAATTTCTCTCATAATTTTTTCCTCTTGCTACATTATATACAAACTAATCAATATAATTCAATAAATTAAACACGTTAAAGACTACTATAAAATATGTTTTTACAATATTTTTTGAGTTTTATAATCGATCATTATAATTAATAACTTCCTATTAATAAGTGAAGACGAAAAATAGTCTTCAAATGTGATAAAAAAGATTATAAATTACGAGTATTCTATGGAAAAAGTAGTAATATTTACTTATACTAAACATAGATACATATATCAACGAAATATTTAAGGACATCATAGGTGTCTTAAATGTTGATAGTGAAACAATTGTTGCAAAGTATAACTATGATGCATGGGGAAATTATACAGTTATAGACATTGGTAAACAAATTATCTTGCACGCAGGATTTTAATAGGAGGCAAGTATGAGGCTATTTTATAAATTAAGTGATAATTATAATCTGAATTATATAGTAAAACATATTGATAACTCTTTTGGATCTAATGGAGTGTATTTTGATTTTCAAGTTTCGTTAACATCTAATCGTTCATTTATCTTGAATTTTGATATTTACTCAAAGAAATGTGTATCATGTGAAGGCTTTCTATTAATCGATAAGAAAACCAAAAACGAAAATATAGTTATTGAAAAACTTAGTAATGGTGAATTGTTAATTGAACTAGAAGATTTTGAAAAAGAAGTACCTATTAATGAATACATATTAGATGGTAAGATTAAATATGATACTAATAAATCACGAATTTGCATAGGTGATATTAATAGTGACGAAGTTATTATGTTTGGTAAAGGACAATACGCATCTTTCCAAAACGATAAGTTAATTGGCGTAATTATTGATTTAAAATAAATTAGCAAATTATTTTCACTATCAAAACTGCTGGATTTATTAGGGCGGGTGGATTATATGATGAAGTTTTAACTAAGACTGTAACAGGTGGATATAGAACTGCGTGAATTGCTGCTAACGCATTAAGGTTATCTGGACAGAATTTGACAAAACAATGGAATAAAATGATAGTAATACAAGCTTATGATTCATTAACCAAATCATTGGTATTAAGTGGTGAAGCATTATTAATTGGGACTACTATCAAAGGTGGATTAACTGGCTTGTTTAACAATTATTTTTAGTTGTAAATATTGTCTTCTATAACAATATACTATATGTTTTACGAGGAGGATAAACAATGTTAGATAATGTATTGGGTATGATAATTTTATTTTTAACAGTATTTTTAATATTTCTTAGCTTATTTATAGTAAAAAATTGGAATAAGAAGCATTTAGTAAAAGAATTGTTTTTTAATAAAGCAACACCAATTTTATGGCTTGGCTGCACAATTGCTGTTGTAATAATTTTAATACCTATATATTTTGAATCACATGATTGGCGGCAACTGCTAATAGCGTCATTAGGAGTGTTGTTATTGCTATTTATGTTTTATACTAACTCTACTAAGTGCGTTTATTTAAAAAATGAATGCTGATAAAAAAGGATATTTTCTATTGTAAAAAGATTGTTATAACTAAAGACACTAAAATAATGCGTGCAATGTTTGGTGATACTAAGGTTATGACTAATAAAAAAACTATTTATATTCGTTTAAAGGAATTTGATTGTGGCAGTATGAGATATTTACTATATAAGATGCAAGAAATTATTAATAAGCAATGATAATGCACTAAAATGTGTTATTATAGTTATGCTAGGAGAAAAATAATGATTAGAAATAAAGATTCAGATGTATTAAAATGCTTAAATAAAGAATTAAAAAAATATAAAGTAAAATTATCATTTGAATTTTATGATGAATGTCCTTTTAAAGAAAACAAAATAGAAATATTAGAGTTAGTTTTAAAATATGTTGAATCATTTTCAAGTGTTTATAATAAAATTTTTATTTTAAGTTCATTATGTGATAAATTTTACAAAGATAGTATCCCGTATTTAGTGAAAACATATTATTATTTTATTGATGAAGTTTATAAAGAACCAATAGATGAAATATATTTGATTCATATTTGTGATACTATATCTAAAATAAATGCTTTAGAATATATTGATTTATATGAGAAGATTATTTCTCGTTCTATGACGCAATCGGCAGAATCTATAATTAAAATGTTATCAAGTATGAATATTGAAAGAATTGATGATTGTATTTTAAAACTTATAAAAAAAGAAAATCTAATACCAAAATCGTGGCTTGGTACTTTAAACGAAGATTGTAAATATTGGTGTTCTCTTGTTTCTTTAAAATGTATTGTTAATAAAAGAGATAATAAATATTTAGCTTTGTTTAAGGAATTATTAGAAGATGACGATATGGAGTGGATAGAGTTCACTGACTCAAAATATAAATATAAATTAGCAAATTCATTGAAAAAGCAATATAAGTTGCTTGCAAAAAAGGGAATGAATAAAATTAAGTAACTTACATAATGATTTTAATATCATGCATTTTCTATTGTGTTTAAGTATAACAAAATGCATTAAATATCGTATGTGAATGACGTCATAAATTACGAATATTCTATGGAAAAAGTAGTAGGATTTACTTATAATAAACATAGATACATATATCAACGAAATATTCAAGGAGACATCATAGGTATCTTAGATGTTGACAGTGAAACAATCGTTGCAAAGTATAACTATGATGCATGGGGAAATCATAAAGTTATAGAAATTGGAGACAATAATATCAAAAATTTTCCCAAGAAATCCTAATCATTTGTTAACAATGGGAGATATTGTTTCCGTATTATGGGCTAATCCAGCTGTAAAAACAGGTGTTATTAGATTTGTAGGAGGAATTGCAAGTTCAATTTTCAATAATTTTTAGGAGAATATAAATTATGTGGGAGTTTATTAAATATTGTCTATATTGTTTATTAATGTCAATCTCTGCTGCTTTTGGAAACAATCCTGAAGGAATGACATTTAAACACGCAATAGTTGGAATTATTACAATGTTTGTATTATTAGGGTTAGTTTTAGGCATTCTTTGGTTAATTGCAAGGGTTGTTAATAAATTTAGATAAAATGCAACTTACAAGGTTTATATAGGAGATTGGTTTTAATGAAAAAAATATTAAAAATGTTATTAACACTTATATTTATAGTAATTTCAATCTTTTCAATTATTAAATTAATTAATAATTTTTTAGATAGTAGTTTATTATTTGTAGTTCTTGCATTTACTTTATTTGCTATGCACTTATTTGCATGGATTGCACCAAAAACATTTTTCAATTTATGTTGGAAAATAACTAATATTATGCCAGATAATTTTGATTATGATACAAGTTATAGCAAACTTGAAATATGTGATATTGGCTTATTGATTACATCAATTTTGTTATTAGGAATATCGTTTTTGTTTAAATAAAACTCATTAGCAAAATAATATAAAACATCAAGCACAAGGAGTGTAGCTACCTTAACGGATAGTTGCACTCTTTTTCTAATGAAAAAGATACAAGCAAACTAACTAAATTATATAATTATGATGATGGTGGTAATTTATTATTCGTTAAGGAATGTTCTTATACATTAGATGGTAATGTTATTGTTAATAATTTAACAACATTTGAATATGAAAAGAATGGTTGGAAAGATCAATTAATTAAATTTGATGATAAAGAAATAACTTATGATAATAGAGGAAATATAATCCAATTAGGAAACACCATACTAAACTGGAATGGACTAAATCAATTAACTGAATGTGGCGACAATGCTTTTGCATATGATATAACAGGTAAGCGATTAACTAAAAATAACACAACATATTTTTATGATGGTAGTAGGCTTTTAAGAGAAAAAAACGGTAATAATGAAATAATATATCAATATGTTATGGAAAAAGTAATAGGATTTACTTATAATGGACATAGATACATATATCAACGAAACATTCAAGGAGACATCATAAGAATATATGATGTAGAAACTGATGAAGTAGTTGCGGAGTACAGTTATGATGCGTGGGGGAATCAAAATGTAAAAAATAAAAATGAAGATAATATCGGAGATATAAATCCAATAAGATATCGTGGGTATTATTATGATAAAGAAACAGGATTATATTACTTAAATGCAAGATATTATGATCCTAAACTAGGAAGATTTATATCACCAGATACTTTTAGTATTCTTGATGATACAATGGGAGAAATTAATGGATTAAATCTTTATATGTATTGTAAGGATAATCCTGTGAATTATTCCGATGGATCTGGACATTCCCCAAAATGGCTGCAAGGTTTAGCTGTCGGATTAGCAATAGTAGGCGCAGTTCTTGTTGTTGGCGCGATATCAGTTTTAACTTGTGGTGTAGGATCCTTAGCTGGAACTATGGTTGGTGCTGTAATTTATGGGGCAGCACAAGGTATTGCTTTTGGAGCTGCTGTTGGAATTGTTGGTGGCGGAATTGTTGGTGGTATTGCCACCGATTGGAGTGCCGAAGGCATATTAATTGGTATTGGAATTGGTTTTGGCGCATGTGCAATAGTTGGTGGTTTAATTGGAGCTTTTGCTGGAGCAAGCAGTTTTAGTGCCAATAGTGCTTATATTTCACAGTATGGTGAAAATGTAAAGGAAGTGCTTTCTGCATATAAGGGAAATCCAAAACTAAAAATTTTAAATAGTGATACTACTGTATATAGAACATGGGGTGGGGTTTCAGGAAAATATGGCCATTGGGTTTCTCCTAAAAATTATGGTTCGGTTGCAAGAAGTGTGTTATCATTACCATCAGGAAACACGGCTATAAATACTTCAACTTTTGTGCTTTCTGAAGGCAGCAAAGTATTATCTGGAAAGGCAGCAGCGTTGTTTGGACAAGCAGGTGGAGGCATTCAATGGCGGATAGGGTTACTAGGATAGAATTATTATATAAGGATTTTATGATTGAACAATTGAAAAAAATATTAATTATTCTTGACAATGAAATTTTTGATGAAAATTCTCTTTGGAATAAAGAACAATTATTAAAAGTAATTAAACCAGAAATGGAAGAATTATACAAATATTTTAAAATTGGAAAAAAATTTTTTAAATATGGTAAAAATCAAAGAATGTTAGAATCAACGTATTTAATTACTGATTCAATGAAAAATCTCAAAAATACAAATTTAGGAAAAGAAATTTTAAAATTGCAAGACATATATAATAAAATATAAGAAAGCAAAATGTGTTATTGAAATTGTTTTTATTTGTTGAAAAACTTTTGTAATTGTTGTGCTGCATTCTTAATGTATAGTAGTGCATATGCAAATATGTTAAGTTCTATTACTTGGTCTATTTATAAGTCAAGCATTGTAACATTAGGAACATCATGGAGGACGGCTGTAATGCAATAATATTTTTGAGGAGGGAAATAATGACTAGTTTTATAAGTTCTTTAATATATTTATCATTGCTTATGTTATGTTTTATTATTGAAATTAAAAGAAATAAGAAATGGAATAACATTTTTTATCCAAAGTCAAGGTTTAATAGTAAAGGCATCACTACTATATATTTTATATCATTTGTTTATATGACATTCTTTATGATAATTAATTTAATTATTGGTGAAAGTATTGAATTATGTATTGGTATTACTTTAAGTTCTTTGGTAGTGTTATTAATTGCTTTCTTTTCTTCTAAAATTTGTATAGTGATTACAGATGATGAAATAATAAAAAAGAGTTTCTTTGGTAAAACAATTATTAAAATAAGAGAAATAAGAAGTATAGAAGATGGATACTTTATAAAAATTAAGTCCAAAGATAAATTGATTCAGCTTGAGACAAGGTTTTATGATTTAGGAATAAGAAAAATTAAAAGTCGTTTGAGTGAAATAAGTATATATAAAAATAAATAGAAAATTATTTTCATAGCAAAACTAGGTGAGTTTACTAAATAGAGTGGACTCGCCTTTTTAAATGTTTGTACACTAAACAAATGTTATTTGAGAGAATTATAAAATTAATTTAATTGTAGACTTAGATGGAACAATATATAATGAATATGTTGATACAATCAATGAATTTATTTGGTTATATCAACCCAATAAGATATCGAGGATATTATTATGATAAAGAAACTCAGCTTTATTGGGTATCCTCACGTTACTATTCGCCTGAACTTTGTCGTTGGATTTCACCAGATTCAATCGAATATTTAGACCCTGAAAGTATTAATGGATTGAACTTATACTGCTATTGTATGAACGATCCTATTAACAAGTACGATCCTTCTGGACACTTCGCAATCACATTAACAACTTTACTAATTGGTGGTTTAATTGCAGGAGCTATTGGGGCAGGTATTGGACTTGGTACAGCAGTCTATAAAGATGTAAAAGAAGATGGTATTTGGTTTAATGGTGATTGGACTGACTATGTCGGTAGAACACTCGGAGGCTTTGTCGCTGGATTTGGTGTTGGAGTTTGTACAATTTTAGGAGCAGGAGTAGGAGCAGCCGCTTTAGGTGGAACGACCGCAACATTATTTACTTCTGCTGGCTTAACATTATCTTTAGGCTCAGCATTAGGAATTGGTAGTGTAGTGGCTTTTGCAACAGGTATGGCTGGATATGCAGTTAGAACTGGAATTAGTAGAAGCGAAGATTTTAAAGTCCAAAATATGTTTATTGAAGGTGGATTTAATGCTGTTTCTGGAGCGTTATCTGTACTTGGTGGTTATTTAGGTGGTATGGCAGGAGTTCACAATACAGTATTTACTAAATTGTTATCGCAAAAAGGAGATTTCTGGTTACGATTATTAGTAGAAAATGTATTTACTGCTGGATTCAAATTAACCAACGCATTAATAAAACCATATTTTATGATTTAGGAGGATAGGAAGTATGCGCAGATATTTATATTCTAATTTATTAAAAATAATATTTGGTTCATTATTGATAATTACTTTTATACCTTCATTGGTTTACTTTGTTTGTTCTTTATTAATTGATAAAAGTATAAATATAACAAGTTTGATAATAATTATTTCTTGTTTGTTATTGTGGCTTTTCCTTAATCTAATAATATTCATATTAAACAAGAAAGCAAATAATAGTATTCTTTTTGAAGAAGAAAAAATGTTATATAAAAATAGAACTTTATATTCTAATAATGTAAGTATTAAGTATTTTAAATTTCATATTTCAATTATTGAACCAAGTTTGGTGATTCCCAAAATACATATAAATGGAAATAATTTATCTGTAACATGTTATCTTTCAAAAAAAGATATAAAGAAACTTAAAAAAATGAATTTTGAAATAAAAGAAATATAAATCAGCAAATTACTTTCACAAGCAAAAAACTAGGTAAGTTTACTCTATGGGTAGGCTTACCTTTTTTATTAAACTTAGTTTAATTTCTTGGAAATAAATCTATTGTGTGGTATAATATAAATATAAATGCTATAAGGTGAGAAATCTAGACTTAGTATCTAGGTTTTTTTATTTTTTACCCGATCTTTTTGTAAGATAGTTTCCCATTAATAGTGGGAGGGTAAAAAAGTATTATGAAATTTAAAAGGTATTATTTAACAGCAAAAAAATATATTAATATTACTATTAATAGTGATGAAGAGTTATTAATTGTTCGTTTTGGAAACAACGAAACAGATAAAGAAAGAAAAAGAGGCTATACAATTTATAAAAATTGTGTTGTAATGGAAAACATTGAAGAAGTCATACCGGATATAGAAAACGAAGTATACAGCTATTACAACAAAAAGAGTTGCAAAATGCTGTTCAATTAGCGTTAACAAAATTGACTAGACTTCAAAAGCAAGTGGTAATAGAGCATTTTTATAATGGTAAATCACTAAGACAAATTGCAAGAGAAAGACAAGTGTCAATTTCTACAATTGTAGAAATTAAAACTAAAGCATTAAAAAATTTAAGAAAGGAATTAATAAATTATCGATAATTGATAATTTTTCCCTCCCACTTTTGTATATAAATTACAATCCTTGCTCAAACTATAAGCAAAGGAGAGATATTATGCAAAGATTAAAATGTGAAGAAGAAAAATGTAAAAACAATTATTATCGGCATTGTGTAAAAGATGTAATTCAAATTTCTGATGAAGCGTGTTGCAAATCGTTTGATTGCAAAACACCTGCGACAGAGAACTTGGCAAGAAGAGAATTTGAATTTGCTTGTGATGTTGGATTAGGAACAAAAAATGATATGCATCATATTTTGTGTAATGAAGATAATTGCAATTACTGGAATTTTGGAGAATGTAGTTCAAAATCAATTAAGGTAGATAAAAAAGATTGTTGTGCTAAATGTTCTACATACACACCAAAAGAATAAATTTATCAAGAGTGGAAATCACCACTCTTTTTAAGTGCAAAAATAGGTAAGCAATGCTATAATCAATTATGAAATGAGTGATGATAAATGAAACTTATAGTAGGACTTGGAAATCCAGGAAGAGAATATGCACATACACGTCATAATATGGGTTATGATGTTATAGATAAGTTTGCGGATTCTTTAGGTGTATCTTTTGATAAAGAAAATTTTAAAGGCGTTTACTGTAAGACTAGATTTTTAGACGAAGAACTATTTCTTTTAAAACCAGAAACATATATGAATTTATCTGGAGAATGTGTAGCACAATTTGCTAAATATTATAAAATTGATAATGATGATATTGTTGTAATATATGATGATCTTGCATTAAATCCTGGTAAAATTAGATTAAGAACTAGTGGATCTAGTGGTGGACAAAAAGGTATGCAAAATATCATTGATTTATTACATACTGACAAGATTAAAAGAATTAGAGTGGGAATAGGAGAACCAACATTTGCATGTGTAGATTACGTTTTAGGAAAACCAAGTGATGATGATGGTATTCTAATTAATCAAGCACAAGATAAAGCAGTTGAAGCATTAAAAGAAATGATAAAAAACGACTTTCAACATGCAATGTCAAAATATAATTAATTATGGCTAATAGTATTGTTGATTTTATTAAAAAAAATAAAGCAGTTAAAGAATTCATAAATGATACAAAGATAGAATACGTAACTGATGATGTTATAGGTACGGCTTTTTTAGTTGCGGCTAAATACTTAGAAAAAAGGCAAAAAATAATGATTGTAACATCAAATTTATATAATTCACAACGTGTTTATGATTTGTTAACTACATTAGTGTCAGATGATGATTGTTTATTCTTTCCTGTTGATGAATTATTACGAACAGATTTAATCGCTGAATCTAAAGAAATGATTTCACAACGTCTATACGTTTTAAATGAAATGCTTACCAAAGATAGTTATATAGTCATTACACATACAAGTGCTTTTTGTAAGTTTTTACCATCACCACAACTATTTAAAGAAAACACAATAAGTATCAAAGTAGGAGATACAATTAACTTAACGCAAATAAAAGAAATGTTATTAAAACTAGGATACGCCAATGTACATAAAATTGATCATAGCATGCAATTTGCTAATCGTGGTGATATTTTAGATATATTCTCAGTTAATGCGACTTCACCAGTAAGAATTGAATTATTTGATGACTATGTAGAATCAATAAGAATCTTTTCTCTTGATACTCAAACTTCAATACAAAGCATAAAATCAATAAATATATTACCTGCTTCAGAGTTATTATTGACTGACATAGAAAAAAGTAATATTGAGAATAAAATACGTTATGAAGCCGATATTGAATCAAAACAACTTCAAGGAGAAAATAGAAGTTGTTTCTTACAAAATATATCTTCCGCAATCGATGATATTTGCAATTCAACGTCTATTGCCACATTACAAAAATATTATGGTTTTATTCAAGATAAGCATTATACCTTATTAGATTATGCAATGGATGCTAGCCTTGTGCTTGCTAATGAAGAGCAAATAAATAATACTTTTGGATTAATTGAAAACGATGTTGATTCATTTGCTATTGATGAATATAAGAAAAATATTGCACTGAAGAATTTATCATACTATCAAAATATAAAATCAATACTTTCTAAAACAAAAAACATTATTAAAATCCATGAATTTGCTAAAAAAGATAATTTTATAAGTTTTAATATTTCCTCTGTTGCGGGTGTTGCTACAACACTTAATCAAGCAATTAATATTATTAATAATTACTTAGAAGAAAAGGTTAAAGTAATTGTGGCAGTTGATAATAATCAACAATATGAAATTATAAAAAGTTCTTTAGAAATGAATGATATCCCTTTTGAAGAATTAAGATATTTTGCTTTACCTCACACTTCTATAGGATTAATGGTAGAGCCAATTGATGAAGGATTTGAATTTGTTGATGATAATTTAGTTGTTTTAACTTCAAAAGAATTATTCTCTTTTAAATCAAAACAATCAAAGTTTACTAATAGATACAAAGAAGCAGTGGCGCTTACTTCTGAACAAGATTTAGAACCAGGTGACTATGTAGTTCATGAACAACATGGTGTAGGAAGATTTATAGATATAGTAACGATGAATTTTGATAATGTCCATCGTGATTTTATTCATATTCAATATGCTGGAACAGATGTATTATATGTTCCACTGGAACAATTTAAATTAATACGTAAGTTTGTGGGTAAAGAAGGCGCAGCACCAAAATTAAATAAACTTGGGTCTGGCGAATGGGAAAAAACAAAAAAGAAAATTAAAGAGCGAATTAACGAAATGGCAGATCGTCTTTTTAAGTTATATTCAGAAAGAGAACAAGTTAAAGGCTTTGCTTTTAAGAAAGATGATGAATTTCAATGTCAATTTGAGCAACAATTTCCACATGCATTAACGAAAGACCAAGAACAATGTTTAAAAGAAATTAAAGAAGATATGGAAAAAAGTGAGCCAATGGATCGCTTGCTTTGTGGCGATGTTGGATTTGGAAAAACAGAAATAGCGTTTCGTGCCGCTTTTAAAGCTATTTTAAGTGGAAAACAAGTAGCAATGCTTTGTCCTACTACTTTACTTTGCCGTCAACATTATGAACGAGCATTGGATCGTTTTAGCCAATTTGATGTAAGAATTGCTGTATTTTCTAGATTAATTGATGAATCTAAGCAAAAGCAATATATGAAAGGCGTTGAAGATGGTTCTATTCATATGGCAATTGGTACACATCGCTTATTATCTAAACAAATTAAATTCAATAACTTAGGGCTATTAATTATTGATGAAGAACAAAGATTTGGCGTTGAACAAAAAGAATTAATTAAAGAGTTAAAGAAAAATGTTGATGTTTTAACTTTAACCGCCACTCCAATTCCAAGAACATTACAAATGTCATTATTAGGAATAAGAGGACTTTCACAAATTAATACCCCACCATCAAATAGAATGCCAATTCAAACATATGTCATGCCTCAAAAAGATGAAGTGGTAATAGAACTTATTTCGAAAGAATTAGCAAGAAAAGGACAAGTTTTTTATCTTCATAATCAGGTCGCGGATATTTATTCTACAGCTTTGAAACTTGAACACAAAATTAAAGGTGCACGTGTAGGAGTGGCACATGGCCAAATGGATAAAGACGCTATCGAAGATATAATGATTAAATTCTATAACGGGGATATTGATGTTTTGGTATGTACTTCTATTATCGAAACAGGTATAGATATTCCTAATGTTAATATGATAATTATTGAAAATGCTGATAAATTTGGCTTATCACAACTCTATCAAATAAAAGGCAGGGTAGGAAGAGGAAATAGAATAGCGTATGCTTATTTACTTTATAAGCCAAATAAAGTTTTAAATGATACAGCTAGAAAAAGATTAAAAGCTATTTCTGATTTTACAGAACTTGGAAGTGGCTATAAAATTGCACAACGAGATTTAATGATTCGTGGCGCAGGCGATATATTAGGACCAGAGCAAGCGGGATTTATTGACACTGTTGGTATGGATATGTATTTATCTCTTTTAAAAGAAACTATTGAAGAAAGACAAACAGGTATTAAATCCAATAATAAAAAAGAGCAAAATAAAGGCAATTTACTTATTGATGCATATTTGCCAAGTGATTATATTGAAAAGATTGATAAAATTGATTTATATCAAGAGATAGATAACATAAAATCTTTAAAAGAATTAGATGATTTAAAAAATAAAATAATAGATATTTATGGACAAATGCCGAATGAAGTTTCACTTCTATTTGTGAAAAGAGAAATAACTTTTATTATTGATACTGATCCAAACTTTGATAAAGTTATTGATGGTAAAGATTTTGTTGATTTAGTTTTATCATTAGAGTTATCTAATAAAGATGGCGTTGGTGTGTTGCTATTTAAAGCACTCACAAATTATTTAAAATACATTAAAGTTACCTATACTAATAAACAAATTAAGATTCGTGTCTTTAAAATGAATAATTGGATATACAAACTAAAAGATATCATTTATGCTATAAAATCATTAGATTATTTAAAATAAAAAATAATAAAACAATATAAAAAAGTAAATAATACCTATTGAGGTGAAACTAAATGGAACCTATAGGTATTTTACGTCGTATTGATGAGTTAGGAAGAATAGTAATTCCTAAAGGTATAAGAAGTAGATTAAAACTTAATGAAGGAGACCGCGTTGAATTAATTTTAGAAAATGAAGTTAATTTATTGGTGCGCAAGTATTCCCCTCTTCAAGTTATTAGTGATAATGTAAAAAATATGCTCATAGCGTTAGAAAAAGAATTAAATATTCCAGTATTATTAACAAATAATGAGATAATTCTATCATCGTCATCAAATAGATATGATTATTATGTTGGTAAACCAATAAATAAAAACATCTTATCGATTTTAAATGAAAGAAAAAATGTTGGACTTGTAAGTCATAGTTTAAGCGATTTTGAAGACCCATTAAATTTTATGATATTTCCGTTAGCAAAAAATTCCGAACTTATTGGAGGAATAATTTTATTATCAGTAAATAACATTGACGATTTACAAAATCGAATAATGATTTTATTTAGAAACATTTTACTTAGCACTATGTAAATATGATAAAATACTAGTGGTGATTAAAGTGCGACTAGATAAATTTTTAAAAGTTTCGAGATTAATTAAAAGAAGAACAATTGCTAAAGAAATAGCAGGCGATGGCATTATTGAAATTAATGGACGTGTGGCTAAACCATCTAGTGAAGTTAAAGTCAATGATGTTTTAGATTTAAGATTAGGCACTCACAAATTAACAATTAAAGTTCTTTCCATTAATGAAGTAAGTAAAAAAAATAATGCTTCTGAAATGTATGAAGTTATAAATGATGTTGTAATAATTTGACCAAATTAGACATACATTCTATAGAGGTGAAATTATTAATGGAAAATCCCCAAAGTACTAATTTAATTACGTTGAGAAATCGTCAATCATTAGATATTGAAGGAGTAACCAAATTAGATAGTTTTGATTCTAAAGAATTTATGATGGATACAAATATGGGATATTTATGTGTTACAGGAACAGATTTAGCTCTTGGACATATGAATTTAGACAAAGGAATGCTCTCTATTAAAGGCACTATCGATAGTGTGAAATTTACAAGTAAGAACAAAGCTAATGTTATAAAAGAAAGTTTTTTAAGCAAGTTATTTAAGTAATGAACTTAAAACAACAAATTCAAGTATTCCTAGGATCAATAGTTTTAGGAATGCTTTTTTTATGCATATGGTCTTTGTTTAATTCTTGTTTTTATCGAGTGAAAAGAAGCGTTATACGTCTCCCATTTGAAACGTTATTATTTTGTTCGTTTTGTTATTGTTATTATCGCTTTTTGATAACTATAACGTCAGGTATACTTAATATTTTCTATCCTCTAGCGGTATTTGTAGGCTGTTTTATATATCAAAAGTTTTATTCACGCTTTTTCAATAAGGCTTTTGATAATATGGTAAGAAAAATCGAAAAACGTTTAAAACATATAGGCAACAAAATAAAATTGTTTTATAATAAACATAAGTTAATAAAAAGGAGGAAGAAAAAGAATGAAATCAAAAAAAGCTCGTAATATTTTATCTTTGTCTATCTTCTTTGTTGCGATATGTGCCGTAATTGTTAATGTCGTAATTGTGGCAAAAAATATTAAATATAATCAAGAACTTACCCAAGAAAAAGAACGCATAGAAAATGATTTTGGTAATTCTGATGATGACGTATACGATATATATATTGTTGATAACTATACAGTATATAACGAAAGAATAATTATTGAATACTCAAAGTAATGCTAGTCATTACTTTTTTTCGACAAATAATATAAATATTACCAACTAAAATAAAGTTGAGGTAATGTTTATGAAACAAGTAATTACAAAATATAAAAGTATTTTCCTTCTCTTGATAGCAATTATTGCTCCAATGTTTGATCAAGCATTTTTATTAAATCCATTTATAATAATTGTTTTGTATTTTTCCTTTTATTTAGGATTGGGAAATTATTTATTGAACTCCATTATTATGTGTGTAATTGCATTTGTTATGTCACGTAATTATGCTTTAGAGGTAATGATTATAGTTATTACTTATTTATTTTCTACTTGCTTATTTTCACTTTTACTTAAAAAGCCTAAAGCTAAGTATTACTCTTTAATAACTTTAAATATTTTATTAATAATAGTTTCCATGGTTATGGATTTTTCCATTAATGCACTTTGTAATGCACTTATTAATACGATATTTCAATTTGTAATAATTAAATCTTTAGAATCGGTTACGCTTAAGATAAAAGATGAAAATCATGTTACAAACATATTAGAAGTATCTCTATCTTTATTTTTTATTCTGTCTTTAACAACTTTTTCTGATTACTTTGCTTTAATTGTGTTAAGGGTATTATTGTTGTTTATAGTTATGAAAGTCAAAAAAGAAGTAAGTTTTTTAACGTTAATGCTTATGATAATGTATACGATTATTTTTAATAAATATTCCACTATTGTATTAGTGGCTTTATATTTGCCTTTTATGGTTTTACTTTTATTACCTAAGTGGCGCTTAGTAATTTATGGATTATTATCTTTTA
This sequence comes from uncultured Bacilli bacterium, assembly GCA_934162685.1. Classification (GTDB taxonomy): domain Bacteria; phylum Bacillota_I; class Bacilli_A; order RFN20; family CAG-826; genus RUG131. Next base: position 5,701 of record CAKPJO010000003.1, on the reverse strand, counting down.
TGTTTTTATTTTTCTTTCCCACACCATTTTATTTAAATATTAATTTTTATGGTATTATGCTTTCTTTAATTATTTACGTTACCGTTAAAAGTGAAATTAGTGATAAATTATTTTCTTTTATTAATAAATTGATAATAAATAAAAGTAGTGAGGATAACTATGCTTATGCTTCTACACAAATCCAAGCATTAAATAATTATATGTCGCTAATAGAAGAAAGTAAAACGCAAGAATTAATAGATCCATTTAATAATGTCATAAATGATGTTAAAGAAAACGTATGTAAAAAATGTGACCATTATCAATATTGCTCATTAAAAAATGATTTGAACTTATTTTTTAAAGATAAGCTTACTTCAAAAGAAAAGGCTTTGATTACTGAGAAGTGTATAACACCATACAAATTAGTTATGGCTTTAACTAATAGTTTTAAAGTTTATCAAAAAGAACAATATTATTATAATTGTTATGTTTCCGCAAATAAAAGATATAAGCACCTTATTAAATGTATTGAATCACCATTAAGTGATTGTTCTTTAAAACTTAAACATAATGATTTTGGTGTTAAACAAAAAATATTAGAATCCGGATTACATTATTATAAGTGCTATATGGATAAAGATAATATTGAAGTAGTATTTAATATTGATACATTTGAAGAAGATGACGCGAAATTTGAAGAGTTTGTAAAAAAATCACTAGCAAATTCATATCGAAAGCAAATACATAAACAAAATATTTTATCTTCAACAATACAAGTTAGTTATTTGATTGACATAGCCCATACTTATGATATTGGTATTGTAACAAAAGCACTAGACGATAATTATAATGGCGACAATTATTTAATTGAAAAGAAAAATAATACTTTATACATAGTATTATGTGATGGGATGGGACATGGCTATAAGGCACAAGAATGCTCGAGGTATCTTTTGAAGGCTATTCAAAGTCATTTAAACTTACAAACAAATATGATTGATATGATTAATGATTTAAATAATTTGATGTTATATCATAATGAAGATGAATTTTATTCAACGATGGATTTTATTAAAATAAATCTTAGTTCATTAAAAGTGACATTTTTAAAAGCGGGAGCATTTGTAACTTATTTAATACGTGGACAAGAGATAACCAAAATTGCTAAAAATAATTTGCCATTAGGTATCGTTAATGAAATGAACTATGATATTAGTTCAAATCAACTCCAAAAAGATGATATTTTAGTTATAGTAAGTGACGGATTAGGTGAAAAGATAGAAGTGGATAACAAAGTACTTTTAGTTACACCTAATGTCTCGATGAGTCAAAGGGCGAGAAATATATTTGAATTGCTTAATAAAAATAACAAATTAAGTGATGATTCCACTATTATCATAATAAAAATATTATGATATTATATGCATGGTGATGTACATGCTTAATTTAGATAAAACCAAAAAGTATTTGCTAGCGTGCTCTTATGGCCCAGATTCCATGGCTTTATTTGATATGCTTTTAAAAGAAGAATACAAATTTTCTGTGGCTCATGTTAACTATCATAAAAGAGACCTTTCAAATTTTGAAGAAGTATCCATGCGAGATATTTGTTTAAAGAATAATATTAAATGTTTTGTACTTGATACAAGTAAACTTCCCAATCATAAAGGTAATTTTCAAAACTGGGCGCGTGTTGTTCGTTATAAGTTTTTTGCTGAAGTTTTAAAAAAAGAAAATCTTGATGCTGTTTTAGTTGCGCACCATTTAGATGACTTAATTGAAACATATGAAATGCAAAAAAGTCGTAATTTGGTTGTGGATTATTTAGGATTAAAAGAGCAAACAATCATTAACGATGTACCGGTTATTCGTCCTTTATTAGAATATACAAAAAAAGAATTGAATGACTATTGTATTTATAATAATGTCCCTTTTTCAATTGATGTTTCTAATCTTAGTCCAGTTTATTCTAGAAATAAAATTAGACTGAATTATATTAATAATTTAACAAAAACAGAAAAACTTTTGATTAAAAAGAGTATCAATGAAGAAAATGAACTTAATAAAAAACTGGTTGAAGAAATTAATACTAAAATTCAAAATAATTCTCTTGATATTAACAATCTTAAAAATATGGATAAAAAATCTCAAGTTATTGCGCTTGATTTATTACTTAAAAATAATAAAATTAATAAGCATATTTCCGCTAAATTTGTGGAAGAGATTATTCGTGCCCTTAATACTAAGCAACCAAATATCTCAATTAAATTAGGCACTAATAAATGTATAATCCGAGAATATAATAAATTGAAAATTGTTAATAATTTAGCAAATACGCAATATGTTTTTACTATGGATAAACCAGGACAATTAAACACAGAATATTTTTGGATTGATCTTAAAGATGATTATGCACAATTTCGTTTAACACTAGAGGACTTTCCAATAACTATACGACCTGCTTTATCAGGCGATTTAAGTTATATTAACGGCATTAAAAAGAAAGTAAAACGTCTTTATATAGATTGGAAAATGCCAATGTATTTAAGAAAAATTTGGCCATTGATTTTTAATAAAAACGGAGAATTAGTTTATGTGATTAGATACTATGATGAGAATAGTTTAAACTCGAATAAAGATTTTATTGTAAAATCTTAAATGTTTATATATAATACTTTTATAACGCGAATATTAGCATAAACTAATATTGTAAATATTAGGCGTATAAATAAAAGGAGGTTATGTTTATGAAACAAAACAAGAAAAACATTTTAAGTTTTATCTTTCCTTATCTATTCGTTGCTCTTGTTATTATGATGATTTCTGCGATATTCCTTTTTAGAGGTAGCGGAGTTCAAAAACTTAGTGCTGCGGAATTAGCAAACTTGTTGCAAAATGAAGAAGTAACTAAATTAAAACAAACTAGTAAGACAAGATTAACGACATTTGAAGGTACTTACAAAGACGCTGAAGGAAAATTATATGCATTTACTTGTACTATTTCTAATGACACAGATAATTCGACTGCTTTAGGTGATGTAGAGAATATCATTTACACAAGAACAACAGTGTTAAAAGATAAAAATGGCAATGTGGTTAAAGATGAAGCTGGAAATGAAATATTAGTTTCTTACTTCGATCCAAACACAAACTTTGAAATTATCGATGCTTATCAAACTAACTGGCTTGAAAGCTGGGGACCAACAATTCTATTGTTATTAGGAACTGGCGTTGTATGTTTCTTTATGTTTAGAGGCATGGCTAATTCTGTCAATGGTTCTAATAACAAAGCAATGGAATTTAACAAGTCTCGTGCTCGTAGAGTCGATACATCAAAAGTTAAATTTGATGATGTTGCTGGTGCTGATGAAGAAAAAGCTGAATTAGTAGAACTTGTTGATTATTTAAAAAATCCAAAGAAATATTCTGAATTTGGTGCTAAGTTACCAAAAGGTGTCTTATTAGTAGGCCCACCAGGAACAGGTAAAACTTTACTTGCTAAAGCAGTTGCAGGTGAAGCCGGAGTTCCATTCTATTCTATTTCTGGTTCAGATTTCGTAGAAATGTTTGTTGGTGTTGGTGCTGGACGTGTTCGTGATATGTTCAAAACCGCTAAAAAGAACGCTCCATGTTTAGTCTTTATTGATGAAATCGATGCTGTCGGTCGTCAAAGAGGCGCTGGTATGGGTGGCGGAAATGATGAACGTGAACAAACTCTTAACCAATTATTAGTAGAAATGGATGGTTTCGATGATAACTCAGGTATTATCGTTATTGCGGCCACTAACCGTGATGATGTTCTTGACCCTGCTTTATTACGTGCTGGTCGTTTTGATAGACAAATTACTGTTGATTTACCAGACCGTAAAGGCCGTGAAGCAATCTTAAAAGTACATGCTCGTAATAAAAAGATTGATCCATCTGTTAACTTTGAAGATTTGGCAAAAAGAACTGTTGGCTTCTCAGGTGCAGACTTAGAAAACGTATTAAACGAAGCTGCTATTTTAGCAGTTCGTGGTCATAAGCCTATCATTGGACTTGCTGAAATTGATGAAGCAATTGACCGTCGTTATGTTGGACCTGCTAAAGGATCTCGAGAAATGGATCCATTAGAAAAACGTACTGTAGCATTCCACGAAGCTGGTCACGCTGTTATTGGTTTAAATCTTGAAGCTTCCGATAAAGTTCAAAAGATTACTATTATTCCTCGTGGAAGAACAGGCGGACATGTTCGTCTTGCTCCGGAAACAGATCACTACAATTTAACTAAGAGCCAATTAATTGCTCGTATTGTTGGATATTTAGGTGGAAGAACATCAGAAGAAATCTTCTTTAAAGATGTTTCTACTGGTGCATCTAACGATATTGAAATGGCAACAAGAATTGCTCGTCGTATGGTAACTGAATTTGGTATGTCGCCATTAGGACCTATTCAATATGAAAATGATACTGGTTCAGTATTCTTAGGAAGAGATTACAACTCTACTCAAAAGAATTTCTCAACTCAAATCGCTTATGAAATTGATACTCAAGTTCGTAAGATTATTGAAGATGCTCATGAACAAGCAAGACAAATTCTTGAAGAACATATTGAAGATGTTAAATTAATTGCAGAAACATTGTTAAAACAAGAAACAATTACTGCAGAAGAAATCCAATATTTAATGGAACATCGTCATTTAAAATCAGAAGAACCAACTACTGAAGTTAAAACTGATGAACCAAGTGATAAAGGAGAAGGAAAGGCTTAGTCCTTTCCTTTTTTAAAGTATGAAAGTAGAAAATATTGAGTTATCCGGGAATGTTTTACTTGCTCCGATGGCGGGTGTAACTAATTTAGCGTATCGTGAATTTATGAAGCCGTTTGGGGTGGCTTTAACTTATAGTGAGATGATTAGCGATTGTGGCCTTATTTATGGGAATAAAGAAACATATAAATATCTTGATACAAGTGCATATGAAAGACCAGTAGCTTTACAAATTTTTGGCGGAAGCAAAGAAACACTTTTAAAAGCACTGGAAATTATTGAAAATCAAAAAGATGATTATGATTTTATTGATGTTAATTTAGGATGTCCTGTGCCTAAAGTCACTAAAACTGGGGCTGGTTCAGCTTGGCTTAAAAGAGAAGATGAATTATTTGATATGATGTCAGGTTTAGTAAAAACTTCTAAAAAGCCAGTTACAGCCAAAATTAGAATTGGTTGGGATGAACAATCAATTAACGTTGAACGTATTGTAACTATTTTACAAGATGCGGGTGTTTCTTTAATTGCTATTCACCCACGTACAAGAAATCAGCTTTATAGCGGTGTTGCTAATTATGAACGCATTAAAGACATTAAAAAACTATTACATATCCCATTAGTTATAAGTGGTGATATATTTACTTTAGAATCCGCTATTGAGGCACAAAAGTTAACTAACGCTGATGGAATAATGGTAGCAAGAGGTGCAATGGGTAACCCTTATTTAATTACTCAAATTGATCGCTATTTTAAAACAGGTGAAGTATTACCACGCATTAGTTTGAATCAACAATTAGAATATTTAAAAGAATATGCTAATAAATTAATAGATTTAAAAGGTGAAGATGTAGCAATTCTAGAACTAAGAGGTATTGCGCCACATTTTTTAAAAGGATATCCTAATTTAAAAAAATATCGTGTTAAATTAACAATGGAAATGACATCATTAAATGATTTATTAAATATAATTG
>CAKPJO010000002.1 GCA_934162685.1 uncultured Bacilli bacterium | reverse complement strand
ATTCAATAGCAAATAGAAATAGATGAAAATTTAGTGTTCTTAACAAATCAAGTTCAACTTCAGTAATTGATTAATTGCTATCATTTTTGTATAATTTTGTAGGAGATGAAAATATGCAAATTACTATTGTTGGTGCAGGCGCAAGTGGACTTGCCTTAGCTATAAAATTAAAACTAAATAATCCTAATCTACATGTTTTAGTATTAGATAAAAATAGTAAGGCTGGCCGCAAATTACTAGCTACTGGTAATGGTAAATGCAATATTGGAAATAATCATATTGAAGAATGGACTTATTATGATAATAACTTAACCAATCTAATATTTGGAAAGTATAATTTTAGTTATCAAAATACATTTTGGAATAATTTAGGAATAAAAACAAAAATGATAGGTGATTTATGCTATCCCTATAGCGAATCATCAAAAGCTTTTGTTGATTTTTTATTTGAAAAATGTGATGAATTAGGCATTGAATTTGCTTTTGAAGAAAATGTTATTGATTATAAGTTAATAAAAAATAAAATTGAGATATATACTAATAAGCGCACATTTGTAAGTGATAAGTTAGTTTTTGCAACTGGTGGTAAGAGTTATCAAAAATTAGGCTCTGATGGAAGTGTTTTTAATATTTTAAAAAATCATAATTATGATATAAATGACTTAAAACCAGGTTTATGTCCAATAATTACTAAAGAAAAAACTAAAGACATATCTGGGCAACGCGCTAAAGCAATTGTTACATTAAAAAACAATGATAAAATAGTGCATCAAGAACAAGGAGAAGTTTTATTTAAAGATAATGGCTTATCAGGCATTGTAATATTTAATATTAGTTCTTTGATTGCTAGAAAAAACTTGCAAAATGCCACTATTTATTTTGATTTATTACCAGAATATAATGAAGAAGCATTATTAAAAGAATTTATTAATAAAAGCACTAATGATTTTTTAAAAGCTTTTTTTGCTTTCCCATTAACTAATTATATTTTAAAAAGATTAGGTAATGATAACAATATTAAGTCAGCTATTAAGATGTGTAAAAATTTAAAATTTACTTATTTAGATAATTATAATTTTGATAATGCTCAAATAACAATTGGTGGTGTTTTAAAAAACAACTTTACTAATAATCTAGAATCTAAAATGGAAAATAATGTTTATTTTGTTGGAGAAATTATTAACAATGATGGATTATGCGGTGGATTTAATTTAATGTGGGCTTTTGGTAGCGCCTTTTATTTAGGAGATTTATTATGCAAGTAATTGTTAATAATGTGTTTTTAACATTAAATGATGAAGAAAGTAAACTAGAGTATAAACTAGTTAAAATGCTTCATATTCAAAAAGAAGATATTGAAAACTATAAAATTATAAAAAAAGCAGTAGATGCTAGAAAAAAACAAAATATACTTTTTGTTTATTCTTTACTTGTAACACTAAAAAAAGATATTGATATTTCTACGTTAAAAGATATAAGTATTCCTAATTTTATAGAAGATTTATATATTCCTCTTATTAAAATGAATCATCGCCCAGTGGTAGTGGGATTTGGTCCAGCTGGAATGTTTTTAGCTTTATATTTAGCAAGAGCAAAAACTAATCCAATTGTTATTGAGCGTGGAAAATGCATTGAAGAGCGTGATGTAGACATCATGAATTTTCAAAAACAAGGTGTATTTTTAGAAGAATCTAATACATGTTTTGGTGAAGGTGGAGCAGGAACTTATAGTGATGGGAAACTTACTACAGGAATAAAAGATCCACGTATAAGATTTTGCCTAAACGAGTTTATTAAACATGGAGCGCCACAAAACATTTATTATGAGGCTCATCCTCATATTGGTAGCGATTATCTTAAAAATGTCGTGAAAAATATTAGAAAAGAAATAATATCTTTAGGCGGAGAAGTATTATTTGAACATAAATTAGTGGATTTGAATATTAAAGGTAATAAAATACATTCTGTAGTTGTTGAACATGAGCATAACAAAATGGAAATTGAAACTGATGATGTGATTTTAGCCATTGGTCATAGTGCTAGAGACACATTTAAGATGCTTTATAATTGTAATATCACTATGCAACCAAAACCATTTTCAATGGGAGTGCGTATTGAGCATTTGCAAAATGCAGTTAATAAATCACAATATGGGGAATTTTATAAAAACAAAAAACTTCCAGTAGCTGACTATAAACTAGCAGTTCATCTTCCTAATGGACGCACCTTATATTCATTTTGTATGTGCCCGGGTGGTGTAGTGGTAGGATCAAATACTACTAAAGAAACAGTGGTCACTAATGGAATGAGTTTCTTTAAAAGAGATTTAGAAAACGCTAATTCAGCTTTGTTGGTAAATGTTAATATTGATGATTATTATAAGTCTTCACCATTAGATGGCATGTACTTCCAAGAGCAATTTGAAAGAAAAGCATTTAATAAAGTATATCCTTATTTTGCTCCTATTCAAAGAGTGGAAGACTTTTTAAATAACAAAAAAACTATAAAATTAGGAAAAGTAAAACCAACTTATACTCCAGGAACATATTTTACTAATTTAGATTCGATGTTGCCTGATTTTGTCAGCGAATCGTTAAAGTTAGGCTTACCAATGTTAGCTAAAAAATATCCGTTTTTTAAAGATTATGATGCAATAATGACAGGAATTGAAACACGGTCATCAAGTCCACTTAAAATGCCTAGAAATGAATTTGGTGAGTCAAACATTAAAGGTGTTTATCCTTGTGGAGAAGGAGCGTCATATGCTGGAGGCATTATGTCCGCGGCTATTGATGGCTTAAGAATTGGTGAGTTTATTAAAAATAAATATAATTCTTAATTTAAGGAGGGCTAAAAAGTGCGATTAAAATATATACTTTATTTTATAAAAAATGCTTGGTTTGTTTTTCTTTATAAATGCTTTCATAAAGTCAAAAGTTGCAAACGTTTTGTCGGTAAAAAGAATATAACTCTTGAATATAGTGATAAAGTGTTATTCGATATGATAACGAGTAATAAGCCATTTATGGCAGTAAGATATGGTGCTGTTGAATTATCTTGTATCAATAATGGTGAAAAAATTAATTTAGGATTTAAAAAAGATTTTAAAGAATCAGTTAAGTATTCAATGAAAAATAATGCAGGGTTCTTTCCAAGTGAAGATTGCTATTTAAATCAATATAACGAGTTGATGGATATAGTAATGAAAGATACTGATGTTTTAGGAATATCTGGAATACACATGGAAGATTATTTTTATAAAAAACAATGCAAAAATGCAACAACTATTCAATATTTTGCTTTTGAACCAATTAATAAATTATGGTTGAAAGCTTTAAACAATAAAAAAGTTTTGATAGTTACTCCTTTTAAAGAAGATGTTTTGAGTCAATTAAAAAAGAAAGAACATATTAAAGAACTTAAAGATATTAATGCAACTTTTATAGTAGTAGAGGCTATACAATCTATTGCGGATAACGAAACTAGTTTTCATAATTGGTTTGATGCGTTAGAATATATGCGTAGGGAAATTGCTAAATGTGATTTTGATATTGCTCTTATTGGAGCAGGTGCATATGGTACCCCATTATGTTACTATGTTAAATCACTAGGTAAACAAGCTATACAAACAGGCGGAGCAACACCCTTGTTATTTGGCATTGTTGGTAAGCGATGGGAAAATCGTGACTATGTTAAAAAAGAAATAAATGAATATTGGATTCACCCTACAAATAAACCAGTAGGATATGAAAAAGTAGAGAAAGGATGTTATTGGTAATATGGAAGAAAAAGTTAGTAGTTCAAATGTATTTAAAGATTTAATTCCTCTTTTTGCCGTAGAGATTATTATTTTAACACTTTTAAATTTTGCTAATTTGTCACTTGTTTATCGCATCATGGCTATAGCAATAATGGCAGTGGCTATTATGCCAATTATTAAAGCTTTACCAAAAAATAAAACAATTATTCCGTTATGTTTAGAAGTTGTAACATTATTATTATATCTACTACTTAGTTCTTGTTTTGGACAAATTGCTTATCATGACTTTCTACTATCTATTTCCGTTATATTAGGTGGATTAGGATTTTTTACTTTAGGAGCATATTATGGCTTATTTAAAGATAAGAAAACGTCATTTGCTAATATTTTATCAGGCATCTATATTGGTTTAGGATTATTTAGTGTTATTAGTTTAATTGCCACTATATACGGGATGGGAAGAGCGTTTCATGCAATTCATTTTGCTAATCCGCTTTACGGAGCACAAAATGCACTAATATATCAAGCACGTATTATTACTAATATATTTTCTGATTTAGATTTTACTTCCGCTGTGCCAAATCAATTTGGTGTAGCTTTGCTAGGAAATTTTTCCCTTTTAGCGGCCAGTGGAATTTATGTAACATTATTTACTGATCGCAAAACCAATAAATTTTTATGGTATGGATCATTATTAGGTGGATTATGTGGATTAAGTGCCATTATCCTTATTCCAATTGTATTTGCAATGGTTTTATTCATAATTGGCTTAGTACCTTGTTTATTGATTCGTTTTAAAAATAAAAACACTAAATATTATCTTATTGCATTTGGAGTATTGGTTTTGCTTTTAGCATGTTTATATTTATTCTTTAGAGTTGACTATCATATGCATAGTGAAAAATATGCAAATATGAACTATATTCTTAAAGAATTCTTAATGCAACAAATTGGTATTACGCGTTATACAAGCGGCACGAAGTTTATGTTTGAAAATAAAGTTGCATTTGTTGGAACTTTATTACCAAGTGATTATACATATGTTACATCCGGGAATTTATTATTAGATGTTTTATATCAAAGTGGTATTCTACCATTTATAATGATTGTCGCTTTCTTTGGATTAATGGTATTTGAATTTATACAATATCTTAAAAAAGATGATGAATTAAATATTAAAGTTGCAGTTACATCTTTAGCAATTTTGTTTGTTATTACTTTACTTATCAATTACGTAGGGTTATTGCTTATTGAAAACTTTGTATTCTTAGGAATGTTAGTTGTATTTGGATACGTTTCAACTTCATCATTAAAAAAGATAAATGAATAATAAAAAAATATTATCAACTATTTAAAGAGCAAATAAAAAGTCTTGCATTTTAGCAAGATTTTTTATCTTTTCCAAGTGGCATAAGGAAGGGCCATGTCATACATTTTTACAAATGATTGACGATTGCCAGTTTTTTCATCAATGATTTTATTTTCTTCTTCAAATGAAGATATGTAATCCATATATTGTCTTGTGGCTTTTTCTTCATCGGTTAATTCTAATCTTTCAAAAGAAAATCCAATCATTTGCGTATTATCTAATTCATCACTATTTTCAAATATTTTGCTTAAATCAACATAGAAGAAGTAAGGGCCTAAATTCGTAGTTCCAAGATTGACACGGAAATTGAAATTATAAGCATTAAATTCGCGTGTTACTTTTGGATTGTTTGTGCTTTTATAAAGCGTAACAGTGGCCATCATTTTAAGTGTTAAATAATTGTGCGACATATATAAAGCGATGCCATTTACTTCATTTGCAGTTTTACTTTCAAAATCTACGATAATTCCATTAGATAATAGCCCTAATCGCGAATTAGCTTTAGCGCCAGAGCAAGAAATTTCTCCATCAAATAATTTGTTATAATGAATGTTGTTTAATCCAGATTCATTTATCAAAGCTGTTGAACGCGCAAATTCAAATTCGTTTTTGCCTTTTTTAATATCATCAGATAAATCTTCATAATTAGTAATAAGTGTTTGATCAGTAGAACTTACGGTATAGTTAAAAGTTTCTTTAGTTACAAATGAACTTACATAGTCTTTTTCGGGGAATAAAGCATTGCTATCTTGACATAATTCTGAATCTAATCCGCAACTAGTAAGTAACATTGGAATAAATAGAATTGGTAATATTTTTTTCATAATTTTCACCTCTATTAAATTTTTAGCCATTTAGAAATTTCATAATCAGCATTATCATCATCAAATATTAACGTTCCTTTTGCTGGAGTAAAAGTCATTTCTCCAAAATAGATAACGCCATCTATATTATACAAATCAACGCGTACAAATGGAAATGGTTTTGCTAGTGTTTCCGCTAAAGAAATCATTTTAGAAAAATTGCTAGGCTTTTTAAGTTCATAATCAGTTTTTTTCCATCCATTAAATTGTGCTTCATCAAAAGGAGTCCAATCAATGTAGTAGTTGTTATACCTAATATCCACTCCACGTCCAGTTACAACATATAAGTATTTGGCTTTTCCGTTAAACACATGAATTTTATATTCGATAGGAAGAGCAGTTGCATTTCCAATATATTTTTCTATGATAATTTGCGGTTTTATTTTTGAGTAATGTAATTCAATAGTCTTCTTTCCATAATTTGTTTTAAGCCACTTATTGAATTTTTTTCTTAGACTATCGATATTTATATTGTTTTTATCCTTAATAACATAATTAAACCCTGAAGCATGCGAACATTTTAAAACAAATTGATTTGGTAAAGAATTAAAATCAATATCATCGAATTTATCATATATTCCTAAGCAAGGGATTAAGTACTCTTCTAATCCTAGTGACGTAATGTATTCTCTTACGCCCACTCTTGATGCGCATTTACTAACTAAATCGTTATTAGGGTATTCATATAAGCGAAGATGTTGTAATTTTTCTGTGTATCTTTCAGGATTTTTAAGATTTAGTTTATGATGAGTGATGTATTTGTATTGCATTTTTACGTATAAAGTTGGGGAAATATGTTTGATAACATTTCTCATAGGCAAAGCAATACTACGTAAAAATAAATTTTCTTTGAGATTTTTGTTGCGCATTTTAATCACCATTGGTATTATATCAAATACGAGCGAATATTGTTGATAAAAATATATTGATAGCACAAAATGTGGTATCATATTAGTAAAGCAAGGTGAAATTAATGAAAAAGGCTTTAAAAATTAAACACATTCTTATAACAAGCATTATTCTTTCTATGATAGTGTTTATTTTTACTTTGGTAAGTTTAATTTTAGAGTTAAATGGAATTATTTTACCTTACCGCACTATTTACGTTTTGACACTTGTTTTTGTAATTGCGTTATTGATAGCTTGGGTTAGTGGTGACATAAGAGCTAATAAATATCGTAAGAAAAATAAACTGTGGTCAGGACCTTTACCAGATGATATTAAACAATCAGTCTGGAATATTCGCACACCATTCTTGATAATGCTAATTGTAACTGCAATATTAGCGATAATTTATCCGTTTATTGTCAATTAAAAAGCTTAATTAATGAAAGCCGTTTCTTAGGCAAGTTATATATAATATGTGAGTTAGAAACGCAAAAACTTATTGACACTTTATTTAAGCGGTAGTATCATGATGGCAACTACCTTAGTTCAAGGTTTTTATTATAAATAAAAAGGGAGGATTTTTATGAACAAAAAATCAAAAATTTTAGTCTTGTTAGCAATGGCTGGAACCGTTCTAGCAGGATGTAACAAAGCTGATTATGACACATTCGATATTGTTGATAATGCTTATATTCCTAGTACATATAAAGGAAAGTCAACTTATCGTGCCTATATCGGTACTGCATTGAAGTCACTTAACACACCACTTACAATGCAGGCAGAAAATGGACAACATATTGCTAACTTTGTTGATGGATTATTAGAAAACGACTCTTATGGACGTTTAAGTAAGGCTTTAGCAGAGAAGGTTTATGTTAATGACGCAATGGACGAATACAAATTCTATATTCGTGGCGGAGTTGAAAATCCAATTCCATGGATGACAAGCACAGGTACTCAATATGTAGACCGTATTGCTGGAGCACAAGTAGTAACAGGTGATGATTTCAAGACTGCTGCTAAATACGCTCTTGATGCACGTAACTTATCAGACTGTTATTACTTACCTGCAATGTTTATTAAAGGTGGATATGAATATTGGGCTTACACATATGCTTTATATTACAGAACAAACTTATTAAAAGATTATCCAGTTCCAGGTATCACTGCTGCTGAATGGAAAACAGATGCTGGTTTAGCAAAAGCAACAACTCATTTTGCTAAACAATATGGTCGCTTAGACCTTAACATTACTGCTGCTGATATCTCTTCAATTGCTTCATTTGAACGTGTTGGTATTACTACTGGAACAGAAACTGATTCTACAGGAAAAGAATATTACTTTGTTAAATACACTTTGGAATCTCCTGCTTCATATTTCCCATCTGTATTAACATACACTCCATTCTTACCAGTTAACGATAACTTCATTTCTAACGAAGTTGGTGGTATTAAAAACTATGGACGTTCAAACGAAGACTTCTTATATAATGGCGCATTCTATTTAAGCGAATGGTCAGAAAATAAGTTGGTTTATAAACAAAACAATAACTACTGGGATAAAGAACATGTACATGTTAAAGAAATTCAATATACAGTTCTACCAGAAAACACTAACGATGACTTCATTCGTAAAGAATTCGAAAAAGACGCTATCGACGCATTCGGTGTCTCTCAAACTGACCAAGATGGTTGGAAGAAATATGTTACAGGTGCTGATGGCAAAGGAACTATTGAAGATCCAGTAGATGAACGTGTTTATTCTCGTGAAATTGATACTGTAGATTCAACATTCTACACACAATTAAATGTAAATAGACAAGATTTCACAACAAATAAATCTTCTATGCTTACAGGTGCTGAAAATAGTAACGCTAATGCTGCTATGAAGATTAATGATGTTCGTAACTTATTACTTAATGGTGTTGACTTACAACTTTATAACAAACGTTATGGTTTAGCTGGTGATTTACGTGACCAATATCAAATGTGGACACTTGTACCAAAAGGATTCGTTGAAAATAGTGATAATGGTAAAGATTACATTGAATACTTATATGACGAATATGCTGAAAACAATAACATGTCAGTAGAAGATGTTGCTGCTTTATTAAAACAAGGACAACTTCCTGCTGGATATGCTGATACACAAAAAGCTAATACAGTTGCTTTAGCTAACAAAGCTATTGCTGCTATTGCTGCTGTTAATGCTAATGGCGGTGTAACTTATGAAGTTGGTGGAAGAACAAAATCTAACGTTACAATTTCTTACCCAGTTAAATTTGAATATGTTGGTTTAGCTTATGATGCAAAACAAAGAGCGTGGGATGCTGAATGGATTGAAGATTTCAATGAAACAGTCAATGCTTGTACAACAAACCCTAATAAGGTTACAGCTGATAAACCATATTGTACTGGTGGCAAATACCCTAAGATTGAAATTGTTCAAAATACAAACGTTACAGCACAATCTTATTCTACTATGAGCTCTAATGCTGATTACCACATGTTAGTTGTTGGTTGGGGCGCTGACTATGCTGATCCATTAACATACTTAAATACTAATGTTACTGGCGGAGATATGTCATCTCACTCTGGTACTCAAAGTGCTGTCCCAGATTACATTGTTAATAGTGATGGTAGTGTTGAACGTAAAGATAACATGCTTGCTACTTATGATGAATACGTTGCACAAGGTGCAGCAACAACTGATAACACTGATGAAAGATTTAAACTATTTGCAAAAGCAGAATACGAATTATTATGGAATGTACATATTATTTCTCCTGCATATATGCAAGGTCAAGGCTGGTCAGTAACAATCTCTAAACTTGCTGGTTATGAGACACCATCTGCAGCTTATGGATTAAGTTCTTACAAATTAAAAGGCGTTTACTCATTAACAACTGTTATGGGTGGTGCTGAACGTAAGGCCGCTAAAGCATTATTTGAATCAAACAAAAAAGCTGCTTTAGCAAATTCTAGCTATACAATCTATGATTAATAGATGAAACTAGAACTATCTAGTTTAAAACAAAAAAACTTTTCTGAGATTAGGTCTAATCGATCTAATCTCTTATGCATTTTTAAGGAAGCACAAGGAGGAAAATAATGGAAACATTTTTGATAGGATATACCATTATTGCGTTGCTATTAATATTCGTTATATTCGTTGTTCTAGTATCGCATAAGGTTATATTTAAAAATAACCAAAAAATTCAAAGCATATTTGCTCATCCTTTATTAATTTATTCATTAAAAAGAATTGGTTCTGCTTTGATTTCTATTATGTTAGCTATTACAGCGACATATTTACTACTACGTTTAAAAGATCCAACTGCAATTTGTAAGGCTACAATTGGATCATGGGATAAAATTCCAGAAGATTTAAGAACAGTACGTTGCAATGAAGTTTTAAGAAATTTAGGACTATATGGTGATTCTTTTGGAGAAATATTAGGACAAATCTTAAATTATTATTACAAAATTTTACCTTTCCCAAAAGTTGTTTGTACAGAAGATGTATTAGATGCAGTTACTAATGCTGCGGGCGAAACTATAAGTTATGTTAATGTTCATGACTGCCGTACATTTATTATGGATTTAGGTAAATCATATTTCTTACCAGGTTATAAGAGCCCATATGTTATCGATATTATTTTCCAAGAAAAAATGATTCACTCATTTAGAGTTGGAATCTTAGCGGTTGTTATTGAACTTGCTATTGGTTATCCACTTGGGGTAATGATGGCGAAACATAAAGATGGTGTTGTGGATAAGATAGGTAAAGCTTATATTATTTCCATTGATGCTATCCCGGGTATTGCTTATTACTATATTTGGCAATTACTTTTAGTTTATGTTATTGGTTTACCAAATCAATATGATGCAAATAACTTTGTAAGCTGGTTAGCTCCTGCACTTACTATGGGCTTAACTGGTATGGCTGGTATTGCTCTTTGGGTAAGAAGATTTATGCTTGATGAATTCAACTCAGATTATGTTAAATTTGCAAGAGCAAAAGGCTTATCTGAAAATAGAATTATGTACACTCACGTTTTAAGAAATGCAATCGTACCTTTAGTTAGATCAATTCCTTCTGCGGTATTAGGTGCATTACTAGGCTCATTCTATATTGAAAATATTTATAGTATTCCAGGATTAGGTGGATTATTGATTACCGCTAATAGCGCGAACGATACTTACGCTTTACAAGGTATCGTTGTTGTATCAGCATTAATATCAATTGTCGCTTACCTCGCTGGTGATATTGTTACTGCTATTGTTGACCCTCGTGTCAGCTTGACGTCGGATTAGGGGGTGGAGTAAATGGCAAAAAATATTGAGGATATCATTGAATTTGATAACAAAGAATTATTTACAATTGTCGGTAATTCTGATGATGAAGCCGAAAAATTAGATGAAACTCCTTACTCTTATTGGGGCGAAACATTTAAACAATTGTGGAAAAATCCTTTGACTATTGTTTGTATTGTTATTTTAGGATTATTAGTTTTAATGGCATTCATTGGACCATTAATTCAACAATATGAAGTTATTGGTACAACTAGAGAAGTGTTCTCTGGTCGTGCTTATGAAGGACCATCTGCGGAACACTTATTTGGTATTGCTGGTGGACAAATGGGAGCTTACTCTGAACTAGACCTTTGGACATTAGTATGGAGAGGAACACAACTATCGTTACTCCTTGGCACAGTTGTTGCTCTTATCGATACTTTCTTTGGTATTTTAATTGGTTCTATGTGGGGATATTTTAAATGGTTAGATCCTATCTTAATTGAATTACGTAATTTTATTAATAATATTCCTTCAATCTTAATCTATATTTTATTAATGCAATTCTTAACTCGTTCATTCTGGACAATTGTCTTAGTACTTTGTGCCTTTGGATGGATGGGACTTGCTGGCTTTATTAGAAACCAAATTATTATTATTCGTAATCGTGAGTATAACATTGCTTCACAAACTCTTGGTAGTTCAGCAAAAGCAATGATTACTCATAACTTATTACCTTATTTAATTTCTGTTATTGTTACAGTTGTTTCTACGGCAATTCCTGGCGCAATTTCTTCAGAAGTTGGCTTAGCTTACTTCAACTTAAGCTTCAATGCCGCAGAAAAAGTTACATTAGGACAAGTATTAACACTTGCTGCTAGTGACCCACAATGGGCAAGCCATCCGCATATCTTATTTGCTCCGATGGTTGTCATGGTGCCACTTACAGTTTGTTTCTTCTATTTAGGTTTAGCTTTAGCGGACGCTACTGATCCTAAAAACCATCGCTAGGAGGTAAAAATTATGGAAAAGAAAAAAGTTCTTGAAGTAAAAGACCTAAGCGTTGGATTCGTATCGCATGGTAAAAAAATGTCTGTTATTCGTAACATCTCTTTAGATGTTTATGAAGGCGAAACATTAGCTATTGTTGGTGAATCTGGATCTGGTAAATCAGTATTTACTAAAACATTTACTGGTATGTTAGATAGTAATGGATTTATTTCTAATGGTAGCATTATGTTCGGTGATTTAGATTTAACAACTCTAAAAAAATCTGAAGAATGGGCGGGAATTCGTGGTAAAAGAATTGCTACAATTTTCCAAGACCCAATGACTTCTTTAAACCCTTTATTCTCTATTGGTTATCAAATCTCTGAAGTATTACGTTTACATCATGGATTAAGTAAAGAAGAGGCTAAAAAAGAAGCAATTAACTTACTTAAAAAAGTTCGTATCCCAGACCCAGAAAAAAGATATAATGATTATCCTTTCCAATATTCTGGTGGTATGCGTCAACGTGTTGTTATTGCTATTGCCTTAGCATGTCGCCCAGAAATTCTTATTTGTGATGAACCAACAACTGCGCTTGACGTAACAGTACAAGCACAAATCTTATCACTTATTAAAGAATTACAAAAAGAATATAAATGGACAACAATCTTTATTACTCATGATTTAGGTGTTGTTGCTAATGTTGCTGATCGTGTTGCGGTTATGTATGGTGGCCAAATTGTTGAATACGGAACTGTTGAAGATATATTCTATCGTTCCGCGCATCCATATACTTGGGCATTATTATCTTCTCTTCCTCAATTAGGAAGTAAAGATGAACCATTAAGTTATATTCCAGGTAACCCTCCAACATTTACAAGCGAAATTATTGGTGATGCATTCGCAGTAAGAAATAAATATGCAATGCGTATCGATTTCCTTATTGATCCACCAATGTTTAAAATAAGTGATACACATTCAGCAAAGACATGGTTACTTGATCCACGTGCTCCACATATTGAAAAACCAGCACTTATTCAAAACTTGTCAAAGCGTATTAAAGAAGTATCCAGTGAAATCCAAAAAGATTTAGAGATTGGCGGTGAATATCATGAATAATGAAGTTATTAAGTATGTTGACGTGCATCGCCAAGACAATCGCCGTGATGTCTTAGTATCTTTCCAAGATGTAAAAATTTCCTTTAAACATGGTATTAATGAAAGAGTCATTATTAAAGATTTAAACCTTGATATTTATAAAGGCGAAATTCTTGGCCTTGTTGGTGAGTCTGGTAGTGGTAAAACCACAATTGGTAGAGGACTAATTCGTATTATTCCTATTTCTGGTGGTAAAATTCTTTATGGTGATAACAAAGAAGTAATTTCAGGAAAAATTGGCAAGGAGAAAGAAAGAAATTTAAAAACTAAAATTCAAATGATTTTCCAAGACCCTTCCGCTTCTTTAAATGATCGTAGTAATGTTGATTATATTATTTCAGAAGGTTTAAGAGCATTCCATTTATATAAAGATGAAGCTGATCGTCGTCAAAAAGTAGAAAAAATGATTCGTCGTGTTGGATTAAGTGTTGAACACTTAAAACGTTATCCACATGAATTCTCTGGTGGTCAACGTCAACGTATTGGTATTGCTCGTTGTATGATTATGAATCCAGAATTGATTATTGCTGATGAACCTATTTCCGCTCTTGACGTATCAATTCGTGCCCAAGTCTTGAATTTAATTAAAGAATTTAGAGAAGAACGTGGCTTAACCGTGTTGTTTATTGCTCACGACTTATCAGTTGTAAAATACATTTCTGATCGTATTGCGGTTATTTATCAAGGACGTTTAGTGGAATTATGTCCTGCTGACCGTTTGTTTGAAGTTCCACTTCATCCTTATACGCAATCACTATTATCAGCAATTCCACTTCCTGATCCTGCAATTGAAAAAAACAAAGTATCATTTGTCTATGACCCAAGCGTTCATCATTATACTAGTGAAGATCCTGCTGATTTCTATGAAGTAGAAAAACATCACTATGTACGTTGTAATTTAGAAGAACTAAAAAAATATAAAGCTATTATTGCTAAATTGAAAGAAGGTGCTAAACATGAATAAGAAAAAGTTTTGTAAGATATTCTTTCCTGTGTTAGGCACTGTCGTAGTTGTTACAGCAATATATTGGTCATTAATAGAATTTGTTTTAAAAGATTATCAAAATATTGGTTACATTAGTTTCAAATATGAAGAAAATAGCGAAAACAAAAAAACTGGCGCTTATATTACTGGTATTTCACAAAGTAGCAAATATCCTGCTTACTTTGAAGTGCCACGTCAAGTACAAGGGCATCCAGTTGTGGGAATCGACGATAATGCTTTCTATGGATTAAGTCGTATTGAAACAATTGTTCTTCCAAAATCAGTTACCACAATTGGTGATAATGCTTTCGGAAATTGTCCAAATCTTAAATTTGTTATCGTTAAAGGTGAATTAACATCTGTTGGTGTTGATATATTTGAAGGATCAGACAATTGGAAATACGATACTGTTTCTGATGGAAATGGTGGCAAATTCATCATGTTTGAAGATTTCCTTTATAAATATGATGGCCAAATTAAAGATAATACAATTATTAAAAGTGAAAATGATAAAGGGAAAAATGAAGTACTGGGTCAAAATTACTTATATATCCCTAGTGATGTAAAAGAATTATGCTCTGGTTCATTTAAAAACCAAGATGGTATTGTTGGTGTTGAAATTCCATCTAACTATACAAAATTAGAAAAAGAAGTATTTGCTAATTGTACTAATTTAAAAGAAGTTAAAATTAACAATATTACTGAAATATCCGATAGCGTATTTGATGGATGTTTCAGCTTAGAAAGTATTGACCTTTCTAATGTTACTTCCATTGGATCTTATGCCTTTAACTCTACAAATTTAAGTGTAGTTACATTATCTAATAAACTTACTGCAATTAATGAAAGAACATTTGCTAATTGTGAGAATTTAGAAAATATTAATATTCCCGCTAGTGTTACAAGAATAGGTAATTATGCCTTTGAAAATGATACAAAGATCACTAAAATGGAATTAAGTGATGATGTTTCAGTTTTAGGTATTGGTGCTTTTAAGAACACAAGAATTGAAACATTTAAAACTCCAAAGCATGTTGAAACAATATCTTCAGAATTATTCATGAATGATGAAGCTTTAAAAAGTATCGAATTAGTAAAAGACATGGAACAAACTAAAGTCTTTGTTAAAGATGAGTTTGATAATCCTGTTAAAGATGATGATGGAAAAGATAGTTTTGTTTATCAATATACTGGTATTAGAACTATTGGATCTAATGCTTTTAAAGGATGTATAAATTTAACTTCAATTGAATTTCCTTATAAAGAATTTATGGAAGAAGGTAATGATGAACCAGTTGCTAAATCAATTGTAGAAATTGGTGAAAGTGCCTTTGAAGGTAGTGGATTAGTATCATTCGATGTTCCAAAAACATTAACCAGATTAGATAAAGCAATTCTTAAAAATTGTTCAAATCTTACAAGTGTTAATTTCGGCGAAAGTCAAATTGCCACTATTAACGCAGAATGTTTTATGGGAGATACAAGTTTAAAAACTATTACATTCCCAAATTCAATTACTGTTATGCAAGGCTCTATTCTTTCTGGTTGTACAAGTTTAACAAATGTTACATTACCAACTAATCCTATGTTTAGAACAATTAATAACTCATTTTTTGAAGGATGTACAAGCTTAACAAAAGTAGTTGTTCCTTCAAATGTTGTAGCTTTAAGAAATGAAGCATTTAAAAATTGCGAAAATCTTGAAGATGTTCAATTATTTGGAAGAATTTCTACTTTAGGTAGTGGAGTATTTACTGGTTGTAACAAATTAAATCAAATCATTATTGGTGCTGAAAAGACTCCAACTTCTGGTTGGACAGAAGGATGGAATCCAAATAATGTCAAAGTTATTTATTATTCTGCAACTGAAAAAGCTGGTTGCTGGCATTATGATGAAAATAATAATGTAACACTTTGGTAATAACTAAAAGTAAAATGAAATAAACATGATCGAAATGGTCATGTTTTTTTTTACCATGAGGAAGATAAATACAATCGTTATTTTTTTCTAACAAACGAACTTACTAAATCTTCTCTTAACAATAGTAACGAACCAATATATATGATAGCGCCCACTAAAACTGTTATTACAATTTTTAAAATATCATTATTAATAGGAACTAAATAAGCAATAACAAATGAAGATATAGCCACTAAAAGACCACCAACTAAAAGTTTTAAAGTATTTTTATTAAATAACGCTTTTATAACATATTCTTTTGTTATTAAAATTAAGTTAACTAATACAATCACATCAGTAATCATAGTGGCAATTGCTACTCCAATTGCGGGACTATTGTTATAATCAATAAATATTTTTCCTAAATATATTGATCCGCCGATATTTAATATTGCACCCATAAGCAACATATAAAGATAATATTTTTCTTTTTTCATTGGAAGTAATACTTGTTCATAAATCATGTCAGATAAACTAAATGTTAATGACATACTTACAAGAATCATTAATGTAATAGGAGCAGTTTGATATTCATTACTACCGCCGGAAATAATATTAGTTATCTGATGAGAAAGCATAGACATTGATGCAATCGCGGGTATTGCAATAAATAAGCAAATATTAAATCCATATCTAGTTAAATTATTAAAGAAGTATTTATTATCCATCTTATAGTATCTAGCGGCACGTGGAATAAATACGGCATCAAGAGAAGTAATAATGGCAATAATAATCTCAATGCTTTTAATACCAACAGAATAATTAGCTACTTGGCTTTTGGTATTATCTAAAAATCCAAGAATGAAAGTATCTGTGGAGTTATATAAAGTAAGCATTAAAGAAATGGCAAAAACCACTAGAATTGGTTTAAAATATGATTTGAATTCATAAGGACCAACATATTTAAATGTAACGTATTTTTTTAAATAAAACATATTGATTAAGACATTTAAAATTGTAGATAATATGGCAAGTATAGAATATAAATATAAGTCAGTAGGTCTTTTAACTAAACTAATAATTAATAAAGAACAAGTAGCTAAAGTGGCAATTGATCTTAATGATATAAAATAATGCTTTTCTAAAGCAATAAAAAGCCATTCAAAAGAAAAAGTACTAACTAAAAAATTAATGCTTAAAATAAAAATTAATTCTTTCCATTCAAAAAGTTCTTTTATTGAAAATACGAATATGCACATTAAAGCAAAAGATAATAATGTTTGTAAAGCTTGAATAATGAAAAATTCTTGTACTTTTTTGGATAATGCTATTTTATCATCTTTTACTTTAGAACACTCACGTATAGCAATATTAGGAATGCCAGATTTAGCAATAATTAAAAAATAAAAAACAAAGGTATTGGCCCATGTATATGTACCCATTGTGCTAGCGCCTAAAGCAGCACAAACGTGTGGAAAAGAAATGAATGATAAAAGCGTCAAAACTAATGTTTTGATGAGATTAACAATAACGCTATAACGAATATTATCTTTCATAGGCACTCCTTACTTATATAATTATAGCTTTTTTTTGCTAAATTGCTATAAAACATTGCCATTTTATATTAAAATATAAAAAGAGGTGGTAATGGTGAAAATATTATTAGTAGCGCAACATTATTTTCCTGATCCTTTTTCTGTTACCACAGTTGCGGAATCATTAGTTAAACGCGGACATGATGTTACAGTTTTAACAGGTAAGCCAAATTATGGATATTATAAAATCGTTCCAGGCTATGAAAAGCTAGATTACGAATGTGTAAATGGAGTAAAAATTTATCGTGTTAATGTTATTCCAAGAAAAGGGACTAAAATTTCTATTGTTCAAAACTATTTATCCTTTTGGTTTAATGCTAAAAGAAAGGTGAATCATTTAGATAAAGATTTTGATGTTGTTTATTCTATTTCTTTATCACCAGTTATATCAATTTCACCAGCAATTAAATATGCAAAAAAACATCATATTAAACATGTTTTGCATTGCTTGGACTTATGGCCAGAATCAGTAGTTATCACAGGAATTACAAAATATAACACTATTTTGTATGACTTTTTATTACTTTGGTCAAAAAAAATCTATCACAAAATTGATAAAATATTAGTGTCATCTCCTAGTTTTATTGATTATTTTAAATCAGTAATAAAAATAAAAAAGGAAAATGTATTAGAATTTGTTCCTCAGCCAACAATTGAAACAAAACCAGTAGAAGCAGAACCATTTAATTATGATAAAAAATATTTTAATTTTATGTATTGCGGAAATATAGGTAATTTACAAAATATACCTAACTTAATAGAAGCGATACGTGTCCTAGTTAACGAAGGAAAACATATTCGTATTTACGTCATTGGATTAGGAACTTTGAAAGATTATTTAGTAGACAAAGTAAAAGAGTATGGATTAGAAGATAACATTATTTATTTAGGAGCAAAGCAAGCATCTATTGCTAGAACTTATTTTAAAAATGTTGATGCCTTGTATTTAGGATTAAAAGACGAGGGATATGTCGGTAAAACTATTCCAAATAAATTAACATTTTATATGCAAAGTGCTAAACCAATAATTGCCTCAGTTGGTGGAGATGCTAAAGATGTTTTGCTTAACTCTAAGGGCGCAATTATATGTGATAATAGTGTAGAAGGAATAGTAGAAGCTTTCTCTTCATTTATCCAAAAAAGTGATGAAGAAAAAGAAAAAATGGGAAAACTTAATTACGAGTATTTTAAAAAACATTTCGATAATGATATTATTATCGATAAAATAGAGGAAGAATTAAAAAAGCATTGCAATTAAGCAATGTTTTTTATTAGACTATCAATTTTTTTACCAATCTCACTGATGGTATAATTCTTTTTAATGATATTATGAGCTCTAGATATTTTTTTGCTTTTTTCTTCCTTAGACATTTTGGCTACTTTTTCAATAGCGTTAGTCATACTAGTTTTATTATCATCTATCCAAATAATTGAAGAACCGAATATTTTGTTTAACCGAGAGTGATATGTTGATATTGTAATGGCATTACTCGCAGCGTATTCAAACACTTTAGAAGGTATACAATATTTATCCATTTCTTTATCAAAAGGACGGGGATTAATATTTGCAACTGCTAGATTTTGATATGATTGCAATTCCTTTTGTGATAATGTACCTAAATAAGTAATATTACGATAATTTCTTATTGCTTTTTTAGCAACATATTCTTGCATTGGACCATTTCCTGCAATTATAAGTTTATAGTTAGTATCAGCTTCAAGAAAAGCATCAATTAAAGTTTTAACTCCATATTTTTCGTATAGAGCCCCTCCAAAAAACATATATGGTTCTTTAGAAGATACTTTCATGCTGTCTTTCTTTTCAAATATTCCATCAATAATAATGAATGGTTTACGTTTGATGTTTGTTAATGTATTGAGAGATTCACTTAAACAAATATAGGCATCAAATTTATGTGCATTTTGTAGTACTTTTTTTATATATGTTTTTTTAGCATTAGAAATAAAGTTTGGATTATCAGTTATAACACCAATTATTTTCACTTTATGTTTTTTCTTAAATTCTAAACAAGCATCACATAATGTAACATTCATAGCATCTACAACCAAAATAAAATCATTACTAGTATTATATTCTTCAATTAATTTATTTTTTAATGCTTTTTTGATATAAAAATATTTTAGTAAGCTATGTCGATCATATGGTAAATATGAATAAGGAATATAATCTTCTATTTCCGTTGTTTTATTTATATCGTTTAGCGCATTAGCGCTGCTAAGGACACTAACATCATAAAAACTAGCAAAAGCACGTATTAAAGCATGATGAAAATTTTGATTGCTGGGATTACTTTTAAAATTTACTTCTTTAATCGCTTCTTCAAAATCAAAACTAGTTATTGACGTTGTTACATAAATTACTTTCATTTTTCTAATTCCTTTAATATTTCTAAATGTGATTGTATCATTTTTTCAATAGTATTTTCTTTTGCGGTCTTTAAGCATGTTGCTGGATTGATATCTTTAATATAATCTTTCATTATTTGTAGAATTTCATCTTGTTCTATATTATCTACAATAAAACCATTAATATTATTTTTGATTAGATTATAAGAAGAAACAATACGGTTAGAAGCAATTACAGGAAGACCTTGTGACAAAGCTTCATTGATCATATGTCCGTAAATATCTTCTTTTGATAATGAAATAAAATAGTCAAAACAATGTAAGAATTTTAACAGGTTTGGTTGTTTTTTGAACGGAATAATTGTTACTTGTTTTCCTAAATTATTCTCTTTGATAAATTCTTTATATTTATTTTCTTCTTCGCCAGATCCTACAAGTGTTAAATGATTATTAGATGGTAATTTAGCAAATAATTCTAATAAAAGCATATTGTTTTTTCGATCAATAAATTGCCCAAAAGTTACAAAATAATGGTCAAAGTCATTACTAATATGGTTTAATTCTCGTTCATGCTTTTTTTCCTCTTTTGTTAAAGGCGCTAATAAAATATTAGATTCATAAATAGTGGAATAAACATAGTTATAAATATTCTCTTTTTTTGCTCCATAATATAATAAAAATTCATTAGATTTTAAGCAAGGAGAAAAATATATACTAGCGTTAGATACTAATTTTGTCTTTAAATTTTTCTTAAATTTCTTTTCTACTTTATGAATTACTCCGCCATTAATATACAGAACGTATTTAATTTTGTGCTTAATCATATAATTAATTGCGATTATTTCAGAAATTGTAGAATATCCATTCATCATAATTAAGTCATAATTTTTATGATTATGTTTAATGTAGTTTTTTAAAGCAAAACTAAAATGATTTTCATCTCCAAAATAAATACCTTTTAAGAATTTATAATTAAAATTATATTCATTTTTATAATAAAAATCTTTTGGACGATTAGAATTACTAGTTCGTTCAAATATAACATCTAAGTCATGCTCTTTAGCAATGGCATTAAGTAGATTGATTTTATATGGTGCTGGATGATTAAAAACAAAAAGTATTCGCATGAGCCAAAAAATATCTCCCACGCACATTATACAACAAATTATAAAATATTTATAAAATATTTATATAATCATTTTGCAAAATAGTTTATCATATAGAAAAGGAGCGTGAATAATATGAAAAAATGGATTTTCCCATTAGTGCTTATTATTGTGGACTTGATTTTTGCAATTTTATTTATGACTCCAAGTATTGTTAAAGTATTACCACAATTTTTATTATGGATTAGAGATTTAACACAAATTATCTTAACTGCTGTAAGTAATTTGTTGCGTTTACCAATATTTGTTGAAGATGGGACAGTTAATAATATCATTGCAAATACTATAAGTTTCTTTATTATTACATTCTTAATTATTCTAATTTATTTCATTATTTATTTTATTGTTGCTAAAACTAGAAGAAAAAGTCCAAAAACTGTGGAAAAAGATGAAATTAGTTTACCAAAAAGCGAATTTGATCCAATCCTTTTTGAAAAGCGTGTTCCTATTTTTCGCTTAGTCTTTATGTGGGTTCCACTTAACTTATGGATTTTATATTTCTTTTTATTAAACTCTTATGATTTACAAGAAGGATTTAAAGAAAATGCTCCCAATTTATATTCGATATTTGAGCAAAATATTTCTTTCTATAATCATAATGCAAGACCTTTATTTGAAAAAGATGACGCTGTAAAATTTGCGATTTTAATTATTGGTTTAGTAAGTGTGGCTTTTTTATATTGGATGATTTTCTCAATGTTTGCGATTCTTTTAAAAAAGCCAATTGCTAAAGGAAAAGCTAAAAGAGCTTTAAGAGATCATGAACGCCGCGTTAACGCTATTCAAGGAGAAGAAACATTCGTAGAAACAAGTGATATTCTTGAACATGCTAGATTTGTGCATAGTAAATCGATTGTAGAAACCATTGCCACAATTGATATAAAACAAATTAATGAAGAAAACAAAAATAAACAAAATTACTTTGATGATTTAGCGCATGGTATTGTTGATCTTGGTGTAGAAGAAAAACATCAACTCCATGAAGTGGCTAAGCCAATTACAGAGAAAAAGCCTCTTAGAGTTATTTTATCTTCCTTAGATAAAACGCAAGTCCTCAATGAAAATATTCAATTATCAAATACAGAAGTAACTCATCAAAAAGAAATTACAAGTTCTGATGACACTAAAAAATTAACATTTGATGATAAATTTGATGTTTTAAATCAAAACGATAAATTAGAAACATCTAGCGCAGTTGAAGAAAATAATAGTGATTTAGCAAATGAACCAATGGAAGGAATAAAAGAAAGTAGTAATGAAAAAGTTGTTAAACCTTTAATGCCTACAAATTTAAGAAAACCAGTAAAGGTTTCACCAGTTAAACCAAAAAATATTCCACTTAAAGATTTAGTGGATGAAAAAAGCGTTATTGATTTAGAAAGTAGTGATAAAAATGATAAATAGTTGGGAAGAACTTTTTGAGTATATTAAGACACAAGATTATGCTAAAAAAATTAATCAAATCTTAAATGAAGAATACGCCACACATAC
Organism: uncultured Bacilli bacterium; assembly: GCA_934162685.1. Lineage (GTDB taxonomy): Bacteria > Bacillota_I > Bacilli_A > RFN20 > CAG-826 > RUG131. The sequence goes on along the minus strand of CAKPJO010000002.1, from coordinate 12,563 downwards.
GATTTTTCCGCCTCGCAATATGATGTTTAATGCTTTTAAATATACACCATTAAAAGAAGTAAAAGTAGTGATTATTGGTCAAGATCCTTATCATGAAGAGTATCAAGCTATGGGTTTATCATTTTCTGTCCCTAATGGAGTGGCTTTACCTCCATCTCTTATTAATATATATAAAGAAATAGAAAATAATTTTGGATATAAAATGAATTTTGCAAGCGGTGATTTAACTTATTTAGCCAAACAAGGAGTATTGCTTTTAAATACTATTTTAACAGTACGTAAATCTATTCCTTTATCACATCAAAATATTGGTTATGATTTATTTGTTAAAGATGTTCTTCATACTTTAGATGAACAACCGCAGCCAATGGTATTTTTATTATGGGGAAGTTATGCTAGAAGTTTAAAAAAATATTTATCAAATCCTAATCATTTGATTTTAGAATCAACACATCCATCACCATTATCGGCGAATAGAGGCGGATTCTTTCACCAAAATCTTTTCTTAAAAACTAATAATTATTTAAAAGAGCATGGTATTGAACCAATAAATTGGAAAAATTAATTGAAAAACAAAAAGAATTGAATTGATTTAGTTTCAACCCAATTCTTTTTTTTACTATCTAATTATTCTTTTTGCTCATTGGAACAATAGGTTTTTCATATGTTTCCATATAATTAACATAAACACCTAAAATCATTGTATATTTTTTTGGCTCTTCAATACTTTCAATTACAATGTGATCATCCGCAGCATAATAAATAATGCCTTCAATAACTACATCATGCCATTTGCTAGAGTCAGGAAAAGAACAATAAATTTTAACCACCTTTCCTCTATTAGCGTGAGCAATATCGGCATAAGTATAACAAACACAAAGTTGATTGTTATCACTATTTTGCTTGTAATCGGCATTCATGCTTTCTACTTGTCCAGTATATGGTGGAGGTGTTTGGTTGTTTAAATTTTGATTAGGCATGTTATTTTGTGGAGGAACATTATTAGGCGTTGGCATTGGTGGTTGTGCGCCTTGTGGCCCTTGAGGACCTTGATTAAATCCTGGGAATGGAGCTCCATAATAATTAGGTGGTGGTGTCATTCTATCCATAAAAATTCTCCTTTTTATCTTTCAATGAAAATATATGTTAGTAGCATTATGAGTATGATAAAATAAGTATAGATTTTTTGGAGTGATGTTTATGAAAACACTTGGTAATTTATTTTGGCTCCTATTTGGTGGATTATTTTGGGAGATTGGAAATATTATTGTTGGTGCAGTAGTATGTATTACAATTATTGGTATTCCTTATGGTTTACAATTAATAAAAATCGGAAGATTTGTTATTTGGCCATTTGGAAAAGAAGTTGTTGCCACTAATAAAGTAGGCCCTTTTAGATTATTAGGAAATATTTTGTGGGTTATCTTATTTGGTTTAATTGAAGCCATTGGCTATTTAATTACAGGGTTACTTTTATGTATAACTATTGTTGGGATTCCTTTTGGACTTCAATATTTTAAACTTGCAAGATTTGTTTTATTACCATTTGGCTTTGATTTCCGTTAATTTGTTAAATTTATTGTATAGAAATCCGTGATATGCTAAAATTTAAGTACGGGAGCTTAGTGAACTAGGCTGAGAGGAAGTTACTTAACTTCGACCGAACTTGATCTAGGTAATGCTAGCGGAAGTAGAATTTTTTATATTTTCTTACCTCTCACTTTTTGCCTAGAGAGGTTTTTTATTTGAAAGGAAGTATAAAAATGTCAAAAAACCTTAAATTTATGTGCGAAGTAGCTATATTTACCGCACTAGGCATTGTACTTGATTACTTTGCTGGACTTTATTCTGATCCTTTATTCCCTAATGGAGGATCGATTGGTATTGCCATGATTCCAATTTTCATCATGTCATATCGTTGGGGGTTAAAAGGAGGACTTTGCACTGGACTTGCCATTGGTGTTATCCAAACATTTTATGGTGGCAATTTTGTACACTGGGCACAAATATTCCTTGACTATTGGGGTGCTTATACTGTTGTTGGCTTCTCAGGAGCATTTGCTAAAATGCTTGCTAATGCTGAGTCAAAAAAGAAAAAATCATTCGTTGTAGCGGGTTCTATTTTATTTGGCGCTATTTTACGTTTGGCATGCGCAACAGCATCAGGGGTAATTTTCTTTGCTGATTATGCTCCAGAAGGTATGGCTCCATTTGCTTATTCTTTAGGATATAACGCTCTTTATATTATTCCATCTGCAATTTTATGCGCTGCAATATTAATAGTATTAGTCTTTAAAGCACCATTTGTATTTGAGGCAAAAGAAGAATTTAAATCAATTAGTAATGAACAAATTTATTCTACAGTTATCTTATGCTCTTCAATTATGGCAGTGATTTTATTCTCTGGTAAATTTATTTATAAATATGATAGTGATTGGAATAAAATCTTATCTAGCCATGTTACAGGATTTGACGCGATGTTTGGTACATCATCTAGTTATTTAGTAGGAGAAAATTATGTTGACTTTAAATTAGCACCTAATGCATTTGCGCTTATTATTGGTATTGCTTTAGTTTTAGTCGCAGCACTTATGTTTGTTCCAAATAAATATTTTAAAGTAAAAACAATTACTTCTACATCATTATTATCTATATCATTTATTTTATCTTTCTTTATGAAATCATCTTTATTAAATGAGGTAAATAAACTAACAAATAATACTTATAATTTTAAAGCATTTTATCCAATGAATTTAGTTATTGTAATCCTTGGTGTTTTAGCGGTTGCTAATTTGGGACTTACTATTTATTACTTTATAAAAGGAAATAATAAAAAACTAGTTAATGACTAAACTTCACTTTTGTGGTATCTTAAATATCATAGAGGTGAATATTTATGGATGAAAAGAAAAAGCAAATAGAAGAATCACGTGTTAATTTTTTAAATTATTTTAAGAAAATTAGAATAATCAACTGGGCAATTTTTGCTTTAATGATTTTAGTATTTATTTTAGATTTTGTTTTGTTAAAAGATAAGATGACAATTGCTTTAATAGTTTCAATAGTATTAATTGTTGCAGCATTTGTATACTTAAAAATTGTTAGAAGCAAAATAAATAGCCGAACACGTAAATATATTAATGATTTTTATGCTTTAATTGATGATATTGAAATTGCCGCTATAAATGTAAACGATTTTACTTCTTTAGCGGAAGATACATTTACCATTGAAGATATTAAAAATGCGCAATTCATGAAAGATTTAGTATCTTGTAAATCTAAAAATACTGTGCAATTTGATATGTATGAGAAAACTATTCAAATGGCGGATTTAATGTTTAGTGTGACGAATCCTAAAGATGCGCAAAAGCCAATTGTTGCTTTTTGTGGAAAATTTATTCAATATCATAGTAATAAAAATTATGATGATCGAATTGTTTTATATCGTAAAACCACGATTGAAAATTGTTATGGCCCAACTGATGTTGAAGGATTAGAAAAAGTTATTGATAATGATAAATTATTAGTTTATGCAACTAGTAAAAATTATAATAAAATATTTAATAGTAATTTAATATCTAAAATCGAAAGTATCGAAGTGAATGATTACTTATATGATTTTACAATTACTATTAATGGTAATCTTGTCACAATTGCTTTATCATATGCCGATAAGTTAGTAGCGGTACCATTACAAGAACCAACTGATTTTGCTTCATATGATCAAATAATCAATGATTTAAAATTTGTTAGTGAAGAAATTATAAAAACTATTTAATATACTTAGTCATCACTAAAAAAACAAAGTGGTGGCTTTTTTATTTTTTATAATTGTGTCATAATAGTTAAGAACTTAGTTAGAAGGTGATGATTATGGATATGTGTTTGAAAAATAAATGGGTTCAAATACATAGTTTTAAACACAATGGTCACATACATCGATGCTGGGAAAGAAATTATGTTTTAGAAGACAATGAAGACTTCCTTATTGTTGCTAGCAAAAGAACAAGAGTAATAGAAGATGATGGAAGACGTTGGTATACACATGAACCAGCAGTTACCATTTTATCAAAAAAAGATTGGTTTAATGCGATTGGAATGTTAAAAGAAGAAGGCATTTGCTATTATTGTAATATTGCTTCTCCAAGTATTGTAAGTGATGGAAAAATTAAATATATAGATTATGATTTAGATTTAAAACTATACCCAGATGGTAATATCAAAGTATTAGATGAAAAAGAATATGCACGTCATAAGGAACAATATAATTATGATAATCGATTAGATAAAGTGCTTAATTCTGAAGTTAAAAAGATTTATTATTTAATGGAAAAACATTTGTTTCCATTTGATGATAAGGTAATCTATGCATATTATGATTTGTTTAAACATATCGAAGACTAAAACGTTTGCTTAACGGCAACGTTTTTTTGTTGACTTTATAACATTCGCATAATATAATCTTATTGTAGTTAGTCATAACTAACTTAGAAGGTGAATGTATGGATATAGTAAAATTTGAACATGTAAGTAAGATATATGGAAGTGGAGAAACTTCTTTTAAAGCATTAGATGAAATAGATTTAACACTTGAACAAGGAAAATTTATTGTCGTATTAGGACCTAGTGGAGCTGGTAAATCTACTTTATTGAATTTGCTTGGCGGATTAGATGTACCAACAAGTGGAAAAATCATTGTTGATGGAAAAGATATTTCTACTTTAAAAAGTGATGATTTAGCAAGTTATCGCGCTAGTAAAGTGGGGTTTATTTTTCAATTTTATAATTTAATTCCGACTTTAACAGTATTAGAAAATGTATCTTTAATTGATGAAATATCACCAAATGTAATTGATGCTAAAAAAGTATTAAATGATGTTGGATTAGGAGATCATTTAAATAACTTCCCTTCAGAATTATCAGGTGGCGAGCAACAACGTGTATCTATTGCCCGTGCATTAGCTAAGAATCCACAAATAATTTTATGTGATGAACCTACTGGAGCATTAGACTCTAAAACGGGCGTTATGATTTTAAAGTTATTATTAGATTGTGTAAAAAATGATGGAAAAACAGTGGTTATTGTTACTCATAACCAAAATATTGCTCGTATTGCGGATGTTATAATTAATGTTAAAAATGGAAAGATTAAATCATATGAAGAAATCAAAAATCCACTAAAAGTTGAAGAGGTGGATTGGTAGTATGCTTTTCAAAAAAATATTAAGAACAATGGGCAAATATAAAGCCCAGTTTATATCCATGATTGTTATGATTACTCTTGGCGTAGGAGTATTTCTTGGTTTCAATATGGAATGGTATAGTATTAAGAAAAATACAGATTATATATTTGAAAAAACTGGATTTGCAGATTTTCGATTAATGAATGAAACGGGATTTACTACGGAAGATTTAGAAAAAGTTAAACAAATCGACGGAGTAGAAGACGCGACAAGATATATTTCTATTAATACTTCGGTTAAAGATAGTGATGATGTTATCGCTATTACTGTTTCTGAAAATATTAATGTATCAGGATTTATGACTGTTGATAAAGATAGTAAAGAATATGACGATTCTAGTTTAGATGGCATTTGGTTATCCGACCAATACGCTAATAAAAATAATTTAAAGTTAAATGACTCATTAACATTAACTTATAAAAACATAGAAATAACGGGGAAAATATATGGATTTATAAAAGCCAGTGAATATTTAGTCTGTGTGCCGGATGAAACACAAATTATGCCAGATTTTAATACATATGGTTTTGCTTATATTTCTCCAAATATGTTTAAGAACATTGTAGGATTTAATTTCTATACTCAAATAAATGTTAAAGCTCCGAAGTTAAGTAAGAGTGAATTTTCTAATAAAGTTGACGAAGCATTAGCAAAAACAACTTTAATATTATCTCGTGAGGAAACGGTGTCTTATAGCTCTGCTAAAAGTGAAGAAGAGGAAGGTAAGACAACGGGCTCAATATTACCAGTTTTATTCTTATCTATCGCATTATTAACGATGATTACAACCATGCATCGTTTGGTAGTAGCGGAGAAAAGTCAAATTGGAATACTAAAAGCGTTGGGCTTCAAGGATCGAAAAATCTTGCTCCATTATACTACTTTTGCCATATTTATCGGTATAGTGGGCTCGGTCCTTGGAGTTGCTCTTGGTTATGTAGTGGCAAGGATGATTATGAATCCAAGTATGGCTATGGGAACATATTTAGATATGCCAACATGGAATTTATATATGCCTTGGTTTTGCCTAGTAGCGGTAATTGCTATGAATTTAATTATCATTGCAATTGGTTATTTATCAGTAAAGAATATGCTTAAAGGATCCGCAAGTGAAGCACTTCGCCCATATACTCCAAAAAAGATGAAAATGAAGAAGATTGAAAAAACAAAATTCTGGGATAAACTATCTTTTGGAACCAAATGGAATTTGCGTGATATTATGCGCCATAAAGCTCGTAGTTTAATGACTCTTATTGGTGTTGTAGGTTGTGGTATTCTTGTAATCGCGGCTTTAGGCATGCAAGATACTATGAATAACTTTGTTAATGTATTTTATAATGACGCAATTAACTATGAAACAAGATTAAATATTTCTGAGAACACCGCTAATGAGAAAGCAATAGCTATCGCTGATCTTTATGAAGGGGATTATTCTTCACAAAGCACTGTAAAAATTGAAGAAAAATCTGTAGGCCTTGAAATATATAACATTACTAAAGATAAAGTAAAATTTGTTGATCAGAACATGAAATTTGTTACGCTATCTAATGATGGCGTATACATTTGTGAAAGAATTGCTAAAGAATTTTCTTTAAGCAAAGGAAAAACATTTACTTTTTCTCCATATGGAAAAGATATTAGTTATGAGGTTGTAGTTAAAGATATTTTAAAATCAATGAGCGAATCGATTATTATGACTACTGATTATGCTCAGACTAAAAATATTGATTATCATATTAATCTTGTTTATACAAGCAATACAAATATTACTAATACCGAAGATATTATTAATACGCAAAGTAAGTCTAGCATTATTAAATCATTTGATTCTTTCATGGAATTAATGAATGTTAGTGTTACATTACTTATCATTGCCGCGGTTATTCTTGGAGTAGTAGTGCTATATAATTTAGGTGTAATGAGCTTTATGGAAAGATATCATGAAATGTCTACTTTAAAAGTGCTTGGCTTTAAAGATAAGAAAATTGGTAATTTATTAATTACACAAAATATGTGGATTTCAGTGTTAGGAACAATTATTGGTATTCCATTAGGAATATGGACGCTTGACTATTTAATTCATGCCTTAGCAAGTGAATATGAAATGAGTTTATCAATAAACTTCTTATCTTATGTTATTAGCATATTAATAACACTTGGTGTGTCATGGCTTGTTAGTGTTGTTGTTGCTAATAAAAATAAAAAAATAGATATGGTTGAGTCACTTAAATGTGCAGAATAAAAGGAGGATTGTCTTATGTTAACAATATTAGGATTAAATGATGTGCTTATTATTGCTATTATTTCTTTAAGTTTTATTTTCCTTGATATATCGATAAAAAGTATAGCTAAGTTTTATTTGAAAAAATTAGATTTAAAGAAACAAAAATAAAAGCATGAAAAAAGCTATTAGAGTCAGATGAAACCATCAATTTAATTTCTAATAGCTTTTTTAATTTATAAAAATGCAGAGTAAGATTATGAAATTGATAAATCAAAATTCAGATCTTACACAAGATAAAATTGCAAGTATTGTATGAAATTATTAGAGAAGTGAACTATTTATATACTTCGTTCTAATAAAACAGGATATTAGAAAATTTATAAATGTTTTTAGTAAAAATGTTGAGCCTAATTTAATACAAAGAGCCAAATTACCGAAAAATATTCTGCCAAATCACCGAAAATGGTTGGTATATACTTGAAAATTTATAAGACAATTATGGTGATTATACTAAATATAAAGCAAGGATTTCCCATGAAATAAAAATCAGAGCGAGTAAAATGATTGATGAAATTTTATGCTTAAAACCAAGGAACACAAATTTCAAATGCAATACTTAGAGGAGAATATTATCTCTAATAATATTAATTTTTTAGATAAAGATACAATAGTTTTATATATTATTGCACTAAAAAAGCAATTTAAAAACGCTTGCAAATAAAATCGACGATAAAAAAATGAATAAACCAGAGTTTTTGATGGTCTTGATAGGTATTGGAGATTATGCGTATAAAAGAGAAGATGGTGTATATATCGTTCCTATTGGTTGTTTAAAAAATTAGATATTTTACATAATTAGGTCTAATATGTGATTTAATTCATTTAATCCTGGTTGAATACGATTCTTTTTGTTTTCGTAACGTGCGATATCGCCGATAGCAAAAGTATAATCATTAACTTTGAAGTTATTATCCACTGTTAAACCATTATTCATAGATGGGAAATGGAATGTATTAACCATTGGAATATTTCCATAGTTTACAAAAACAAAATCAGCCTGTAATGTTTCTTCTTCATTTGTTTCCACATTTTTAATTGTTAATGCTTCAAGCAAAGCACCATTTTTAATTATTTTAACAGGAATAAATGGTGTTTTAACAATAACGTTTTTAATGTCTTTAATAGTATTAAAATCACCGCGGAATTCTTTTCTACGATGAATGATTGTTACGTGATCGGAAATTCTTGATATTTCTTTAGTCCAATCTAAAGCAGAATCTCCTCCACCAAGAACTAAAACTTCTTTATTTTTTAAAGTTGATAAATCTTGTAATGAATATAAAATATTTTTACATTCATTTTCATCTTCTAATCCCATTGGACGAGGAGTAGTAGTTCCTAAACCGATAGCGACAATAATATATGTTGCTTCATATTTATCTTTATTTGTAGTAACTATATGTTCATCAATAGAGAGAACTTTTTCTTTTAATTTCGTAGTTATATTTTTGTCATTTTCTACTTTATTAACAAGAGAAGCAATATAATCTTTTGCTTTAATAGAAGGAATACCAACGATATCCACGATTTCTTTTTCTGGATATAATCTTGTTAATTGTCCGCCTAAAAAATCTTCAGCTTCGATAAGCAACACTTTCTTATTTAATTCGCTTAGCTTAAGTGCGGCATTTAAACCAATTGGACCTGCACCAATAATAACAACATCTACCATGATATTAATAATCTCCTAAACTATAATTTTTCTCCGCATTTTGGACAAAATGTAGAGTCATAATCAACTTCATTTTTACATTTAGGACAAATTTTATTGACTAATTTTTTGCCACAACTTTTACAGTAATTACTACTAAAATCATTCTTGGCTCCGCAGTTAGGGCATACTTTTACATTTTCTTCTCCACGCATAGTTTTAGCAAAATCATCTATTTCGCTATGCATATCGCGATACCCTTCTTTAAATACAGGCATAGATTCATCCTTCATATACGAATGTAATTCTCTTTGGTAAGAAAATATTGTAAGCATAAGTCCAACTGCTAGAGTAGGTAATCCTACAAATGAACACCAAAATAATTTTGGCTCAGATGCTGAGTTCATAGCATTAAAAAATGATACAAAGCCTATTATTGTAAATACTAATCCAACAGCTAATAAAACAAATCCACAAAATCTAATAGTCAATTTTTTCTTATTATGACTTTTCATATTTATCACCCACTTATAGTATAGCAAAAACTGGACATTCTTAAAGTGTTTTGATAAAAATAATGAAATAAAGTATATAAAATTCATCTTGTGATTTTTTAATTAAAATGATTAAAAATTTATATGCATTAGAAATTTTATGGGTTTACCCGCAAAATATCTAATGATTAGAAAACTGAAAATTTGGAGTGTGGTTTGTTTAATAGAAACAATGAAGTTTAAAATACGACAAACAAATTATAAAAATCAAGGTAATTTTCTTAAAAATTTAAGATAAAAATTCTAACAAATAGATACATTTTATATCAAGTATGATATAATAATTGCTCGAAGTGGGTGAGTATATGTATTATTCATTTGTAAGTAAATCAAAAGAAGAAACTATTGAATTTGGAAAAAGTTTAATTCCATTTTTATTCCGTGGATCAGTAATTACTTTAACGGGTGATTTAGGTGCTGGTAAAACGACTTTATCTTCTGGTATTGCTAAGGGATTAAATATTACAGATAAAGTATCTTCTCCAACCTTTAATATTATGAAATGTTACTTTCATGGAACGTTACCTTTATATCATATTGATGCTTATCGTTTAGAAGAAGGAACAAACAAGGATTTAGGACTAGAAGAATTTATCGAAGGCAATGGAATTTGTTTAATTGAATGGCCAAATTTTATTAGTGAAAAAATTGATGAAAATACATCTTTAAATATTGAAATATTAAATAAAGATTTGAATACACGTATTATTAATATTTCTTCAAATAATAATGCTTATCAACCATTATTTGATAAACTCTTAGGAGGTCAAAAGTAATGTATACTGTTTTATTAGATAGTTCTGATTGTAATTTAGCAGTTGGCTTAGCTAAAAATCATCAATTAATTGATTTTATTCAATATGAAGCTTGGCAAAGACAAAGTGAATTGATGATTGTGGAATTAGAAAAAATTTTAAAAAGAAATAATGTCACTAGAGAAGATATTGATAGTGTTATGTGTGGCATTGGACCTGGTTCATATACTGGTGTAAGAATTTCTTTAACTATTGCTAAAGTTATGGCTTTAGCGTTAAATATTCCGTTATACTTAGTATCTTCTTTACAAATCTTAAAAGATGGTAAAAATCCATCAATTTGTATTATTAATGCAAGAAGTAATCGTAGTTATGTTGGCGTTTATGAAAATGATAAAGTGATTTTAAGTGATACGATTATGAAAAATGATGAATTAAAACAATATATTGAAGTTCATAAAGATTATGTTATTTGCGGTAACGCTAATCATTTAGGCATTGAAGGAAAAGAAAGTAACGTATTAAGTGAAATGATTTCTCTTATTGATTACATTACTCCAACCGATAATTCCTTAGGTGCAACACCAGTTTATATGAAGGACTAATTATGATAATACGTCCAATGACAAAAGAAGACTTAAATAAAGTCTTAGTAATTGAAAATGATAGTTTTATATCTCCTTGGAACGAAGAACAATTTAATTATGAATTAAATGAAAATCCTTATGCCATATTACTTGTCGCTGATTATGAAGGTGTCATATGTGGATTTATTGATTTTTGGATAACATTTGATGTAGCGCAAGTTAATCAAATTGCGGTCTTGAGTTCTTTAAGAAGAAAAGGTATTGGCCAAGTATTAATGCAAGATATGATTAATCGTGTGACTAATGCTGGAGTAAATAAAATTACGTTAGAAGTTAGAACTCAAAATGATAAAGCGGTTGCTTTATATGAAAAATTTGGGTTTAAAGAAGCTTTAATTAAAAAAGGATATTATGATAATGGCGATGATGCCAAATTCATGATTAAAGAAGTAGGTGAACAAAATGTCTAAAATTATTTTAGCAATTGAGTCTTCATGTGATGAAACCGCAGTAGCAATTATTAAAGATGATGAATTATTGGCTAATGTTGTTTCTACACAAATTGAAGTACATACAAAATATGGTGGAGTAATGCCAGAAATTGCATCTAGACTTCACGCTGAAAATATTACTATTGTCTTAAAAGAAGCACTTGATAAAGCTAATATTAAATTAGAAGATATTAGTGCGGTAGCGGTGACAAGAGGGCCAGGGTTAATTGGTGCTTTACATGTTGGTATACAAGCCGCTAAAACAATTGCTCTTTTATATAACAAACCTTTGATTCCTGTCCACCATTTAGCGGGACATATATACGCAAATGAATATGTTAAACCTTTAAAGTTCCCATTACTTGCTATTGTTGTAAGTGGCGGTAATACTGAACTTGTTATTATGCGTAAGCACCTTGATTTTGAAATCATTGGTGAAACTAAAGATGATGCAATTGGGGAATGTTATGATAAAGTAGCGCGTGTTATGGGTTTACCTTATCCAGGTGGCATTCCAATTGATAAATATGCTAAAGAAGGACATCATACTTACAAATTACCAACTCCTTTACATGATAAATCTTATGATTTTTCATATTCGGGATTAAAAACAAGCATTATCAATATGGCACATAATATGGAACAAAAAGGCGAAAAAATTAATATTCCAGATTTATGTTGCTCATTTCAAGAAGTAGCAATTGGTATGATTTTAGAAAAATCACTTCGTGCGGTAAAAGAATATGATGTTAAACAAGTTGTACTTGCTGGCGGAGTATCTGCAAACTCATATTTACGTAAGGAAATCGTAAGCCGATTAGATGGTAGCGGTATTGATGTTATCATCCCACCAATGTGGTGTTGTACAGATAATGCCGCAATGATTGCAAAAGTAGCATCAAGATTATATGATGAACAAGTTTTTGCTGATTTATCAATTTCAGTTGATCCAAGTTGGAAAATTGATGAATTTAGAAAATTTTAATAATTTAATATTA
>CAKPJO010000001.1 GCA_934162685.1 uncultured Bacilli bacterium | reverse complement strand
CCATTCTTTTGCGCATTATATCTGCACGTAATCCATTGTCTATTACACTCATAAAAATACCTCCCTTTTTAATGAATATTTTTCCAGTATATGTTATATCGAGAATCAGGTGCCTCTGTTACATCATAAATACCTTCATTATCTATTGCATCAGTTCCTTTTAGCAAAATGCCAAAAGGATAAGTTTTTGTACTAGAAGTTAAAAAAGTTTCTGATTCTAATATCTGCGACGTTAAATATTTAAAACTTGAATTATATTTATCTTTAAAATCTTGATTAGTAATTGTTTGTTGAGCATTACTATAAGGCGCATAATATAATAAATCAGCACCTTGTTTTAAATCTTTTTCAATATTAGAATATAATTGCTCGTCTGCACTAGAACCAGATAAAATATAAAACTGACCAATTGATCCCATTTCAAATTGCCTAATTTTTATAAAATTTACATTACCAGTATCATCAAAAATACCAAGTGAAAATGAAAATTGATAATAATATTCTATTGGATTAGTATCTGGTAAAGATTTTCTCTCTGCATTAATTGATAAAAACATATCATTCACCACCGAAGATACTATGGTATAATATAACTCTGTACGGTCTACAAATGGTCTTACATAATAGGTTCTCGGAATAAAAACTAATCCTAAATCAATAATTTCTTGATTTTGATTATCATATATCGTAAAATATACATTATGCGGGTCAAAATTTTTATAGTCACTTCTTAAAAGCTCTTGTAATGATATTATAGGCTCTGGAGCTGAATTATCAACATATAAATCACAAGTCGCGGTTACTTTAGATTTTGAGGCACTGGTAATTCGAAAATTGATCTTTTGAGGATCTTCCCATTTAATACCGTCAACAGTAGACATTAATACTTGTCCTTCTTTACCTACAGGAAGCTCTTCGGTTTTATACACTTTATACTCATTACCTTTTTTATCAGTAATAGTTTCATATTTCCCAGTTCCAACATACATTCCGCCTTTATGTAAAGTTGCTTTATCTTCTATTCTTTTTCTCATTACATATCCAGGCAATCCTGCTGGAATAACATTTTCATTAGCCATACTTAACAGCCTCCTTTTAATAAAATAATATTTTTGCTTACAAACAAAAACTATATTCTAGTTTGCATTTATAAACAAAAAAGAAGGTATAGAGTTTCCCCTATACCCCCTTATCGTCTATAGCAGCACCATTCTCAGCTGCTAATAAATTAGAATATTTATCAGCTTGAGACAATGCAATAATCAATCTATTATAACCTTGTCTGGTTGTTTTTTGTAATAACTCTAACAACTCTCCCATTTTAAACTTAGTGTCTCTAGTATGTCCTACTTCTTGTAACCACCAATCTACACCAGCTGAACATATTCCTGTAATTAAAGAAAATTGATCTGGGGTAATAATAGTATCTTCCGTAATCATATCAACACCAAGTATTTCTAAAGGATTTGTTTCTTTTAATATTATCACACAACCATCAACAGCCCTTCTCATAGAAGAATCATACCAGAATACTTCTTTGTCATTCTTTATAGCTGCTGCAACATAAGTCTTTGCGCTTTTTCTAATTTCAACAGGAAATCCTTCCCCTGTAAAATGTCCTTCGTAAATAGTAATATCTTTTGATATTTGATGTTTAATAGGAACGCTAATTAAAAATTGATTATATACAGGAAAATAAAAGACTTTAGCAATTGAAAACTCATTTAAAATTAATTTAGACAAAGCTGCACATTCTCTAAAGCAATTCTTTCCAAAACCAGTGTTACTCCAAAAAGAAACTTCTTTTAATGCCGTACATCTAGAAAAAGCTTCATTATGAACTTCCTTAACTGATTTAGGAATATTAATAGATTCTAAATTAACACAATCTGCAAAAGCAGCATATCCTATAACTTCTAAACCATCTGGTAACACAACTGTTTTAATATCTTTATTTTTTGATATTGCATTCATACGAATAGTTTTAATTCCATTTGGAATAATTAATATTCCATTTTTGTCAGGTACATAAAGAATACCGTATAATGTATCTCCACGAATAATGCAATGCTTTGCTTCTTTAATTTCCATAATAAAATCACCCTTTTATTTCCTTGTTCTTCTATATACAATTTATATTATATATAAATATCAAATTTTGTCAACTATACACGCAGCTTTTCGCGCATTTTTACGAACTTGTTTAACTGTATTTTCTACAACTTCTGCTTTACTATATACTAAGTTACTGCCCAAATAATGTTTATCAACATCAGTGGTGCCTAAATAAATATGAGAAACTATATTTGTTCCTAAACAAATTTTGTTTGTCATGTTTATCACCTATCCTATAATATAATAAAGAGTATTTGCATCTTTTACCGTTAAATCATCGTATTCACTTTGTGTTAATACTACAATAGGTTTGACTCCCACAACATTTAACACCCATGTTTTTGTTGCGATAGTAACCGTAATTGATTTTAACCACATTTGGTTGTTTTCGTAACCAGCATGTGTATATGTTAAATATCCTTCTATATGTCCTTTATCTTCTAAATAATATTTTTCATGATCATACATAATGAAATTACTGTCACTTGCTTGTAGGATTGTCATCTGTTCATCTGTTAGATTACCAGCAGTTGCACCAGAAGGAGCTGTAATATTCATCGCAAGACTTTTAACCGCTTCTACTTCGGCTTGTGTAGCATATTTAACATCTGTAATATGATAAATAATACCTTCTTCTAAAGTGCCTGCTGTTTTTCTGGCTTCAAACTGAGCTTTTGTAAGAAATACATCTTTTTGTTTATTCATTGTTTGCATCGTGAGACATCTCCTCTGCTTCTTTTTCTTTAGCTACTAGCCATTCTTGATATTCTTCTTCAGTAACTTCTACATAGTTATCTACTGAATCTAATTTACCAAGATAGACATCTTTTTCAGCTATATCACCTGTTCTTATATCTTTTAAGTGTTTTCCTTCTTCAGGTGATAATTTAATAATTTTAATAGTACTTGATTCCATTTCTGTTTATCTCCTTTATTTTAAAGTCCAACCTTTATCAGTTGCTATTGCTTTTTCTTCATCAGTTAATTTTGCCAAGTTTGTTGCCCCCATTGTTAATGTTTGTGAAGATGTAGGTGTTCCTAAATTGTTTAATATTTCTACTAATGCTGATTCTGTAAATTTAGTTGAATAGTGAATATCAAATGATATTTTTAATCCTGTGCAATGTATTTCTTCAAGATTCGAACAACCTCCAAATATATTATATCCGAAATTCGCAGTTGAAAAATTTAATGCAGGAATTTCTGTTAATTTTGAACACTTATTAAAAATATATGAAATGTTTTCAGCTTTTGATGTATCATATAAGGGGATAGATTTTAAAACTGAACATCCATTGAACATGCTATACATCATTGTAACATTTGATGTATCCATCATAGGGACTCGATAAGGACCATCATTAATACTACCTTTAGTTGTTTGAGGTGAAAACATACAGCTCATACTTGTCACATTATGTGTATCTAATGAATCAGGGAGTATAAAGCCTTGTTTTTTTTCTGCATTATCATTATCTTTCCAGTATAATCCACTAAACATATAATCCATGTTTGTAACATTTGATGTATTAAAATTTGGGTAATTAAAAGATAGAGCAAAATATTGAAATCCTTCAAATAGATGCGACATATCGGTAACTTTTGATGTATCATATAAAGGAATCCCATCTTTATTATTTTCATAATGTACAAATGCAAACATATATGCCATATTTGTTACATTACGTGTATCTAATAAAGGTATATGTGTAATTCTATTCTGATAGTACTTATAGTCGTTACTTGATAACTCACCTGCAAAAGCATAAGACATATCAATCACATTTTCTGTATCAGAAAATTTCAATAGTTGTGAAGCATCAATTGCCTTGGATAATACAGCTGAATACCCGACGATATGATGCATCTGTTTAGTAGTATCCAACAAATTCTTTAACGTATTCTCAGTAACCTTAACAGTTTCACATTGACTTTCAACAATAGTGCCGTCTTTTTTCTTAACATACATACTCATATTAGTTATCTCCTTCTTCTAATATTTCTATTTGTACTGTAGGGATTGTAATGTTACCAGAACCCAATACTGGTTCTCCGTTAATTGTCTTAATATTAATTCCACTTTCTAATACTGCTTGCCCTTGTTCTTTAGAAATTTGTATAATTAAAGAACCGTCTCTTAAATCCATATCAATAACATAGTAATTATGTGCTTCATCTAATCCAGAAGCAAACATTAAATTAGGCTCTGTTTCGTCTAAGTTCTCTAATGTTTTATCGCATAAGATACCATAAGATTCTCCTGTTGCTGTTAATAATACTTTTGTTGTTCTCTTTTTAGCAGTTTCAAAAACAGAAACATCATAAGTTCCAACTGGAGCCAATGTATCAGGATTATATTCAATATTAATAACATCTATTTCTAAAGAGATACCCGAAACAGCATCATCTACATATTTTTTATTTGCTGCATGAGTATCAATGCTAGGATATTCTGTGTAAAGGTGTCCGCCTGTATCAAATTGTGCTATATTAGAATTGCCTGGTAACAATGAATATTCAACCATTGCTGGGTTACCATCTACATCATTCACATAAGCTACTTTTTTAAGAGTGGATTTATCTAACTTACTATTGAAGTCGACTAATTTCTTTTGACCTGTAATTTCAACCCCATCATGTTCTAATATTAATTTACCATTACTATCTACATTAATATCTGTAGGCATAACTTTTGATAAATTTTCATCTGCTGTATCTACATATTCTTTAATAACTTTATTTTGTACGGCATTAGTGGAGGTGTCACTCATTTCAGTGTCAACAGTTCCTGTTTCACCACCGCCACCACCAGTAAACGTACCTACTGATTTAGTTATCCATTGAATTTTATTTTCTTCGCCTGTTTCTCCATAAGTAGCTACAGGTTTTGTTTTTCTTTTTATATATTTTTGTGGCATTGTTTGCAAAACCTCCTTTTTTAAAATAATTTTATTAAAAAATGCTTGCACAGCAAAGGAAGAAATAAAATGACAATTTTATATCATCTATCCTTCCCTTACTTGCAAACTATTATTTTTTATTATCGGATATTTCGACTTAAAGCGGTTTTAACTTTAAGTTCATTTACCCATTTGTCAACATCGAATGTATTATCTGCATTAACTGTCATATTAACAGTTCCGACGTTAAATGATTCGTCCACAGATTTGTCTTGAGTTCCAAATCCTTGAATATCACTAAAGCCAGTTTTCATAGCTTTTGCAAACATAGGAGCCACTTCGCCTAATGCCCACAAATTTTTAGTAATATCCGCTGGAACAACACCTGTTGCTGATGGTAACGATGTAATCGTACCACCTGGCGTAACTAAAGCTTCTGTTCCTAATTCGTTAATTAAACTCATGCCGCCTTTAAGTCCTAAAGAACCTTTAGCAGCTTTTTGAACTTTATAAATACCAGCACCATTTGGAGCATCATTTCCTTTTAAAATAACTCCCCAATCTTTATTATGACTGTCTGCAACAAATGTTCCTGAAGGCAAAGCATTTATTGCGTTCTCTAATGTTTCATATTTATCAATGAAATCATCAGAATCCATTTTAGATTGACCTTCATTAGGTTTATAATATAAGAAATTTTTACCATGACTAATAATTTGATTGCTGATATCTTTTGACAAAGAAGAACTAGGATAATCGCCTTTTAATTTATATTTTTTACCAGTATTTCCCATTTCTACAATAGGATTATATTTATCAATATATTTATAATTATCATAGCCTTTTCTAGCAGATTTTTGTGCTTCGTACCATTCTTTAATTTCAGGAGTGGAATCTAAAGAACCACCCGATGAGACAAAAGTATCTATGTCAGTAAACAATTTATCTGCTGCGGTATTTATTTGACTTTCAGACTTTGCATATTCACTTGTACTAGTATCATTACCAAGTGCAGATATTGCATCATTAAGAGCTTTTAAAGAACTTGTAAATCCTGTGCGGGTGTTGTTATCAGCCGCATTTACTCTATTTTGAGCGTCCTCTCCTGAAGTTGAGATATTTAACCCTTTATATGCTTCAATGATTTTTTCTAAAATTTGAGCTTGAGTACCATTACTTGTTTTAAGTTCTTCAGCCCAAGCCTCATACACAGTCTTTAAATTTTCTAACTCTAATTTATCAGGGAGTTCAGTTAATTGCTCTTTTTCGCCTGTAAGCTGGTCTATTTGTGCTTGAATTTCACTAATTTTCTTTTCATTAGTTACATCTTCAAGATTCTTTTGAGCCTCTAAAATAGCAGATTGGTCAGATTCATACACAAAACCTATACCCGCTCTATAAATTTTTTTCTTCTCTTTTTGAGCATCTTCAAGCTTATTGCGAGCTTCAATTAACTTGTTTTCATATTCACGTTGATTATTAATTTCTTGTAAAGCAGTTTTTTGCTCTTCAAGATTTTTAATTTGTTTATCGTATGCTTTTGATTGATAATTAATAACAGTTTCTAATAAAGATTTTTCAAAATCAGCAGTAATATCTTGATCGAATAATTCATCTATTGCTGCTTTAATAGCACCATCTTTGTCAATTTTATCCAATGAGCGCATCAATTCACGAATTGTTTTTACATCTAATGATTTAATAGCATCTACACTAGCGGTAGCACCTGCTTCTGTTAATTTGTCTTGCAATAAATCAAAATATGAGGTATTATCCAATAAAGAATCTACTAAAGTGTTTTTGTATAATTCTTTATAGGCATTCATATTCTTAATAATGCCAGTTGCTAATTTATGGGTATCTCCTAAATCACCAAGCAATTGAGGATAATCACTAATAATTTTCTCTAAATTCTCTGCTGTTAATCCAGAAGAAGAACCTAAAGAAGTAAATAATGAACTTAATTCATTGAATGAATTTCTAACTTCAGTAGGAGTCTTTAAGAAATCTGCTAAAGTTAAAGTACCCATTGTTTTCGACAATCTATCTAATTGATCAACCGTAACACCCATCGCATTAGCAAATTGTACTAATAATTCTGGATCGTTTTTACGAACCGCTTCATCTAAAGTATAAACTTGTTGAGAATAAATTTTATAAAGTTTTTCATCAGCTTTAATTACGCTTGCAACAATATCTTGTCCTTCTTTTGACCAAGCATCATAACCTTTAAATCCACCTAATGATTGAATTTGTTCAGTTACAATATCTACAATCTCATCTTTACCTAAATCTTTTAATTGATTAACACTCAAATCTGTTAAATATGCTCCTGAAGTTGTTTTAGCCCCCAATATTGCTTGTTCTGTAAGATTTTTGTTAAGAGTCTCATATATTTCATTTATTTTAGCAAATTTTGATTCTTGTTCTTGTAACAAAGCTTCTAGCGAGTTTGCAACCTTCTTGTAATCGCGGCCATATTCATCAGTATAATTATAATCAGACAATAATTTAAGTGCCGACTTAATATTGTTTATAGATTCTTGAATACCCATACCGTTGGTGTCTTCTAGATATTCAAAACCACCTGTTTCTTTATTATACGACAATTGTTTTTGATAAATAATTGTGTCTGCCTCACTTAATTCTTTTTGTTTAGCAATAATCGTATTTTCATATTCTAATTGCTTAGTAGCAATATCTAATTGTCTAGAAATTTCAGAACGACTATCTGAATCTTCTTTCCAATCTTTCATTAAAGCATAAATATCTTTATAATTGTATCCTTGCTCTGACATTACTTGTAATAATCTATTTGATAAATCAGAATCTTCTTTTAAGACATCTAACATATCTGCTGATGCTTCTTGAATTTTTTGATAATTTTCATAAGTGTCTTTTTCTTTTGAAATTTTTGCTAATTCAGAAGTTGAAGTTTCAATTTTAGAAAGCAAAGATAAATTCTTTTCGGCAACTTCTATTTGATGCTTAATTAAATTATCAACACGATCAATTAAAGGACCAATTACTTTAGAAATAAATAAATCCATAGCTGTTGAAAAAATAGGACCTAAAATAGGATTAATCATAGAACCTATTCCACCAGCCAATCCTGTAGCTATTCTGTTAGTCCATACTGCTGTATTTGACATTTCATAGTCTTCACCTGTTGTTCTATTTCTTCCAATAGTACTAGCAGTAGCTCCTGATACTAAAGTATTTAAACCAAATTGTGCTGCGCCAGCCCAAAGATTTCCTGCTCCTGTTGAAGATTGTTCTTTATCAGGATCAATTTTGTTTTTAGTTAAATCATCTATGCCTGTAGGAGTTGTTTCACCTTTAATTGCAGAGGTATTGTCTCTTAATGCTTTAATATTAGTAACAATGGTATTTTGTAATTTTCCCAATATGGAAGCAGGTTTAGAACTATATTTTCCCATTTTTGTTAAGTTAGAATCAATGTCTTTGCCTACCTTATTTTTAAAGTTTTCAAAACTAAAGTTTCCATGTTCGTCTATAAAAGATTTAAAACCCGATACAATATTACTTGCTGTTTTTCCTAAAAATCCTTGTAATTTTTGAACTTTTTCTGGTAACTCGAATAAAGCAGGTAATTTATAAGCATTTAGTGCTGTAACTGTTCTCATTACTAATTTTAACACGGTCGGTAAATGCTTGACCAAAAATGTAGTAACATCTGTAATTTTAGTTAAGAAACTATTAACATCTGCATTTAATGCTATATCTTCCCAAGCAGCATTTAATCTCTTTTGTGCTGCTTCTAATTGTTCTGTATAAGATAAGTATTTTTCTTCCGCAGTACCTTTAGATTCTGCAGAAGTTTTAATTAAATCGTGATATTTGTCCATGTTCTCCATGAGAACTAAGAACGATTCACGTTGTCTTGTCAATTTGTATTACTTTTCATCCTCTACGTGAAAGAGGACTTTTTTACCATTTTATAATAAATGGCGGTTAAAGATTTCTCTTTAACTCTATACTTTTATTTATATGTATAGATTGGACTATAACTTTATCTTTTTCAAGATAGAAAACGTTTAGTCTCTACGGATTTTAAAATTATAACAATTTTAATCTTTCCTCGGTATTATCCTTTGTAGGACCTTCACCGATATGGTTTTCTTCTACCTCTTTTTCAGCTGAGGCCATATATCACTATATGTTCTGGCACAAGACTTTTTTACCAGCAATAGCTGTCCGTTATATTGCGATAACTCGTTACGTTATCTCTTATGATTTCTCATAAGCGTAGGTCATATCTTTCGCCTATATAAAATAAACATTTTATTATATAGGGACTTTGCGCTTCGGTACACTTGCACCTACTCCATGCCTGGATGACCGTCGAGGCGTAAACTTCTTATATACTAGTATAATCTATTATTCAATTATACACAATATATTTTTATAAAAAGTTAAACTGCCTGCTGATTACCCAATCTTTTCTACTTCACTTCTGACTCATCCTCACGGATTCAGTTAGCGAGAAAAGCTCTAAGGGACTTCCAGCATATCACAAAGGGTTTATATTATATATTACTATATAACCCGCCCATAGAATAGTTCATAACAAAACTATTTCTAAGCGATCGCATTTTGTGAGACATTGTCTAAATCTTGCCATTTAGCAGCAACGTCTTCCAACACTTCATCAAAATCTCTAAATTCTAATGATGTTGTTCTCATTGAAATACCAATCTTATTTAAAACTTTTTCAATATCATTTAATTTTTCTGTTGTATCACTAGATTCTTCACTTAAGTTAGTACTTGTATAAGCACCAGCTTTAACATTACCGTATCTAGCAATCATTGTATTTAAGGCGTGACCTACAGAAGATGCATCTTTTTGAGAAACATCCATAATTGTAGTCGCCATTGCAATAGCTTGATCAATATCAACACCTGATAATTGAGCAGTTGTTGCAAATTGTCTTAATGATTCCGCAATAGAACCTGCTGAAGTTGCCGCTTCCATATCAACTTTAGTTAATTTAGAAACAACATCCATTGCATCACTTGCTTCAAGCTTAAATCCTTTAAGCATACTTGTTAAGTATTCTGTTGCTTGTCCAGATTCAATCATACCTAATTTACTTAAATGCATTGATGCGGAGATTAAATCATTAACCTCTCCTATTGAATAACCTTGTCTTAACCAACTGTTTGCTGCATTTGCAACTTCAGTGGTTGTAGCCGATAATTCTCCACCTAATTTTGAATAACTGCTCATTAATTCATTAGTTTCTTCTTTAGTATTTCCAGTTACGATACGTAAATCAACCATTGTTTTATCCAATTGTTGAGCTGCGGTAACTATTTTACTCATACTATTACGAAGCATACCAATAATCTTATAAGCTGCACCCATTTGAGTGAAGTTTTCTAACATATTTTTAAAAGATGTTCCTATTTGTTGGAAAAGATTTTGAGAACCTTGATGTGACATTCCAACTAATAATTGATTACGAATATCTTTATCTGAATATTTTTTGTTTAAATCTTCAATAATATCTTTTGCAAAGCCACCAGATTTAATTCTTTCAGCAAGCTCTGCTTCAACGTCCTCCAGTGCAGCACTTTGAGTAGTAATATATTCTTCAAGATAAGGAATCTCTCTGCTCAAAGGACTTGTTAAATTATAACGCTTTTGGTATTTTGCTAAATCATATCTTAAAGAAGTTCTTTGTTTATACAAAACCTCTAATTCTCGTAATTCTTGTTTATCTGTTTTACTTTGTTTATCATCATCATCTTTTCCGCTAGAATAAGACGTTTTTGAAGAAGATGAACCAGATCCCACATTGCCATTAACAGTTATTTGCCCTGTTGGATTTTGCAATGTAACCAATTTAGCATTAATTGTAATATTTTGATCGCCTGTGACCGTTCCAGAAGTCGCTGGCTCTTTTGAACCTTCTACTTCTTTTCTTTCTTTTGAAGAATCCTCCGCAACAGGAGTACCTCCACTTGGAATTTTAACATCTGTATCCGTTTTTACAGCATTTTCTGATTTAGGTAAAATTTTAGAAATAGACTTAATTTCATATTTACCCGAAGCGTTAGCTGAAAAATCTGACAAATTATCTTGTGTCGCCTCGCCAATAACAGTACCAGTAGCCGTGCCTTTTCCAAAAGGAACTTCTACAAGGTCTCCTTCGTTAGCATCTCCGCTATATAATAAAGGATGACTTGCACCAGGTACATCGACTTTTATAATTTTTTTATTCCCTTTTGTATAATTATACCTTTGGCCAAATGATTCTCCCCAATATTTCTTTCCTTGTTTTTTTGTAGTTTGTCGTGGAGCATTAGAATTATATGTTGTACCTTTATTTGTTTTTGCGGCCTTTCTGGCTTTTTTAATTTTTTCAGCTGCTCCTGGAACTTGCATAGTATTAGCAATTTTAGTAATATCTGCTTCATTACCAGGTGCTTTTGCCGAGGCTACAAACCTTCCTGTTTTATCATCATAACGAACATCTGTCGGACCTAAACCAGTAGCAATCATAAATTCTGCTAATGTTTGACCTGATTCATCTCTTTCTTTATACCAGAAAGATTCTGATAAATCATCTATATCTTCTTTGTTTAAAGAAGTTTGATATACTCCTCCAAACAAATTTTTAAATTGTTGTTGTTGCTTCGAATCCATTTTTGATAAAGATTCATGAGCAATTTTAAATCTTTTAATTAAATTCCAAGCATCATAACCATATGTCTCAACAATATCTTTCTGCTCTTTATCTAACATTCCTGATTCTTGTAATACATTATAAATTATGTCAAAAGTATCTTGCTGGTCAATATCTTTTGCATTTTTAACGTATTGGTTATATGCTGTACCAAAATCTGATTGCCATTTAGAAGCTCCTATTTGTTCTTTAGTTAAAGTCTCTTGTCCCGAATATACCATTGAAGGAGCACTAACCATTCTAAATGTAGCTCTTGCCAAATCTTCTGGAGTATCTTCATAAGAAATAGGATCAACGCCAACTAAACGTCTTAAGATATTAAAAACTCTTTGTTTTTCTTTGTCAGATAGGCCTGATAAAGAACCAATTTTGTTTTCAAATCCTTGAATGCCCTCCACTAATGCTTTATTAGCGTCATCTGATAAATTTTCAGCATTAGCGCTTTCTGGTCCTTTTGGACGTAAAAATTGAATATAACCAAATAAATCAGCCCACGCTGCATTTTTTGTCTCTTCGTCTGCATCGCGGTCATTTATAACTTTAATTGCATTAATTAAATTTTTGTCACTTAAGGTCTTTGTGCCAATATTATATTTAAACATACTACGAATTTTCTGAGCGGTTATTGTTTCATCTTCAACTTTTTCTTCAGGATCGTCACCATATCCTATTATTTTTGCTTTTTCTGCCGCTACTTCCGTAGAATCTTTTATGTTTACAGCTCCAAGGTCGTTAGATTCTAAATAAGGAATAACATTTTCTGCTAAATATTCCATCAATTCAGGAGATATTTCGTCTAAATCAGCATCAGATGAAAAATCCTCTGGCAACATTTCCAGAATTTTTTTTGCTTGAGCATCACTTAACCCTGATAATCTGGAAGGTTCTCCGCTTAAATATAAAAATAAATTATCTAATATTTCTTGCAGTTGCTCTTTTCTAATATAAGGCTTAGTTCCTCTAGAAGACTTTTCAGTCACATCGCCAAAATCAAAACTAACTTTGCCCCTCTTGTTTAATGCTTGAGCAAAACGAATTAAATTTGCATTATCACTGGTATCTCCCTCTTGAACCATTTTATTTCCTTGTGCTCTCATTCCATAAGCTACTCGTCTGCGAACTTCTGGGTCTTCTATCGAATTAATAATATCAGAAAATTCTTCAACTATAGACATAGCTTGGTCGACATCACCTGCCGCCATTGCACTGGCCCACTCTTGAACCATTTTATTTCTTGTTGTAGTTCCTGCTGGACGATCACCTTTTGCAGGACGATAAAATTCTTGATATGAAATAACTTGCGTTATATTATCTTTAAGTCTTTGCCCATAATCTTCCAAAGCTTGAAGAACTTTATCTTTATCTCCAGTTTTCATTGCTTCAATAATATCTTTACCTGAATCTCCTAAAGCTTTTTGCACAAATTCTATTCTCTCTTTTGCAGCAAAATCTTTACCTGACATTTTTTCAATAGCAGCAGTACCACCAAAACGATTGAGTACAGATTGATAACCTTGACTATTTAAAGTTTTATCTCTTGTCCCTCTTTTCACCATTTCTTTATTAACGACTTTATTAGTTGCGCTAGCATCAGGGCCTATAAAATACATCCCTTTTTTAGCAGTAGGACCATAACCGTATGTGTTCTCTAATTGCTCCCAAAACATATCCGCAACATGTGGAGGAAGCATGGCTATTGCTTGACCTTGTGTTATTTTACCAGATTTCAACTGCCCCACAATATCTAATACAGAAGCATATTCTTTAATAGACCATTCTCCAACATCGACAGTTTTATAAGAAACTTTACCAGAACCTGGTTCAACATGAGCGAATTTAACTTTTTTTATTCTTCTATCTTCGCCTGTTGCCTCTAATTTTGCGTTTAAAGAAAAAATAGCAGCCATTGCTTGTGTAAATTCTTCTAAAGTTCTAACAGTTTCTTTTCTGAATTTAGTATCTACATATACAAGCTCGCCACGCTCATCTACTAATAAATCACTTTGACCTGGAGTTAATAAATATTCTCCGCCTTTTGTTTTATACATACCTGAAGCGGTTACTTCTGTATCTTGAATGTTCATTCCTTTTTCTTCAGAAATCCAAGTTTTAATATCTGTTGCCGCTGTATCTTTTAATAAAATTTGTCCCTTTGCATTTACAGTAAACAAAGTGGCTAGCTCGGAATCTAATCCTCCGTGTTCTTCAAGCCATTTGATTGGATTTTTAGACATTTCATCTACTAATTTATCTAAATCTCTAAAATCTTTTAATTGTAAATTCCAAGCATTTTTTCTATTTAAAGATGCTGTGGCATACGCTTCTGAAAGAGCGTGTTGAGCAGTACCATAACCTCCAGGATTTCCTTCTGAAACTCCTGCTCCCCTTACTCTAATATATTCTCTTTTTCTTAAGGCTATTAAATCTTCATCTTGTAATTTTTCTGCTTCTTTTAATTTCTTTTCTGCTTCTTTTAACCTATTCTTATATTTTGTTTCATTTTTATTTTGAATAGTTGGTAAGAACATCCTAGCCACTTGACTATTTGAAACAACATATGGAGTTTGACCTGTTTCAGCCTCTAATTCTTTTAATTCAGTTTTTTGTTCCCTTTTAGAAACCTTATAATCTTTTCCTCTAAAATGATCAGCAGGATCCATTTCAAAATATTTATATTGTCTCGAACCTAAGTCTTTTGCTTTTACATCTCTTTTTACCGTTTGAAAAGGAATTGATTTACGGGTTAAATCTTTATCTTTTTTTTGTGCAGGAGCATAAGTTTTACCCGCTCTATCTCTAAAGGAAGATAATTTACTGATATTCCTAACTGTCTCTGATTTTGGTTTTTCTTTAAGATTATCACCAAGTTCTTTATAACGCTTTGCCGCATCCCCAGACTTATATTGGACTTTTGGTTTATGTGATACCTCTGGAGTATAAGTTCTTTTTAATTTAATGCTATAATTATCTATTCCTTTAATCATTTGCTGATATTGCTTATAATCTACGCTGTCCTTATCTAATCCTTTCATCAACTCTCGTAAATCTGTTTTTAGATTTTTTAAATCTTCTTGGGTATATCCTGATTTTTTCAATCTGAATTCAAAATCTTTTGTAGTTAAAGATTTGTATGTTTTTTGATTACCAAATATTCCCGTAATCATTTTTTGAATACTATCTTGTTTTTTCTTAGCTGCTTTAGTTTCATTTGCTTTTGCAATAGCATCTGCTGTTGGGAATTTATTGCTAAATTTATTCAAACTATTTTGAGCATTAGTTAAATCCGTAACTATTTGATCATATGCTTCCGCAATGAACTCATCTCTTATATTTTCTTCTGCTGGAGACTTTATTAATGATAAAAACTTCACAACTTCTTCATGTAATGCAACATGTTGTTTTTGCTGCTCTTCAATAGCGTTTTTTGTAGAAACTGTTTCAGAAAGATCTTTTGCTCTACTCAACCAATCTAATGTTTGATTTATATTCTCTATAATCCTCTCAGTTTCTCTAATAACACCTTGAATATTATATTTTTTACCAGACTGTACCGTGGGAAACATATCTCTTTCTGTATAATTCTCAGCCATAAAGACTCCTCCTTCTCCCTAAGAAATAAAAGGGACATTTTATTATTAATTTAATTGTTTTTTTAAACATAAAAAAAGGTTGCTATAAAAGCAACCTTACTATATATAATAGTTCAGAACGATAAGATTATTAATCCCACCATTCATCAAAATGTTCTGCAATGTATGCAAACCATTGCTTGTAAGCTGTTCTTTCTTTTTCAAACATCTCATATTTTTCTTCTATTGTATGATGAGGATAATCTTTAAAATCTAATGGTTCATAATCCATTCTATTGAAGAATTCTTTTTCATCCTCATAATAAAAATTATAATCATCGAGAGCATATTCACCTAATGATACGGCTTTTTCTAGTGATTTAATCACTAATTTTTGACTATCTTCTGATTGCCACACATTATCACCTTGTGTATAGTACTCTAATCTTCTTTTAAGCATCATCATTATTATAGCAGGAAATTGATAAGAATCATAAGAACTTTCCTCTTTCTTAATGTACTTAATAAGTGCTTTTTTATATTTCTTTTCTGCTTTCAAAAATCTCTTAAATTCTTTTGATTTCATAATATCACTTTCCTTTCTTATTTGTTAAATTTGGCAGGGATGGCTGGGTTCGAACCAACACGTGACAGAGTCAAAGTCTGTTGCCTTACCATTTGGCTACATCCCTATGCTAGACATTTTTTTACGTATATCGCTGGGAAATGTCTAAACCGTAACGAATAAGTTTCTCTTTGTCCGTTTTTGATAGCTCTGGTTACCTTTTTATCTATCTATTTTATGCATCCAGCTCCACTTTATCAAGACTGTATTTTTAGCAAAGCCTCAACCTTATCTTGGACTCTTTTAATTAATTTTGCAAGATATAATTAAATTCGTCGTTGAGAAACTAAATAATAATTCTGCATATCTCCCAATGAAATATGCTTTTACAACTGACTTTAGGTAGTCAATAACCACGTGTCCCCTCACAGAGGACAACCAAATAGAAAGACAAGAGGAACATAACTACAATCTTTGATAATAGTTTCTTGAACGATTCATTGCTTTCCGAAAAAATGGCTTCAATCGATTATGATCCGCGGTCATTAATCAATAAAACTATTTGTATTTCTCAACAAACTTTAAAATACTATAGCCATATGTATTTTTACAAGACACCAAGTTACTTTCATACCTAGGTGTCTTAACAACACGTTCAATCATGTTGTTGTACTTGCCAACTCACTTGCAATCTAACAGTGTCGACACTCGACCTGCTACCTTACGATATCTCTCGCTATCGTCGTGCGCCTGCTATCCTTAAAAATAGCTTACTCAACGGATATCTTTATAGTGGCCCCGTCTAATCCACATTAGAGCTTTGTCAGAATTCCACTGACATTACCGTACGGATAATACAACTAGTAAGCCCATAAAAGTCCCACTGGGTTGCGCTTGAAAGTCAGAGGCGTTGTGGGATCAATATCATTTACAATTTTAGTATAACTAAATATAAAAAAATGTCAAGACTATTTTCTGTTTTTATTATATTTTGGATCTTGTGCTAACATTTCATCATAAAAGTTCCAAAATCCATCTAAAATATCATAAACAATTTTTTGAAGTTTTGAATTAGAAAATTCTCTATCTAAATTAACATCTGCTGTTCTAGCTCTTTGAATTCCTAATTTATAACACCAGTTATGAACTTTCCATTCTGCTATATAGTTACTCATTTTGCGCTTATAACCAAATTCATCATAAGCTGGATTATTCATAATATGTCTTAATACTCTATACATATCAGCTGAATCTGTAATTTTGTAAGAATCTTTAATTAAAATATAATCCTTGCAAATTTCTACATCTGCGTGTAATTCTCTCATAAGAGTGCCTCCTCTATGACTTATTTTCTTTATTTTTAAGGTCGTTTAACCTTTTGTCAAGTATATTTTCAACAATTTGTTCTGCAACCGTTTTTTGGAATACTTCCCAGTCGGGACTTCCTGCTAAAGAAATGTCTGCCATTTGTTTTAATTTTTCGCCTGTTAATTGATCTTTTAAATCTGCAACTGTATCAACAAATTTTTGAATATTTTCTGGATCAAAATTTGAAGAGAATGTTAATATCTTATCTATATTAGAAAAATTCAAAGCATTGTCTACCATATGTTCAAATCTTGCATAATCTCTTGCAGTTTCAACGTGTCCTAATATGGCGTCAATAAATCCTAATTCATACAAAATATCACAAACTACAACATCAACTTGTCCTTTTATATCGTCTTCCAAATTAAGAATGTACGGTAATAAACCATATTCTATTTTAGCACATTCTAAATCGACAGTTAAATTAGCTAAAGATAAACCTCCTTCATCAGAAGCCATCATTGTAATAACATCTATTAAAGCAACATATTTATCACTCATTTTTTTATATGAAGCTACTTGTAATGCATTCAGAATTTCATTTAATCTTTTAAGAGTCTCTTCACTTGGCTCGTTTCTTAATTGTAAACCAAGATAAACGATTTCTGATAATTTAATTTTTTCTTCCATTCCTTTTACCTCTCTTCACTATCTTTTTGTGCTTTTTTACCTAAAGCAACCATATGTTCAAATAATTTATCTGATACTGGAGTATCATCATAAACTCTCACTAAATCAACACTTGCCCAAGAGAATACTATTCTCACAATATCGTCTGATAATCCTAAACTTTTTAATAATGTACAGAAGTAATGTCTGCCCGAGTGTGAATACCAGTCAATATTAAACATTGTTGATATTTGTTTTGCAAAGTGATTTGCTGTGGAGACATTTGCGTTTTTCCATTCTCCATTTACATTAGTTACAAATAAAGAATCACACTTGATGCCGAATTTTTCTCTTTCTTTCATCCATAACTCAAAATATGGATCAAAAGCATCTTTAATGACGTATTTATTAATCATCTTCCCTTGTTTTCCTCTTCCTTTTGCTCTAATTTTAGGAGTACAATACATATATCCTTCAAATTGAACATTTTCAGGAACAAAGAATTCTGGTTTCATTTGTAACATTTCTGCTTTTCTACTTCCTGATGAACATACCAAAGCTAAATAACAAGCTAATTGATATTCTTTTTTCTCTACTAAAGTGCTAAGCATTTCTTCTAATTTATCACCACTTACTACAGTTTTTTCTCTTACTGCCGTAATATGAACTGGTTCTAAACCTCTTAATTGATTTCTAAAGTTTGGATACAAATCTTCACATAATAATTCTATTTCTGAAGATAAACTACTTAATGCCGATTTTAAAGAAGCAATTCTATTTGAACTCATTCCTAAATCACGTAAATAACCAAAATAATAAACAAAATCTCTTTTCTTTAAATCAATAAAGAACTTATCTCCGTTTTCCTTATAATTCCAACAAAAAAATACTCTTAACCATTGTTCATATTGGTTCATTGTCATAGGACTTTTATCAGTGCTCTTACAATATTGCATAAATTCTTTCACAAGTTTTTTATTCTTGTCAGAAACGTTATCCCAATCTTGAGTTAAGTTATCATTATATATAGTACTACGTTTACCCATATGAACACCTCCTTTGGTTAGTTTTTGTAATTTTGCATTTGTTTGATTTCTTCTTCAACTTTTAAAATAGCGTGATTTGCTTTTAAAGTTTTTTTATGTCTTTTTAATTCTTTAATTTTTTCATCTAAATCTTTATTCCATTTGCTTTCAACAAATGTTTTTGCCAAAAACACTGCGTCTGATTCATCTAGTGTTGTTATTTCTAAATGTGGATAAGATTGAACAACATAATCTCTTATTAACTCTTTTGTTATTTTCTCATCTTTATTACAAGATACTATTTTCTTAAAATAAGCGTGTGTTGAAGCAGGATAAACTCCGACATCATCATACACATCAATATTGTGAATTGATAAAAATAAATCAATAGTCGCGTGTGCTTTAGCTAATGCTAAAAATGTTTGAATAGTTGTAAAGGAAGAATGCATTTGAGTAGGCATTGCTTCAAAAGATACCAATATATCTTCAAATAAAAGGCCACTTTTATTGATTTCTTCAAAGAAATTACCTAAAATTTCATATAATTCTATCACTGGTGAAGTATTTATACCTTTTACTTTTAATACATAAGTTTTTATTGGTTTATTATTAATTAAATCATATAAACAAACACCTGTTACCTTACTGGCTAAATCAAACATTATTAAATATTTATAATCTTTCAATGATTTTTTGTATTTTATTTGCATTTTTATACCTCGTGCCTCGCGTTAAAAAAAGCTAGGATTTAACCTAGCTTCCTATTTTGTCCCATGATAGCCACCAACACGACCTATTATGAAAGCGTTTTGAAAGCTATTTTTAACTTTATACAAATACACATAATCCCCTGTTTGTAAAGAATAATTTGCTATTGTATACATTCTTTTAATTCTATTTGATTCATCTGGAACAACTGTTAAATCATAGTAGCCATCTTTATAAGTTTCAACAACTTTACAAATAACTACTTGATCTCTTTTATCTAATTCACTACGAACAATATCTTTAACAAGACTTAACATTATATCCGTAGATTGATTCATATTTTAACCTCTACTTATTTACGTCTTCTATATTTTCTTGAACTAAATATTCTCTTTTAGAAGGTTTTTTAGCTTTTTTAGAAGTTGCTTTTTGTGCGGAAATTTCTTTTTCGGCATCATTCATATCATTATGCCAAGAAATTAAATCTCTAATGTGTTGTTCTAAATTCGCTATTAATTGATCATCTAATTCAATATTTAATTCTTTGCAAGCTGCTTTAACTGTTTTCATTGCATACTCCAATTTATCTGTACCTTCTTGGAACAATCCTTCGGCTTCTTTCATTGCATTAATTGCTAATTCAACAATTTTTTGCCATTGTTTGTTTTTAATTAATTCTCTTAATGCTTTAACCATTTTAATAATAGTTGGAACTAAAGCAGCAATTGCACCAATTAAACCAACAATTAAAGTAATTAAAGTTACCCAACCTTCTACATTTGAAGGCCACGCACTTGCTAACATCATAATATTCATCTTCAACATCTCCTTTATATTAGATATTCTCTCTCTTCTGATATCAAGTATCTACAAAATAAATACCTCATAACAAAAGAGAGAGAAGTTTCCTTCTCTACTCTTTATCGAATTTCTTCTTCATATTCTTTACAATTTTGCTTTGCTTCTGGCGCTAAAAAATCATAGCCGTTAATTAAAACACACCATTTTTGAAACGGACATTTATCTTTACCATACTTAGAACATTTATAAAAATGTGCTCCATTTCCAACAGAATATTTACAAAAAGGCTTTTTTTTAGTTCCAAAACTTTTAATTTTCATAAATTAATTAAGCAATAGTAACATCATCAGAAATAGTAGAACCTTCGATTGTGATTTTTTCTGCACCAGCAGAAGCCCATTTGCCTTCGCCTGATAAAGCAGGGGCAAATGTTAATTTTTCATTATCAAGTAATGAAACACTACCATTTTTGTACACCCCATAAATATGTGGAACGTCTCCTGCTTTTAAAAAATCTTCATCAGCAACTAATTCTACTAAATCATCATACCATTGAGCGTTTTCATATTGAGTAATAATTCTCATTAAATCGCTACTTGTAATATCACAACCAGATTCGTTTGCTAAAACATTACCAGATAATGACATTGTAGCATTAGAACTCATATTAAATGCAAAATCTTGAGTACCAGCTAATTTAAAACGTGGAATTTCAAATGTAATTGTACCAGCAGCCTTACCATTTGAAGCAGAACAAGCATCTCCTGCATAAATTGGAGCAGTAATTATTAAACGTAATTCTTGTGGAATCATATTAGAAGTAATTTCTGCAACGTGAGCAGCATCATTTTGATATAAATAACGAACACAGTATTTCTTTCCAGCTAAGATTGAAGCATCTGCTACTTCTTTAGTATCTCCTGCGATAACTACCTTCCAGTCTTCTTGTCCTTCTTCAGTAAACCAAACATATTTAGCACTTTCACCACAACCGATTGGCATAGCTTGAGGTTCATCTGAAAGAGTTAATTTACCAGCTTCTCCTGCTGTAATTGTTTCAGATTTATACGCAATTCCGCCTACTTTAAATTCAGCACCTAATTGAGCTGTAACGTAAGCTTCGTCAAATAAAACATCTGTTAAAGTGATTTCAATGTTAGGATCATGATAGAAACTAAATTGAATTGGAGCACCTGTACCAGCACGAATATCATCTTTAGTTGTAGAAATATTTAAACCTGAATCAGTTAATGTTTTTGAACGGAATGCTAAAATAGGTTTTCCATTAACAATACGGAATGCTTCAGCAGTACCAACGCTTCCTAAAAAATATTTTCCTTTCATATTTTCTATTCTCCTTTATATAATTTTTATTTTTATGTATTACAAATTACTTATCGAGTTGTGAACGTCTGCAGCGTCTTTATACATATCACCATAGATATCGCCTGTCTTTTTATAAATCCAGTGTTCAATCTTTTGATCTTTTGGTAATTGTACGAATCCGTTCATTGCCGCCGATTTCATAATTTTATAATTAATTAAATCTTCTACAGCACTTAACGCAATTGTAAATTTTCTAATTGTCATATTATAAATTTCTTCAAACTTATAATTTGTGGCAATAGATAAACACACAATCTTACGCTCTGTAGAAGCTTCTAAGTTTTCGTTTTTCTTTTGCTCTAACGCCATTTTTGCTTTTCTATCTTCTCGCAAGCCTTTATCAACCCACGAATCATCAAAATAATCTGGCATATTTTGGAACAAAACAATACGACGTAGTCTATTAAAATCTTTGCTTGATATAATATGCCCATCTATGACTAACATATAATGGTTTGATTTTTTATCTAATTCCATTTTTATAACGCCGTCTTCAACTGGTGCGTTACACTTAGGACAAAATAATCCTGGAATAGCCCTTTCGTGTTTTTTTATTTTATCGAGCATATTTGTATCAGATTGTAATTTTTGTATTTGTAATAAATAGTCTCTAAAATGTTGACTATTATATGGTATGATTTCACCGCATTTACTGCATTTCACACCATTTTGAATATGAAATATCATTTCTAATAAAGTATCAAATTTATACGCCCATTCATTTCCTGAATCTGAATGTTCAACTGTCTT
Source organism: uncultured Bacilli bacterium (assembly GCA_934162685.1). Taxonomy (GTDB): domain Bacteria; phylum Bacillota_I; class Bacilli_A; order RFN20; family CAG-826; genus RUG131. The sequence continues at coordinate 116,215 of CAKPJO010000001.1, read as the reverse complement.
AGAAATTAAATAATCTAAATTTGTCATTCTTATACCTTGAGGCGTTTCATTTTTATCCAAGGTAAAACAATCCACACACATAAAAAATTTTTCATATTCGTGCATTGTAACTGGATAAATATTTAATCCACAAAAAGGTATCGGTCTATCTTCTTTAAAATAAGAATGTTCATAGCTAATTAATTCTTTAGCTAAATCAGGATCTAATCCTTGATATCTATTATTAGCACTATTTGCCATACTAGAATCCTATTGAGCTACTACCTGACACATTTCCCATTTTAACGGCAAACATTGTTGCATGACCGTAAAATGACCTGTTATTAAATAATGGCATTTCAGTTTTACTTTTTACATTCAATGCTTGATTAAATTGTAAATAACCAATGCCATCTATATATAATCCGTTTAACTCAGCTAGAATAGATTTTAACAATACTGTAGCCCGATTCTTGAAGGCAACAACAATATTTCCCTTACTGTCAGAATCGTTTGGATTTGCGTCCTTATTTAAAAAAGGATCTCCATCGCCTCTAACTGCTGCTATTTTTGAATGAACAACTGTCTCGATCGTAACGCCAATTGTAGCTCTACATTGGTCTTGTGGGACTATTTGTTCCACATAAATATACAATGAGCTGCATTGTTCTTGCCACGCATCATCTACAAATGGTTGGAAAAATATTCTTTTTTTATCTCCATAACCATTATCGAAACATACAAGTTCTTTTTTCTCTTCTATAGTTAAATCTGGACGACTCAATGCGTTTAAATCGTTATATTTTAACAGCTTCCAGATTATTGAAGCATATTTTGATGTAGAATTAACTAAATGTTCTACAATTTTAGCTTCGATTCCATCTAGGTTTTGAAACCTGTTGAATTCATTAAATTGACTATATTCCATATCCTTTTACCTCTCTTAAATACCACCAACATTTAAGCTAAATTCACTAGAAATTTCCTTGCCTGTTGGAGAGTCTTCCGCGTAAATAACACATTGCACTTTCAAATTACCGTTCAGATATATTCTTTTACGCTGCAACGAAAATTTATTACCTTCTAAATGTTTAAAATCTACATACACATTAAAAGGAACATCTTCTGGTAATCCAATTAGAGAACAATTTGTTGTAATAGGTACATTTTCCACTTTATTTCCTTCAGTATCATATAAAGCAGGAGCAAAAGTGACGACCTCTGTACCAAGAGAATCTTCTATGCGAGCAGGTTCTTCGAAACGAATAACATACTGTTTTTGATTTTTTGTTTCAATATGGACAAAAGGTTCCATTTGATAAGCAATTCTGCTTTTAAAATCATCATATTCCGAAGTCTCTGTTACTTCTAAATATATTTTCATCAACCCAATGTTTTCAGGATCATTGGTTGTATTTCCATAAAATTTATTTATCGCTTTAATTCTATAAACTTTATCATATCCAACAATAAATCTTTGGTTCACATGATAAGTTTTTGTATATTGATTATGTTGAGCAATAACTGTTAATCCAGATTGTGGAGAAACGGCTGTTTCGTTATAGTATAAACTTACCGACTGCAAATCTCTTCCTTGAATAACAGGTTCATAGTGATAATATGCAATACCTTGGGCGTCTCTATAAACGCTACCTAATGTTCCATTACATCTTTCTATGATTACACTACTCGTCACTTTAATTTGATTAAAATTTGTTACCAACCACGTATTTTGATGATCTTTTTGAATCTCACTAATAACCTTAAAAGGTATTTTTTTAGTGATTGGATAAGTTGATTTTTCAACACTGACATATAGAGGATCTGAATTACCTTTATTATTTTTCACTTTAAAGGTTTCGTAATCATTATCTTCTGATGTATAAAAAGGATAAAATTTGAATTTATTACCAATATTAAATCTTTTTTCTCTAATATCTTTAAACACAAATCTACGACAGTCGTTTGAAACGTCTGTTCCTCTATCTGTTTTAACTTGTTGAACAATAACTTCTAAATCTGCATAATTATTTTGTCCCCAGTCGACTTCATATTGAACATCCACTCTATTAGGACGATAAGGCCATTCTGCATTCACCTTATCTTGTAATTCTTTTATATAAAAATTATTTTTATCATAATTCTTTGGCGTTTGGGACAACAAAAAATTAGGTTGAGTAGATGCACTTGATATATTCGAAACTTTTCTAGCCATCTTTGTACCCTCCTTGTCGCTACATAACGCTATTTAATATCTGAAATTAAATGATCCAAAATGCCTTTACATTCCATAATTTGTTTTTTTATTTGAGAATGAGACATATTTTTATAATTATTTTTATCGTACAAACCATGAATTTTCACAACAACTCGTGTTAATTCGTTGCCACATAAATCATTTGCCGATAACAATTCAAACATAAAACCATAAAACCACAAATCTGCGGCACATATGCCTTTTTGTTCATCTTCAATCATATATAATAATTTAATAACTTGACTTCTTATGTTAATATAACATTCTTTCTTCGCTTTAGAAGATAAGCACATAGAGTCTATTTTTTCATTATTTTCCAAAACGAGAACCTCCTTGTGGCGTAGACATAAAGCGCCAAGACAATTCAACAACCAAGGTGTCCATATCACGATTCATTTGATTATGCCAGTCCACTTTTGCTTTTGCCGAACTCGCTGGTGAATAAAAACCTAAATCAGAATCCGAGAACAGATTACGGATTTCTAATGCTCTGTTTTTTTCATTTTCGCCCCACGCTGATAATGTTCCATAAACTAATATGTTTTTAATTTTTTCTATAATAGGAGCAACTGGAAAATCGCTTCTAAACATATTACCAAAATTACCAGTAAAAGCGCCAGCATAGTACCAAGTAACCGTACAGGTTTCGTTTTCTGCAATTTCTCTTGGAAAAGTAACAGAATTTGTGGAACGGTCATATGTTCCTTGAACAAATTCTTTGCCTATTTTATAAGAAAATACAGCATCCGCCGTAGGAGTGGTACTTAACACATAAGTGTCTGTGTTTTCACCATCAATTTCCTCTGTTTTTCCTTCGTCGCTAGTATAAACCGATAAACGGTCTGCTATCGCTGTCGGATATGAAAAAAGATCTTTTGCTGTTAAAACATAAGGTCTCATAAATTGCATACATCCTGCTGGATCATTTGCATATAACCATCTAATGTCGGGATCATCAAAAAGATTAATCGCCTTACTAATAATATCACTAAACAAAATAATCATTTTTGATTCCTCCCTAACTTTTAGAACGTATTAACTATCTCCAATTAAATAAGAGATTGTGGTTGATATTTTGTATTCATTCCTGATAATTCAATTTGTTCTCTCGTAAAACCACCATTAGTTAATCTATTTAATAAATCTATTTTTTCTCTATCTTTATATACTGGATCGCCTTCAATAAGTTTGTGTTTTACGTGCAAAACCACACTATTTCTCTCTTCTGGTGTAGTTAATTTATCCCACAACTTTGATAATTCACTCGCTGTCATTTTGCCAATAGAATTTAAAATTTTTGCATTTAATACATATTCAGATTCTGTCTTAATGTCTTTAGCTGCCGCAACATCAACACAATTATCACCAACTGCTAAAATGCCATCATCAAACCATTTTCTATATTTACCAACAATTTGGTCGAATTGAATTCTTGATACTTGAAATTGTTCACCATATCTAGAACAATTTAATGTTAAACCATCAATAGATACAACACCTAATGATTCTGATAAATATACTAAAGTAACCTCTGAACTCATACTTGGTCCAGAATTTTTCATCATACCTTGTAAATTTGCAATAGTGGATTGCATTTGTGTAATAATATTTTGATATTGTGATAAAGTTTCTTTTAAAGCTTTATTTTCTTGTTCAACCGAATTATCAACTGTTTCGGATACTTCTTCTTCTATAGTATTAGTAGTTTTTTTAGCTGTCATTTTTAAATTTCTCCTTTTACCTCAAGAACTATGATGTTCTTATTTTTTAAATTAAAAGAAGGGGCTACTCGTAAGCAACCCCTATACTTTAAACAAATTTCTATTATTTAATTAATTATTGAAGATTAATTAAACCGTATTTAGAACCTGCAACAAGGCCGATACCAACACGTAATTCTACAGTAAGACCCATACGTCTGTCAGCTGTATCTTTAGTATCAAATGAAATAGAAATTTCATTGCCTTCAAATACAACTTTAACTGGTCTAGAACCTGCAACTGGAACTAAATAAATTTTCTTGTCGTCTAATGCTAAAGTAGCACTTCCGTTTGTTGTTCCTGGAACTAAAACATTCTTTAATCCAATAAGTGGTACACCTAAATATTGATCTAAGTAACCAACTTTATTCATTTCTTCACCAATTTCAACTTGGAAGTTTCCTTGTAAAGAAACACTAGCAAGAGCTACAGCTGTACCAATAGCAACAACTTCCATTCCGCCGTTAGCAGCACGAACTCTATCTCTTAATGTACCGAATAATTGTGGAGTAACACCATTAACTGTGTAAGCAGCACCAAATTCAGTAGCAGCTTGTGTCATACCTTTAACAACTTTTAAGAAAATATAAGCTGCGAAAGAACGACCAATTTTAGCACCAAAATTACCCATATCGAATTCACCAGCAGCAAATGGATACCAGTCGATTGCTGTTGAAATTTCGATTGGAGAAGCATTTACAGTGATTTCATCATCGAACATTGGTTGATCAACGCCTTTACGAACGCCTTCAGCCTTACGATTTACTTTGAATAAATCATTTGATTCAATTTTGAATCTTGCTGTATCACCAAAACCAACTTGGTGTGTTTCTGCGATGAAATCAGAGAATTCTTCATTGAAAACTTCTGGAACGATCGCACCAACTACTTGAGCTAAAATAGCTTCGAAATTTTCTCTAATAGAGGTATTTTTTCTAACCATTGGTTCTTTGTACATTGCATTGCCTTCTGCTGTATATTTAGCAGCATACATTGTACCTTCTGCCATCTTTTGACCCATAGCAAAAACTAATTTTTTATTTTTTTCTTTATAATCAGATGATTTCTTACCTTCGTAAGATTCACGAGCTAATTCAAGAGCGGAATCAACGATGCCATTGAAAACTTCATCTGCTGTTCTGTTATATTCAAAATATCTTTTCATAGTTTCTAATTCCTCCCCTTTGATTATAGAGCAACAACTTCACAAAGGTAAAGTTTTCCGTTGTTTTTCATACCAACTGTGAAATCTTTAGAATCAATGATTTTAACACAGTATTGTCCGTCTTGCTTTGCAGCATTTGGAGTATGAGTTACTTTATTGGCAGTAGCAATAGCATATTGTCCAATAACTGGAGTACCTTCAAAGTTGCCTTCTCCTAACCAGAATTTATCATGTAAAGCTAATCTACGAACACGTACGATTTCTCCTGCTGGAGCTGTTAATCCGTATAATTTACTTCCCATTTTGTAAACATTGCCCATAATGTTTCCTTGAGAAATACCAGCATAGTCTACAATTACAACTTCATTGTCTGCTGCTTCTGGAGCTTTTGCTTCATATGTATCATATTCAACACCGTCAGCTGCATAAGTTGTATCTTTAATTAAATCACCAAGAACTACTAAAGCACCATCCATAACTGGAGCTTCAGCATCTTCAGCTTTAAAAATTGCATTTGCAAGATAGCTATCAGCAACATTGCTTAACATCTTGCCTTCTTTAAATGTATTTTTCATATTTTTGTGATCTCCTTTTAAATTTTAATGTATAAATACTATTTTCCTGCATACTCGTCGAGAATATCCCAACTGTTCTTATTGCCTTTTTTCTTTGATCCTTCGGCTGAATCAACGACAATATTAGGAGTCTTATCGACAGGAGCAGCAAATGTAGCATTAACCTTTGTAGTAGGTTCTACAGGATTTTTACTTGCAACATTAAACATTGCAATTCCTATTTGAACCTTTAAATCATCTAATGTGTTAATTTCACTATTTTCACATTTTTCATATAATGATTTTTTACTTTCTTCATCTATTAAACTAGCATGTGATAACATTTCTTTAACATTTTTCATATATTCTTTATGTTCATATTCTTTATTAGCACATTCAGCTTTTTCACAACGTTCTTTAAATGTCTTACATTCTTGTTCTAATTCTCCACATTTACCTTCATAATCTTTACAACTCATTTCTAATTCTTTACAATTTGCTTCTAAGTCTTTACAATGAGACAATAAACATTTTGAATCTTCATATTGTGATAATGAATCTTCTAATTCTAATGCGTCTTTTAAATTTTCTTCAGATAATTCTGCAATTGCAGCAATTAAATCTTGCCGAATTGCTTTCATCATAAGAATATATCTATTTAAAATCTTTAATACTAAATCTTTATGATCTACAGCAACATATCCTTCCTCTAAAGATTTTTTAAAATCTTCTGAACCAGCAATTGATCCATTTATATCTTGTAAATACCAAGTCATATCTCTTATACCTGAATCAGGTATTTTATATGTCTCTCTCTCTTCAACTTCTTCTACATCTTCTTCTACATCATATTTTTTAGGTTCTTCTTCTTTACCTTCTTTATTTTCTTTTTTATCGTCTTCTGATTTTTCTTCAAAAGCTTCTTTCGAAGCTCCTTCTTCTACAGGAGTTTCTATTTTTTGTTCTTCGGCAAGAATCTCAGAATTCTCTTCTTTTAATTCCATTAAAGTTTCGCCTCCTTTTTCTTCTGTATTTTCGTTTTCATCTAACTTACTATATGCCATTCTAATAGCGTTAGCTTGTTTATCGAACATTTCTTTATCCATCATGTCAACCACAGACAATTCTGCGTTTTCAATACCTGGTTGTACTTTTATTCCATTTCTGCTTCCTAATATAGTAATACCCACTAAATTAAATTCTTTGATTTTATAGACTCCGTTTTCTAATTCTTCTCCGTCTAAAATATCAATCTCGACCGAAACATTTTTAGTAGGGCCACCATTTTTCTTGGCGGACAATGCATCTTTTAATAATCTTTTTACTTGCTTATATGAATATTGTACCCATAATGCACAAGTTAATGTGATCCAGTTAAGTCCATCTTCTGAATTTTTTTCAATTTTAACATCATCTTCACATCTAATTAAACCTAATATTCGTTCACCTTGATTCCCTAAAATGTCCCAATATTCCATATTAGTTTCTGTGTCTTTTTTCCACTCGCCATTATGACTTACAAAATCACCATTGTTAAAATAACCTAAAATTGGTTTGTTTTTAAATGTTGGCAAAGCTTTTTGCATTGATTCTACTGTGAACCATGAACCATTATTATTTGGATTAGCATCACTAATAACCTTCATAGATAATTCTAAAAAATCACGTTTTAATAATTTTTTTATTTTTATGTTATCTGTATTAATATCGAAACATAATTTTCTATTATTTGTCATTTGCTTCGCCTCCTTGTATTGTTACTTGTTCTACTGTATTTTCTTGATTTTCTTCTTTTCTTTTAACAACCTGTAAAGCTCCAGACATTCTTTCGGCTGCTTTACTAACTTGCAACTCGATTTTCTTATCACTCATATCTGCCAAAGGTGGATATTGCTCACTATATTCGGCCACTACAAATCCTATCAAATATTTATGATATTCGTCTCTTATTCCAACAATTGCTATTTTTGTACATTGATGACTGTGCAACCAATTGTAAGACATTGTATCTTTTTGCTCTAAATCTGTAACATCTGAACAAAAAATTCTATTGTTTTCAACTAATTGTTTATCAAAATACATCAAAAAAGACCTTGGCATTTGTTGTAGTTCTTTTGTGATACTTGTAACAGCTAAATTTGTTCGTTCCGCAGAAATTGACATTTTTTGCAAACTCATTCCGTTATTACTCCAAGAGCCATTATGATAACAAACGTAATATGTTCTCGCACAATGTAAATCAACCAATAATCCTTGTAATTGATCTACAATATAATTGTCTATTTTTCGACTTTTTTCTTCTTCTTTTGCTTTGTGACTTCTATCATTTCTTTCATCTTGAATGTGGCTCACAAGTGCAATGATTTGTTGCAATTGTTCATCGACTGCTCTTTGTCTTTCTGTTACACGTGCTTCTTGAGCATCACTTCTTTTTATATTTTCGTCAACTTGTTTTTTTATACGATAAGTAAAAACCGAAAGAATAGCAATAGCAATTAAAAATATTGCTCCCTCTACTCCATACTTCACCCATTCTGTAGTTGCTATACTATCTAACCATATCATATTTAATCACCTACATTAATCTTTTATATAATGAGTGTATTCTTTAATATGAATATTAAACGTATCTGCACTAAGTCTTTCAGAAGCTTTTTCCCATTCTTCGGATTGTCTAACATATGGCATAACCATTTTGTTTAAAAAATCCTCCAAGAAAATGCGAACTTCAGCATCTCCTACCATATCTACATCTTCAATTATTTTATTTACTATTTCACGAAGTCTTAAAAAATAATTATTTAATTCTTTAAAAACATCTTTTACTTCTTTAATATCGTCTTTATGGTCTTCTAAACCATATCTCTTAGAACGACCACCCATTTGATCTATTAAATCACTTATACTATCAGCCCATTCTGGCAATTTGTGTGCAACTGGTTTATGAATAGCTTCACCTAATTCATTATATCCATTATAAATTAAATTATATACTAGATTATCTACAATTGCATTGCCATCAAACAACTCTTGAAGTAAACGATTCAAAGATTCTTCTGTTCTTTTGTCCATTAGCATACAAGTTCATTCTCCTTTTTTATTATTTTACAACAATAATTAAAAGAGAAAGATTTAGAGAAGTGTTAAGTTAGTTATCCTCAAATAACACCCTACAGCTCTTTTAGAGCCCACAAAGTGGAGCGACACCTTACGGAGTCCACACTCCTAAATAATCTTTCTCTTATTAACCTATATTTTTTAAAAAAAGTAAAAAAGAAAAGCTCATACGGGCTTTTTTAAAAAGCCCTTCAGACAGATACCCCGCAGGATATTGTCGACTACACATATAGTACCTCCTCGAGAGGAGCACGAGTCCTTACGAACACCAGGAACCTTTTCTATTTTTACTTTAAATAAAACCCTTATTTTATTCTACTACTACCGTTATTCTTGTTCTTTAATCAATTCTGCACATTCTTCACAAACAATTTGACCTTCTTCTAATTCAGCACCACATATAGGACACTTTTTGCTCATTGTGTCTCTATTTTCTACTGTATTAGTTCCGTCTTGTCTGCTTGCCGCTGTTGCGTCATTTTCAATTTCATCTTCATCTAATGCTGGTCTTCCGACTTGTCCTGTTTTCTTGGCTTCATCGTCCGCTTTAACATCAGATGCTTTTTTTGTTAATTCACTATTACGCTCCATTGTTAATGTTGCAAAATTTTTATAGAAATCTAAAGTCTTAATATAACTGGTCATTGCTTTAACATCTCTTAAGCTTATATCTTCTGCAGAAGCAAGTTTTGGCAATAAGAATATTGCGCCGCCAGAAACTAATTCCTTTAAATATTTCTTTTCGCTTTCAAAAGAAAATATATCTCCCCAAATTTTAATCTTCCATTCGTATTTGAACCCTAATTTATATTTTAAAATAAAATTCATTACTTGCTCAAATTGTAATGTAACATATCTTTGTTGAGACGCTGCTAATAATTGTGCTGTCTTAATCTGAGATACATTTGGCTTATCTGTTGTAATAGTTAAACCAGAATCTCCAGCTGTGACAACAAAGTTTTGCGTAGCTTTTGTAACAATATCACTTGAGTTAACATCAGCGTTTAATTGTTGCAATTTAATATTTTTAGCAGGCCACATCCACGCCTCTACGTTAGTACTTGTAACTGCATTAAACAAGTCTTGCATACCTTTAATAACTTCAGGACTATAAACACTTTCGTTCTTGCCTGGCTTTGGGTCATTAACTGTTTCTATTTCACCTGTTAAAACTGCTGTTAACGGAGTACTAGCAATTAATCCTGCTAATGTACCATAGTCTGATAATTCTTGTAACTTTTGAAGCAATCCCATTGTATCTGGAGCTGCCCAAGGAGTAGAATTATCACTTCCAAATGTATAACATATATCATAAGGCATTTTCAACCAGAATAAATATTCTTGTGCTCTGCCTTTTTTATTACTTTCAAAAGTGCTGGAATATGTGGTTCCTTTATAATTAAAACTATATCCCATTGCTTTCTCTGGACAAAAATCATATTTTATAATATTGCCTATATCGTTTTTAGATGTTGTAATAACACCTTGAGTCATCATATCTTTCCACGCATTTTCTATAAAATCTCCAAAAAATGATGGATAATTTGCAATATTTAAGAAATATAACATATTGAAAGAAATAGTGTATCCTAATTGTCCAATTCCTGTTATTTTTATCCAGTCACTTGGCATTTTTTGAAGAGCACAATAGCAAGGCTTCTTTTGCTTGCCTTCACCTTCAAAACTATTTCTTAATAAATACGATTGTTTTCCTTCTCTTTTAATTTGTAACGCCATTGTTTTAAACGTGTTAGGAATATTAAACATCTCTAACCACGAATGTACCAAGGCATCTTCTTGTTTAAAAGAATCTACGTTATAAAATTTTTCGTTTTCACTATATTCTGGAATGACAAAATATTTATATTGTGGAATATCACATGATCTTCTTAATATATTATAATATATAGATTGACTACTACTATTAGACCAAGCAATACCTCTTAATGCTTGCTCATTTTCTCCTGGAGATTGTAAGAATCTTCCAATATCTTGCTTATTATATGTGGCGGCTTGAGTATATAAATTTTTAATTCTTTGATTTTGCAAGAAAGGATTTAATTTATTCCATTGTGCCATTGTTTTAGAAATAGAATTTTTACCGTCACTTGAATTGTCACTTTCATATTTATTAAACAAAGTATTGAAAACTTGTGCCCACTGCTTGCCTACACTTTCAACTGTATATTCTTCTTGTCTTTCAGACATTTCAAGTCTTTGAGGAGTTTCATTGACAATTTCTTCTTTTGCAACTTCAGACTTCTTCGGTCTACCGACTTTTTTCTTTTTTGTTTCAGCCATTCTGTCAAGACCTCCTTTTTTTATTTTGCTTGATTTTCAGACATTTCATTTACAAACTTATCAAGTTCTGTTAATTTTTGACTAATGTCTTTTAATGCTTTTTGATTCACTCTTTCATATTCTTTAAACGAATTATGAACTAAATGATCATTTAGCCATCTATTTGTATCATCGTCTTCTTGAGGAGCGTTTTCTTTTGTGTATTCCATAACATAACAATCATTATAACCACTGCTTTTAAACGCTCTCTTTATTGTCTTACTTGTAACTGATATATCTTCAGAACTAAAGAATAAACTTCCATTAGCACATAAGATATCTCCTAGCTTTTCTAATTTTTTTAGCAACAAAGAAAACTGAGCATTTTTGTCGCTATAATTTGTCATTATTTTACAACAAATCATCCTTTTTAACTCCTTTCACAACGAGGAAAAAATTTCTATTTTTTCTCTCTCTTTCCATATATACTTTTACGGATATTCCCCGTTACATAATTAAAAAAATGCCGATTGTAAGCCACTTTTTCAAAATGACTAAATTTAACAATCGACATTTTTGTATTTTTTATCTAAACGGATTATTACCTTTAAAAGGAGAATTATTACTAATTCTCCTTCCAGAACGTCCTCCCATCATATTAGTCCATCCACTATCTGCTTCAGGCAATTCTTTCTTGACTTGTTCATAAGTTTTAGGAGCTTCAAAGAACGCAGAAAAATCTACAGCTGCAGGTTCTCCTAATCCTCCTTCGGCTCTTAATTTATCTATATAAAGTAAAGTCATAACCGCAACATAGTTTCTATCATCGTGCATCTTTCTTGCTTTTTCTGGAGGAAGTCCATATGTCACAACACCTTTTGGTGTTTTAAATCTTGTCATATATACCATTTCTTCTTTCATTAAATCCATTTGAATCAATGAAGCCATTTCTGTTTTACTTAACTTACGTTCGGTCCCATCTTCAAGAACTAAAGTATCGTATTTAGGACATTGAGGAGGAAATTCTACAATTCCTGATTGCACAAGTCTATGTGTCGCATCAAACATCATATTTCTGTATTTTGTTGGTTCTACTAACCACATTCTTCCTTTGATTGCCTTAGGATTTGCTTCTGCCCATCTTTTCATGTCTTTAGAATTTTCATCATATAAACCAGGATGTACTTTTCCTGTCTTATCTGTCCATTCTTTACACAACATTTGAGCAATAGCGGGGGCGTTTCCACCTGTACCAGCATCAAGGAGGAACATAATATTATCATACGGAGCCGTGTTATCACGTCCGTTATAATCATAAATCATTTCTCTAATTCTTTGTACTTGATCTTCTATCTTCATAGGTCTCTTAGAACCATCGCCATAAACTGTAATTAAGTTTTCCATATGTACAAATCTTGCACCAATGGTACCGTCTTCCCTTTCTATAATATCCGTAACCAATACAGGAGCATTATCGCTCTTTGCAGCAGGGTCATATGCAATTACATATTTATGTTTCTTACCACCCCAAGTACAAGATGGTAAATATATCTTTTCATTATCCATTATATCACTTCGTGTTACAACAGAATCTTCTAAATCAAATCTATCGAATATATTATAGTATTCTCTTAATGCTATAATTTCATTTTCTCTCATCTTACGGTCAATTTCATCTTGTGATAATAATGCACCATAAGGTTTACCATTCATTGTTGGATGCAATGGCATTTCACAATTCAAGTCAGCAACGAAATATTTATCATTACCTGCTATCATTTGCTTCACGCCTTCTTTATATTTTGCATAAAACAATGAGTTTGTATCTGATGCTGATCCTACATATAATCTTAGGTTTGGTATTTCCTTTGGATACACTTCTGGATCGTAATTCGCACCAGTTTTAAACTCTGAACTTTGAGTACAGAATGGTTCGGTAACGTCAAAAAATTCTTTGGAAATAAAGCCAGCCTCATCGTACACATTTAGATTAGATCTCTTACCTCTTACAGTTTTAGCTGTACCAGAAACCGATTGAATGAAAGATCCGTTTAAAAGTGTTACATTACTTCCTTTTTTAGCATCGTGTGTGAATCCATCTGAATCAGATTTCATTTTTACTATTTCATCTCTAAAGACACTGTTATCACTAATTAAAGTTTTAACTTGATTTTTAGCAATAGATTCCATTGTACTAAAAGTATCCATTGCTTGTTTTGCAGCAACAGATAATATATGAATCTTTGTTTTAGGAAATAACAAAGACCTTGCTAACATAATAATACTCACCAAAAATGATTTACCCGCATTTCGACTACAAGCCCAGACAACATATTCTTTATCCCAAGACATAGCTATCAACCATTTTTGATAATCAATCAAAGATATTTGCAAAATTTTTTCAACAAACTGAACAGGATTTTTCCTACCCCATTGAATTAATGCTACATATCTTTTTATAGATTCAGCTTCACGAATTGTTACGCCACAATCCGTTTTCTGACCGTATACACTTATCATATTGCCTTTTCACTCTCCTTTCAGACTATATAAAAAATGAACAAGAATTAATTTCTTGTCCATAAATATTTTTTAGAGCCAGCGCCATAAATACAATAATCAGCTGCGGCTTTCATTTCTTTATGATTACTAGGATTTCTATTATAAACTTTTCCATTTATCACCCATTTTAAATCTGGTTGAGAATCTCCTATATATTGCATACCAGCTTTTTCATACGAACGTCCATCAAATTTATTAAAATCACAATATGTAAAGATATTCTCAGGATTATAATCTTTTATAAAATGATTAATAAGTTTACTAACTCCACCAATAATCATAACATCTGGAACAGAACAACTACGAATTATTTCCCAATCTTTATCAGATTTTAAATTACGATTATATTTAGAAGAACTAAAACTCATAATTTGAATTAATTTATCATTATAATATAAACCGTATGTTACTTTCGCACAACGATGATTTTGCAAATGATAATGATTGTTTAGTTCTTTTGCTTCTTTATCAGAAATTTGCTTAATATCGCATTTTCTAGCAAATATTTTATTATCAACTTTTCCAAATGCCATTTTCAAAATCGATTTAATTTTTTCACGCATTAATTCATCTTTCCATTCGTATTCATAAATATGAATTAATCGAATTCCCAAATTTTGTGCTTCTTTACTTTTTTTATAATGGTATGTCATATTTTTACATTCAGAACTGTGCCAATATGTGCCATTATATTCTATTGCTATTTTATAATCAGGACAATAAATATCCAACTCTAATCCACTTGGTAAAACATCTCTAACATTACAATGATATTTTATTTGATTTTGTTCTAACCACGTGCATATTTCTTTTTCACCTTGTGAAGTACAATATTGATGAGAAACATAATCATTCAATCCATTACGATTTATATATTGAACAGTAGAAGTATATGCATACTTTAAGTCTTCTGCAATTTCATAAATATATGGTTTTCTATTCAACTTTTGTTCAAAATTTAATAAATATTTTTTAAAAGAATTTATATCCGCTAATAATTGCTGTGTTGTTAACAAAAGATGTTCTCTATTACTCAAATTATATACTTTGTGTCCAAACTTTTCTTTATTAATCTCAGCAATATGTTTTTTACCTTCTTCTGAAATTAAATATGAAACAGCCCCGAATTTTTTCAGATTAGATTCTGCAATTCTCTCTTGTATTATAGGACTTTGACTAGCGTATTCATAACCATATTTTTGTAAATTTGTTTTTTTTACTTTGCCTAAAATTTCTTTATTTTGAATAGGAACTTCGCATCCGAATTTTTGTAAATTTGTCTTTTTCCTTTGATTAATTATTTTATCTAAAGGCTTTATGATATTATAATAACTTAAATATTTATTTAATTCAGAAATAGAAATATTAAAATTATCAGCAACATCCTTTTGTGAAAAATTATTTTCCAAATATTGTTTTTCAATATCTTCTCGTGTTATTACAGGATGCCATTTTTTTCTACCTTTCATCCTTACCAATAACCTTTGCTGATTATTTTTACAAATTCCATAATAATTACAACAATTAGTAATATTACTTCTATTTTCATGAAATTCTGGAAACTCTCTTAATGTCTCTTCAACACTATGATTTTCAACGATATAAAAATTATAAAATTTTTCTTTCGGAGGATAAATAATTTTTTTATCATTTGTTTTGCTAATTCCATAATAATTAATAAGTCTAGTAAAAGTAGTAGAACTCAAATTATATTTTAAACAAACTTCTGTTTTAGACAATTTGTTTTTTACGTAATCTTCGTAAATATTTTCCTTAGAAGGATAACGTCCTGATAAAATATTTTGTTCCATTGTACATTTCATAATTACGCCACCTTCCTTTTTGCGAGCATCGGGACAAATTTGTTTTTTGCCCCATTTATCGTATTACTATATACTTTGTTCCACACTATTATTATATACTAACATTTAAATTTGTCAAGAATTTTTTTATTTTCCATCCCATAAATTATATTCACGGCTAATAAATTCATCAATTTCTTCTTCACTAATACCTTTTTTACGATAGTCTGCAGCCAATTCTTCAAGTAATCTTTGTTTTGTGATTTTTTCTTTCGCCAAGCGTAATGCTTCAGTGGCTTTTCTTGCTTGATCTTGTGCTTTATGTACCAACTCTGCTTGTTGAGATAATATATCAACATAATCTGTTTGAGTTAATCTTAATTGATTTAACATAGCCTTCCAACTAATATTAGCCACTTCACCAATTGATTTACTTGTGGCAATATCATAATAATTGGTAATTCCTTCGTCTATGAAATCTGTTTCAACTTGATTCATTACATCTGATAACATACCCTTCCCGTTATTACCAATTGACTTACTTGAAGTAAAACCATTTTCTTTAGTGGTACCATTAATAATTTGTTGAATTTTACCAACCATACTTTGAAGATTATCAATATTCTTTTGAGTTTCAGCATCTAATTGTTCACTATTCATCAAGTCCATAATTTTCTTTTGATATTTAGACAAAGTACAATAGTTTTGACAGACTTGTACAGCCGCTTTTTGTTTAGCAACATCTTTTCTCATACCTTCTGTAAGTAAACCGTTAAGATCTCTATACAGTTGAGGTCTATCGTCATCTTGAGCATCTTTAAATGGATCGTAACCCATAATGGCAATAACTTGTTGTCTGTTTTTCTTATCTTCTTCGGTTAATGCTAATAAGCTTAAATCTTCACTGTACAATTTTTCAAAATTTTCCATTTTTAATTGTCCGAAGAAATTTAAACCAATGTATCTATCAGTCTGATTAATTACAGCTGTATAAATATCAGGCAACTTATTCATAATTTCATCTTCTCTATTACCTAATACTGCTTTTAGTACTCTACTATCAAAGAATACGTTGTGATAAAAGCAATATTCAAACATTGCTTTTTCGTAATTTTCTTTGTCATCTGGATAATTATGAAGATATCTTATAAATTCCTGCCTTGATGATTCTGAAGGAACAACACATTTGAATTTTTCTAAATCTATCCCTATTTTTGGGATTACTGGACCGCCTAAAGAAGGTTCTGGAAAACTATCTATGCCGTCTTTATCTAGTTTTATTTTTGCAGTTCCTGTACTTGTTGTTGTAGAGGATTTCTTTTTTGAAGCAGCAGTACTAGTCTTTCTTTTTGTTGCCATTCATATCGTCCTCCTCTTCTTCATCATAATAGGGTGCAAAACTCATTTTTATAATAGGAGCTTGTTCCCCAAAATAAGGAATGGCTAATAATGTATTATGATCAATAAAGTCAATTGCGTCTTCATAATCAATTTGATCATCTTCCATTAATTCTTCAATCATTTTATCCAAATCGTAAATTAATCTAAAATCATTTGTTATCCCGATGATAGATTTATCAAAAGAAGGATTATCTAAGAATAAAACTTCTTCTTCACTATCTATAGCCATTTCTTCAATTGCTTTTCTTAATTTTTCTTTTATCATAACCTTTTGCCTCGCTTTATATTTTAATCTTGAATATCTAAGTTAATACTATGATTAATAACATTATTTTCATCAAATACTAACAATGATTGTGCTGGCTTAGAAAATAATCTTTTTTGGAAAGCATAATCATCCATTCCAACCAAACTTGCATTTGTAAATAACTTGAAATCGTGTAATGTCTTTAATTTTTCACTATGGAAGTGTCCAACAAAGCCATAATCAATCTTTTCACCCAAATAACATACCATATCTTGAAATACTGTATTAAAACTTCCGTGATGGCCATGTTGGAATACTCCAACTTTTCCGTTCATTAAACGAATAACACCAATTTCTGGATTTACATTATCTTCTCTCATTTCTATTCCGCAATCTTTTAACCTTGCTCGTAAATAGAAGTCCATAATACGAGAATAATTTTCCGAATCTAATGATTCTTTTAAATTAGCAGTAATTCTTTCGTGATTACCAGGACAACTATAATAAATAATTTCAGGAGCAGCTTTTCTTAATTCAAGAAGCATAGTACCCATTAACTCAGATGCTACTATAACTTGTTCAACAACATCCATTTGTTGTTCTAATCTTCCTGTAATATGAATGTTTCCAGCAATACAATCTCCTAAGTTTAAAATAGATAATCTTTTAACTTGGTGAAGTCTGCAATATCTAATAGCGTCTTGTGTTAATTTTGCAATACGGTGCTTTGCAATCTCAAGATTGAACTTATTATAGAAATTATCAACTGTTACACCAATATGCCAATCAGATACCAATAGTACCGCTTCCCCATTTGAATTCTCTTTGATTTCATTAGGAATAGTAAACATCTTTTCTGGTTTAATATTTTTAATCGCATCAGTGATCAAATCTTTTAAAACTTCTTCACGAGCTTCACTTCTCATATCTCTGCGATAAGCATTCCAAGTATCTCTTGTTTTAACTTGTTGCTTGTAAAGCTCCCTTTTGATTCTATCTGTCTCATCTTGAAATTCGGCAAATGTCATTCCGTCAATAATTCTATCAGACATCATTTTTTCGTTTTTTGGTAAAGTACCTTCTTCTCTTTGTTTTGCTTTAATCCAAGTTCTGAAAGCCTCACCCTTTTTATCAACGCCTAATAATTTAACCAATTCGTCCCAATTCTTTTCGGATAAAGGAAGTTCTTTATGTTTTACTCCAATTTGATATAATTCATCATCTGTAAATTCTCCAGCTTCTTTTCCGAAACCATCAACATATTCTATAAATTCTTTTTTTGTCATTCGGTAGGTCTCCTTTTCTGCTATTTTAGCAACCAGAGAATTAAATAAAACTCGTCTTTTATTTCTCTTCTCTTTCCATATATACTTTTACGGATATTCCCCGTTACACATCTTCTTTTTTCTTGCGACTTCTAGCAACAGATTCTTTAATTCTTAATTTCTCTTTTATTTTCCAACAATCTAAACAACAATCTCTTTTAGTCTTTGAATTAACCTCATATTCTTGACCACATATAGGACATATTGCTTTTCTTATTAGAATATCTTTATCAATCCATTTGATTAAATCATTAGGAGTAACGAATGTTCTTGTCACAGTTCCAAATGTCTTTAATATACTTAAACTAGAAATGTTTCTCATCTTAGTTCTAGCAGAAATAATAACTGGCCCACATTTTCTATTTGTGTTAACAAGTGTTTGAACATAATCACCATATTTCTTTCCGTTACTTACACATTCATAAGCATAACCTCTTAACTTATGATCTAAGTAACACTTTCCGTAATATGCGTTATAGAACTTGCAAACTCCTAGAAGCATATAAATATATTTTCTAAACGTTTCATCTGCTTCAAGTTTGTTAATAGCATCTATTTCTTCTTGATAAATTTCTAATTGCTTATTAATGTCTCTCATTTTAAATTTCAAAGACTTTTCATAAACTTTATCAAAATATTCTTTTAGTTCTAATTCTTTGGTTCTATCACTTAATTCACTATTCATAATCATAGTGCTAAACTTATTAGGAATGCTCATCCATTTTTTATAAGTGTTTACTTTGTTTAATTTAAGTTCTTTGTGTAGATAACAGCATAATGCAATTTGTTGTTTATACTCTTCTTTTCTTTCCCATCTATCAGATGTTCCATATGCTTTATCTTTTAAAACTTTTTGACAATGTTCTTTCCAATTAAATATCATTATATCACCTACTGTATATATTATATGCAAAGTTTTTAAAAACAATAAGATTTTTCTTTAAATTTTTTACACATATGTTTTCCTTGATTTTATATTACACATGCATATACGCCCGCGCTCCCGTATTTATTTTTATTTGCTTCGCAAATATAAAATACCTAACTATATATATACTCTTTGTATTATTCTTTTTTTATTATAAAACTTAGTATATATAAACTTTTATTATAACTTTAAATATTATAATACTAGAATATATATACACAAAGTATTATAAACAAAGAGTATAAAAACAAAAGAAATAAAAGTTAAAGAGAAATATATATAAATATATACAAAGAGAAAGTGAAAACAAAGAAAATAAAAAAAAGAAATAATATACATTAATACTGTAGATTTTTTTATGTAATAAAAAAAGATACAGATAAAGATAAAAAGATTAGGAATATACCTCTGGTATATTCCGTTAACATAATATAAAATTATTAAATATATATCCTTATTATTTTCTTTTGTTACTTTTCTTTTAAAAAAAACTTGTTGTTTTTATTTATTTAGCATATACTATTAGTGTACAAGTTAGAAAGTAAAAAAATAAAGACTGCCTCATCTTTATTACATACCTCGTCTTTACTTCTCTAACTAATTAAGAAACAAAAGTAAAAGTAAAAGTAAAAGTAAAAAACACATTACAAAAGAAAACACTTTAAAAGTATTACACAAGGAGATTATCAAATATGAAAACAATTCCATGGAAAGATATTCCACAAACAAAAGAACAATTCGAAAAACTTACAAAGATTCTATTAAAAGCATATTCGTCAGAAATAGAAAAAGACACTGTTAATATTTCAATATGCTTTCCTACAATTAAGAGCATTAACAAATGTGTATCTTCAATTAATAAACCTTCAAAAAACATTATCATTTTTGTTGAAGCATTAGGAAACAATAATACAGAACTCACAAATGATGAATTAAAAGAGGTTGATATGATTGCAAAAGAGAACATTTGCTATTATGTTCCTGACTTAAACGAAGCTATTGATGTATTAGATTTCATCGTTAGTAATTTTAGATTATACAATGACGATTCTAACAACGATTATGACGAAGATGAATTTTTCTTAAAATCACCTTTTTAGTCTTGACAATCGGAATAAATTAGGTATACTATGATTTGTGAATCTTGACTACTATTATTAACATCAAGATTATAAAAAAACATAACACTCTATTAAGAGTACAGAAAGGGGAGGCAAAAGGTAATGCCAGTAATACAAAACTTATATCAAATATTCAAATTACCAGCCTCTATGGTTGTGAACTCGGATAACTACAATAAAGAATCAGGGTTCTATGAAATTAATTATACAATGTCACAAGGTATGAAAGATGCTAACATTGTTTCTATTGGAGACAATATGGTATTCAGACAACTTCGACATATGCATAATGATTATCGAGATCATAGAGAAATATTTAATTACATCGCACGCTTTAGAGACAAAATGCACTACTACAAAAAACAAGGTGCTTATAAAGAAGCCAATGTATTAAATCATCACATCACGAAACTTCTATTTGTGAAAGACATCATCAATATCTGTATTGATAAAAAGAAAAGCGACTTCCACGCAATAAGAACAAAAGGATTTGTGTGTAACGGAGTTCACTATTCATATTTATGCAGCGGGTCGGGTCAAATTAGACGAAACACCGCAACATTCATCAATACAAAATATCGCAAACAAGTGGTCGAAACGTTAAACTGCGGGCTGGATAAAAAAACAACAGAATTTGTATTAGCTAAATATACCGCATACTTCGCTTTATCCTTCTCTTCTGTTTTGTGGGTTAGAACACCAAGAGTATGTGTTATTAAAGACTTTCACAGAACTCTTAAAGATGAACCTGTTGATTTCATTTGTAAAAACGAACAAGGTGAATCTATTATTGAAAAACGCATAATGGATTTAGACCTTAACTGTGCAGATGGGCAAGGATTAATTGATCCAACATTCGCAGCTCTCTGGGCGGAAGATATGGATTTATCATATACCCCTTGTTCATTCGTTGCGCGTTCAGCTTTCGTAAAGGGAAATGTTGTATCATTCGATTTTAGAGGATACGCTCACGAGCATGGAATTTCAACAATTCGTGACAAATGGGGGAAAGAATATAACATAGACGAAATAGATGTTCTTCTCTCAGAATC
This sequence comes from uncultured Bacilli bacterium, assembly GCA_934162685.1. GTDB lineage: Bacteria > Bacillota_I > Bacilli_A > RFN20 > CAG-826 > RUG131. The sequence goes on along the minus strand of CAKPJO010000001.1, from coordinate 94,665 downwards.
GCAATTCAAAACTCATAAATATTATAACAGCTGGCAAGAATATTTATCTTATGCTGAAAAAGGCGATATTCCTTGGGGAGTTGCCCGTTATCCAAAGAAACAAGATGAAGAATATATTCTTGCAAACTATCAATACATTCAATCATTAACTTTATCGAATGATGACATTAAGAGTCTTATTAAACCGACTGTAGATTGGATACAACAAATTTGTACAGGTGAGACTCTTTCAACACTTCTATTTACATTTGGGCCCAAAAACGAAGACTCTATGTTTAATACTCTTTATGGAACTGCTCAAACAAATTATATGAAAGCATTGGTTAAAAACAACAACTTCCTTAAAGATAGTTATATTCAACATAAGATTTATAAAAATATCACTGAAACCATTAATCGCGCCAAAATAGGCAAAATCTGGGTTCATGGAAATTATCAGTTTATGTTGTCAGATCCTGTTGCCCAATGTCAATCTGCACTAGGTTTAGAGCCAATAGGGGTAGTTGGAAGAGATCAAATATATTCTAAATTCTGGAGCGATAGGAATGTACCGAGAGTTGATCTCTGTCGAAGTCCTCAAATTGATATGCACGAACATGACCCATCAGACGTATTAAACTCTGACGAGGCGAAGCGGTGGTTAAGCCACCTATATTCTGGAATAGTATTCAGCACATATGATGCTGCTACAGCTCGCTTAAGCGATGCTGACTATGATTGACATATTACTAGTCATAGTAAAAGTTGGTGAACCAGATTAGTAAATCTGGGTGTAATGCTAACGTGAAGTGTTTCGCAGGATAATGGCGAATAATAGCATTGCTAACAGGGAACTCGTAACTCGTAAAGGAGACGACAATCCTGTGGTAAGTTAAATCAAATTACATAAAAGGTTTAAAAACTCAAACGACTATCGAAAGTATATTAATAGAGAAAATCTGTTAAAAATAAATGAGTAGAGTAGAGCCCTTAAACAAGGTTGGCTATCAGGTGATATTAGCTTGATTATAAAATCCATTAAATCGAAGTGCCAACATCTGATTAATGACCCCCAAACAGTTATTAATTAGCTAAGATATAGTCTAGTCCCCTTCTCCTATAAATATCGGGAAACCGAGGGTATCATCGGGAGATATAGTCCTATCCACAGACAACCCTTACTTCTTAAAAGGATCTCATAAAGAACAAAATATTATAACATACGAAAAAGGCATTGCCCCCGTCCAAAAAATGACGGTCGCAAACATAACTAAAACCGTTTCCAAAGGTTTCGGAACAGGCGTTGGAGGCTTCTCGAATTGCGCCACTATTTTCTATGCAATGGCAGCAATCTTCGATAATCCAGCACAACAAGATCAATATAACGAAATTATGACACGTATTAAGCTCTTACGTGAAATCGTTGGTCAAGAAATTGACCGTATTAAAGGAGCCGACAAACCGTCTCTCCCTCATTCTTGGAAACATTTTGAACAAATAACAGAAGATGATACTCCAGAAGAACGCCTCGCAAAGTTTAAACATAATGCCATGGTTATTTCTAAAAAACCTTACTTCTTCCGCTATCTCTATCCAGAGCTTAATCAACGCTTTAAACAGTTTGAGTCCGCCTATAACGAGGTAAGTCGCGATATGTTCGGCATTAAGTTTAAGAAACTGCTTCGTAAAGAAAACAAAACTCCAGAAGAAACAAATCTTGTGCGTAAATATCAAAAGTATTCGCCCCTTATCACCTCAAATTGTACAATGAATAAATTATGTCGCGAATTCGAGAATGTTGATTTCGACATCAAGTTTGCCAAAAATGGCGACGCTAAGAAGAAAAACGTATCAATGCTTCCAACTTTCGAAGCGCATTACGCCCCCCTCTTCTCCCAAGAAAAATTAGACTTCGTACGTTCGCTTTATAAAATTTATATTGCCCGTAAACAAATCAAACATCTTGAGTCCCTCTCTTCTTCTCAATTCTCCGACCTCTCCCCAGACACCTATTCCGAGCTTCGCTCTTCTCTCATAGAATCACTTATCGGCGACCTTCAAAATCAACTCGTTGATCATAACATGTCTGGTGATGAATTCCTCTTCTATTGCTCTCGTTTAGCACCTCTTTATTCAACATTTAATTGGGCATTCGCTTGGGACGTCTTAGAAGACCAAATTGTTTCTCTTATTCCATACGGCGATTCCTATTGCCCGATAAGAGATCCAAACGGCACCGAATATCTTGGTGTCAAATATTCCCTTAAAAAAGTCACTCCTCAACTTGAGATTTCCATTCAACGTATGCTTAATGGCCTCTTCGGTTATGATGATGACTATCTTGCCCCTCACGATGCCATAGAACAAGATATTAATAATGTTATTAATAATGTTATTAATAATGAATTTAAACAAGGAGGTTCTTTTCAAAATGACAACAGATAATAATAGTACTAACAATAATAATAACAGCACAAATATAAACAACACACCATCCCAAAAACAAGAAAGCGTCACTTTCGTAGGACCTCTTGAGCCCTACACCTGGCGCTTCCTCTATGACATTTATAAAAGCAAAGGAGGTTCCGTATCTCCCTCAGAGTCGCTCTTTGCAATTCAAGATGCCCTATCCTCCTCGTTGGGTTTTTCACGTCAAGCGGCTTCACGTATCGCCACTCTCTATTTCCCCGCCTTTCAACGCGCCGAAGTAGCAGAGTCGCGTTCACGCGTTCTTCTTATTAATCCTATCGACATTAAAAACCTAAACAACACATTTTATGAGCACCACGAAACCTCTCCAGACATTCGACGTCTTCTTACCGCTTTCGCCGTCTATGCCGCGATGAATCCACATCATTCACATTGGATTAAGTATGACCGCAAGTTCATCTTTTACATAGCAGGGCTTGATACAAAAAAACCTTCCGTTCAAGAAAGCTTAGTTAAAACACTTCACGATACCTATCACTTAGATTTCCAAGTCGTTGGTTCAAATAACCCCATCGCTTGTTTCCGCCTTCCTTGGCACGAAGGACATCTTATCGTCCCTTCCGAAAATATTATTATCGGTGATTGTAACCCCGCCGTCCTTTCTTCATTCGTTCAAACAGAAATTACACTTTAATCGTCGGCTAAGGTATATTTTATTAAAGTTTTAAGTTCACTTCCTAATTTATTAGATTTAACTTCAAAAAAATCGGCTAAAATTGATTCTAGAGTGATTATATATATGTATTATTATTTATATAATAAAAAAAGGAGATTTTAAAAATGAAAAAATTGAAAAAAATCGAAAGTTCTCTTATTCCAGATGAGGATAATATTGTCTATGCTCCATATCAAGTTTCTAAACGTCGTCTTCATTCACTTCCTAAAAACAAACGTAATGTTCGCATTGAGTTATATTGGATTACAGATGCTAGCAGCGAACAAGTAATCGGTATCTGCTCTTCTGTAGAAGATATCGTTGACACCCTTTCTCACTACCTTTACGAAATTCGTAAGGACCATTTTGAGGCCTGGTGTTCTTTTAGGGGCATTCAACCTGATATTCCAATTTCTGATATTAAAGGTTATATCCCTTTATCTTATTCTAAAGCTTGGATGACTTATTTTAATACCGTTATTGAGGATGATCCATCGTTTAACAATTTCGTTATTATCGCAATTTCGTATAAGCCTGAGGATGTGGCGTATATCTTGAAAAATTATTTGACGTTACCTCGTCTTCATACTTTTAAAGATGCGGTTAGTGAAGAACCGTTTGATTTGGAAGAAGAAGAGTAGGGAAAAGAGAAAAGGAGAGAGCCTGGTAGGGCTCTTTTTTTTTGTTGGGGGGTGTTTTATGAAAAAAGCAGAAGTACGCTTTATATTGGGTTTTTATGTCGTGTTGGCTCACTGATCGGATATAAAGATATGGTAAGTGTAATATATATTAAAAAATGTATATTACGACTTATACATATAATAATATGTGTGTAAGTGAAATATATAGAAAGGAGGATTCGTTCATGAAATATTTATATTTCATAACTTTCAACACCTTTGGCACTGGAGTTGAACAAACTTCTTATGAAGTTTTGACTTCCAAAGCTCAAGCTGAGAAAGTTAAACGTGAATTGGAATCTTGTGGTCACACAAATGTGAAAATTCACAAAATATCAAAAAAGGTGATAGCTTAACGCTATCCTCTTTTTGTAAAACACCTTATTCAATAGGGTGTTTTATAAAAGGTGGATTTGCAGTGATGCAAATATTCCTTAGCGAAAGGCACTAGAGCCTTCGCGGAGCATGAATCAGTAATGATTCCAATACTCTCAATATAAAACCTGCGTTAGGGTGCAATTCCCGACTGGCCAGAATGCAAACTTCCCACCTTGGAAGCATGGCGGCAGGATAGGTACGGTTTGAGCCTACTTAAACCGTGAATCAACAGCAACTGGTACATTCCCACCAGCGTTGAGAATCACAAGATTCTTGCTTTGTTGTAAGAGGGCACAACAAAGTCATGTCACAACGGCTGAGGAATGGAGATATAGCTGAATTCGGTAGTAAACCCCTAGATGAAAGGACTAGGGCTCCATTAGGAGATATTCAAGACATAGTAAGGCACTTGCTCGGCTAAGAGAACTCTAGTTTAAATTAGTTTTCTAGGGTATGGAAGATTTTTATCTTCCTAAGAGCTTAGAACAAGCTTCAATCAAGGAAGCTTGTTAAGCTCTAGTATAAACTATTAGTTGTTAATTATCCGATTAACAACGGTGATTGTTGAAGGATTCAATAGTCACTTAGTTTACAACTACCTCGCTATAGTAGCAGGAGAGCGGAAAACTCAGGAGAGCGGAGTCACATTAGTTATGGTATTGGTTTAAGGTCACCCATTTCAAGAAAAAACCTAAAGTCCTAGTAGAATATAACGTGACAGTGCTAGGCAACAATGTGACGTTGACGCAGAGTTGGACGCAGTGAACAGCATAGGAACAGGCAGAAGCGCGTACTTCAGACGCCGTTATGTTGTAAACAATTAATCGGAAACAATTAATACACTAATTAGTTTTATAATAAACTATAAAGATTTCTTTCAGGAGAGCGGGAAAGGGGATTACGTACCTTCGACGCAGAAAGAGCTTTTATTTATTTTCGAAACACAGAGTTAATTCTCTGTGTCCACGGAGGTGAGCGAGACTCCGTGCTGATGAGCGCTTTAGGTTTAACGTAATCCTTGAAACTCAAAACGTAAAATCTTGTGAAATATAAAAAGCCACACAAGCGATGGAGATAATATCAAGAATCGGTTACTGGAGGTAACATTATGGACAAAACATTATTAACACAATTATTTCAATTAAAACATTTGAAAAAATGGCAATTAGTTGAAATAGATGGGTACGCAAATATTAAAGAAGATAACGGAGAAGTCTTCTTTATCTTTTTATCGCATGGTAATTATGTCCTAACAACAATGCATATGTGGAAACGACAAGTAGACTTATTCTCAATGAACGGTCTATTAATTGGTCCTTCCATTGAAACAAAATATCCAGACGGAAAGGAATGTGACTTCGAAGAAGTTGATAGTGACTCTGTCACTATTTTCGACGAAAGATCAGAAGAACACCCAGCACCAAGCTGGAAAGTTTCTCAAAAAGAATGGGAAACAGAATTCCTTCCAATTAAAGAGATATTAAATTTCTTTAATTCTATAATCAAAAAAAGATATGAAGAAAGTATTGAAAAAACAAAAAAATTAAATAAATTTTGTAAAACATTCACGAAACTCAATTTATTAAAATATTGTGAACTTGGAGTGCACGATCGTGATGGTGAATTATCATTAACCGCCACAATCTATAAAGATGAACTCCACTATGACGAACTTTTAGAAATTACATTGACTAACGAATACAGCCAACGTAGTTATGGAGGAAATAGATATTCATTTGAAATAGATTCTTCTGTCGAAGAGGACAAAACTTTCTATTTTTCAGAAGTAGAAATCGAAATATCTCAAATGCCAGCTGTCTTGGCATTTATTAAAGAGTTAAAAGAAAAAGCTCCTCGTTTAAGGAATGAAAAATGTTGGGATGTTTACCACAAGCCTGAAGCAAAAGTTCCAGAAAATATAAAAGAAATTATTTCTCAACTACAAAAAATTCTTGAGGAATAATTTCATATACAGAGCAAGACTATAAACTTGCTCTCTGTCCGTCGGTAAAAGTCCAACGCTGATGAGCTTTCGAGCGAAACAGAGAACTAGAATTAAATGTCTGGTAAACATTTGACTAGTATAAAAAGATATAACTAGACAGTGAAGTCTATAAAACTCGGAGGAACAAAATATGAAAAACATTATTATGATTGAAAGTTTGGTTAAAGCTTTATTAGCAACCAAAGAATTTACAGTTGAAGATGTAGACGATGATACTGATATTGTTAAATTTGGCAATATGAGTATTAAATCACAAAAGAAAAATGCTTATGTTCTAACAACAGATTTATATCCTGTTGAAATTGAACTTGGCTATGACGAAGAAGGAAAGGCAACTTCATTCAAAATGTTTGTTGGAGTTAATTATAAGTTTACTCCAATGATTTGCATTGATGATATTCAAAGATTTGAAAACAATATCAATGTAATTGAATACATTGGGCGAGTCTTTTATTATAGATTCGATCCATTAGTTATTGGAGATTTCCAAATTCATCTCCAAAATTACAAAAAAGGTATTCTCACAATAGGGAGAATGTGTCCTATGTGTGAAGAATATCACACGGTTAATATTAACAAAGACCAATTTGAAAATTGGCTTCGTTGGTATTTTGCAGAACCTGGTTACGAGCATATTCAAGATGTTCTTCCAGAATTATCAGCAAAGGAAAGGGAGATATTCATCACAGGTATTGATGATGAATGCTTCCATTCGATGGATGATATCTTTGATGAAGAATAAGGAGGTGAATAATAATGATGAATTTCATATTATTCTTAGATAAAATCAAATTTATTCACGTTAAAACTTTTTGTTTTAATGATGAATATACAACAGTCTTTGAAAGTGAAAAACTTTCAGGACTAAGAATTTTTATCAAAGAAGATAGAAACTTTATTCAAGTTTCATCTGAATATAAAAATCATAAACTTCTTAGTACATACTTTAAAAATGTGCAAGAATATGAAGATGAGTCTTTATATGAAGATTACGCTTCATTTATAAATGATTCTTTGAAAAAAATTAATTTATTGATTAAATATCAAGAGATTAATTAATTTCTTGATGGCTTCTATAAAAATAGAAGTCATTTGGAAGCTAATTAAGCTTCAAGTTCCTTGTATAAGAAGGGATATATCACTTGCCACTGTGGCACAATAAGTCGGTATATAAGATATTATACAATAAAGGACAGAAAGGAGTTACATATGAATAACTCAAGAACAAATACTGCTAAAGCAGAAACAAAGGGATTAAGAGTCCCAGAACCTAAAAAGGTTTATAACCTCTTTAAATTAACAGAAGAGGAAGTTGAAGCATTAAGACATGATGCTGGTTTTATCAAACTTCACTCCAAGATGCATCGTCTTGGAACGATCGACATTGAACGTATCACACGTCAATGCATTATGAGAGTAAGAAAACAAATTGCTCTCAAAAACAAAAGCAACAAAGCAGCTGCTAGAAAGGTAGGTGCTTAATTATGACAGAATTTCACGCTGTCGTAACATACGATGCACACTCTATGAACAGATGGAGTTGTGAAGTTTGTTTTAAAAACGAGCAAGATGCTCAAAAATGGTGGAACTTTAACACCAATAAAAAAAGATACAAAAGCGTTGACAAAGTTGTCATCGTAATGTATCATAATGATGAAGCAGTTGATTTCTGGAGAAGTTATAAAAATCCAGAAATCGTTTCTGCTAAGATTTAAAGGAGGAAGAAAACATGAATCAAAATCAATGGTTATATAGTGTAGTCTATCCAATTTTTATGAAAGATTTTACTGAGCAAGTTTTAAATAGAGCTTGTTATAATAATAACGACTATTTAAAACAAATTTCACAATTTAAGGCTGATATAACTGCTCAAGGATTAAAATTGATAGAAATACCAGCTGACAGTCTTAATGGCGGAAGATATTATATTTCTGTAATTGAAAAAGACAAAGAAGGATTTTTCTTTCAAAAAAATATCTGTATCTTTAGATATGTTACAGGTATTTACGGAGGTACATTAGTACAACTCAAAGATGATAATAATCTTAATATTTGTTCAAAAGGCTATATTAGGTAAATTATTGGTCCTAAGCAAGACATTAAAAGGCTTACTAACATTAAATGTTTGGCAAACATTTAATTAGTATAAAAAGATATAGCTGGACAGAAAAGTCGGTAAAACACGGGAGGAAACAAATATGACTAAAAATAAAATCAACAAATTAGGATTTGACGATGCTGTCAGAGAAATGGAAGAAGAAGGATATTATATAACATCATATGATATCCTTAAAGATTTTGCAATAAGTAAAATTAATGATGATAATTTATTTGTTGCAATTCACATTTTAAAAGCTATCAATGAAGAGCAAGCAGATTATTATTGTTATAATTATAGTGCAGGTACATTAGATACACCTCGTGCTTTATCAACAACACAAGATTTAATAGATATTTTATAAGGAGGAAACAAAAATGCTTAATCCAAGAAACGTATTATTAGCTATGTACTTTAAGTTTAAGGGAGACAACGTTAAAATCTTTCAAGCGTTAAAAAACAAAGAAAGATTAAATCCAGAAGACTATGATAGAATTGATCAAGAAATTCTTGAAACAGATTTCCAAAAATTAGTTACGATAATCGATGATGATTATCCAAACAAATGCAAAACGATGTTAAATCCACCTATTGCAATTTGGATTAACAAAGATTCAGAAGATGTTGATGACATAAAAGGAGAGTGTTAAATATGGACTACAACGTACACAATTTTGATTATAATGCATTAAATTTTATTAATGCAACAGAAAGATATGCAAAAGAAAAATATTTCTTTGAAGTATATCCAGAAATGTTGTTAATTAACTATTTATTGGTTAGAAACAACGAACCACAATATAGATGTGGCTTAATTGAAGAAGTTTTGATTCCTGAGATAGGAGGTGAAAGCTACGTCGGTAGTTTTAGATTAAATCTAATTAATGCATTAAAACTAAAGGATAGAAATAATCATCCAGAAGAACAAATTAGCAATAAAAGAAAACTTAAATGGTATAATGATGAAAATTTTTTATTAAGAGTTGATATGAATCATAAAGAAAATACATTAATTACTCTTGATGAAATCTTTAAAGATTTGTTTTTAACAATAGAAGATCATGAAGTTCTTCAAGAAGTTCTTGATTATTTCTATACAACCCCAGTGTATGCAGATCCAAATCACTGGGCTAACGCAATAGAACACAATTTCAAGGAAAGACAAGTTATTAATGAAATAATTAAAAAATCTCAAAATATATTGTTTCCTATGAATAAACCAGCCACACAAGTGAAAGGTAGAGAAGATGAATTAAATCTTCTTGAAGAAAGCTTGTTAAAGAAAAGAATGAGAAATTCTATTCTTATTGCTCCAGCTGGTTCAGGAAAGACAGTAATTATTGAAGAACTAAATCAAAGAATCAAAGATAAATATTGTATTCTTGAATTAGTTATAGCAAACACTGTTGCAGGAACAAAATATAGAGGTATGTTTGAAGAAAAACTTACTACTGTATTAAATGCAATAATTAAATATAATAAAGAATTTCCACAATATCCTATTATATTATTTATTGATGAAATTCATACATTAATGGGTGCTGGTGGAGCAGAAGGAGCAGTTGACGCAAGCAATATCTTAAAGCCTTATTTATCAAGAGGTGAAGTTACCATTATTGGTGCAACAACTAATAATGAATATGAAGAAACTATTAAGAAAGATCAAGCGATGTCACGTCGTTTGTGTCCAATTAATATAAAACCTTTAGATAAAAAGATAGTATTAGATATATTAAATGATTTTGCTGAAAATACAGTAGAATCAGATGTAATTGAATATATTTATGATAAATCAAACACAATTGATAATGCTGGTCAACCAGATGCATCTATTGAATTATTAGATAGATGTATGGCACGTAGCAAAAGAACAAATGTTCCAGTTACAAAAGAAGTCGTTGATAATATTATGCGTATTTACGAAATCAAAAAAGGTTTTGGCTTCGTTTTATCAAAATAACAAAGGGAGGAATGAGTGTTATGATAAAATATGAATTATGTAAATGTGAATTTGAGGACCATATGAACGAAAGTGGGTTCTCAAGAGAGGTAGTAGATAAAATCTATGATATTTTAGAAGATGATGAAGTAGATTTTGATTTACAATATTTTAGAGATCGTTTTGAAGAATATGATTCAAAAGACGAATGTAAATATATAGCAGGTCTTACAGAATATGAATATGTAGCTGCTAAAAGTAACAAAGCAATATTTGAACTTGAAAATGGTTCAGTATTACTAGATAATGAAATGCTATAGGAAGGAGGTTTTTAAAATGATATACGGCAATTATGAAGATTTATTTAATCGGTTAAATGAGTGTTCATTATTAGATGACAATTGTAACATTGATTCATTTATTAAAGATAATTTAGATAATATAAAACCAATGAATAAATTATATATTGAAATGAACTGCAATCAAATATTAATTGACAGAGATTCAAGTAAATTATTATGTGATAGAGGTGAAGAAAAACTAGGAACTAATGGAAAAAATAATAGAATAATAATTAGTAATTCTTCAAATCGCCTGACAACCAATGGAGATTTCAACGAAATTATAGCACGAGGACATTGTCATAGAATAGCAACTAATGGTTCAGGAAATCATATAGCAACTATAGGAAATAAAAATGACATAGTCACTAGCGGTTCTTTTAGTAAAGTTACAATTAATGGAGAATTTTGTAAAATAGCAATGATTGGTAGCGATAGTCAAGTTGCAGCAAATAACAAACATTCTATTATTGTTAATATTGGTATGGATGGAATAGCAAAAGGAATTAAAGGAACTTGGATTACTTTAGCTGAATACGGATATGATCGAGAAACAAGAGAATATCTTCCAATATGCATAAGGTCGTTTAAAGTTGATGGTGAAAAAATTAAAGAAAACACTTTTTACAAATTAAAAAACAAAAGATTAGTACAAGTAAAAAATAAGGAGGAATAAAAAATGAGAACACATTGGACAATCGAAGAAGAAACAGGCTATAAGCCAATGACAACCTTCTGGGATGATTTCAGCATTGCTGATGCATTCGGAATAAAAGCAGTTAAAGATACTTATAAAGAATCTTTTAAAAATATTAAAAGTAATTATAAGTATTTAACAGAATTCGTAATGGTACTAAATTGGAAATTATGGCAACATTACAATGCAGGTCATTCAGATTTTGCAAAAGTTTATAATGAGCTATGGCAAAAAGCAGATGATTATGCTTATAATCACCTTAAAGGTGAAGAATTACATTATTTCATTAAAGTTACTGATTAATAGGAGGAAAAAGAAAAATGAATCACGTAAATGAACAAATGTTTAATGCTTTATTAGACAACAGAACAATCATGCTAACAGGAGAAATTAATGATGTTAGCGCAGAAGTGGTAACAATGGCTTTGCTCTATTTAGATGCACAAGCCGTTGCGCCTATTCACTTATATATTAATTCTTGTGGAGGAAGCGTTTATGCAATGAATTCTATTGTAGATACAATGAATTTAATCAAATCTCCAGTGCATACATATAATATTGGCTTAGCAGCAAGCGCAGCTGGTATTATCCTATTAAATGGAGAAAAAGGGCATAGATATGCAACTCCAAATGCAACAACAATGTTACACCAACCAATTGGTGGAGCTGAAGGCTCCTCAATGGATGTTGAAATTGCTGTTGAACAATTGAAGTTTATCAGAGAAAAGATGTTTGAATTCTGCTCTGAAAGAACAGGAAAATCTGTTAAACAAATTAAAACAGATTTACAAAGAGATAAATATTTTACAGCTGAACAAGCTTTGAAATATGGAATTATTGATGTTATATTAAAAACAGATAAAGGAGGTAAATAATATGTTACATCAAAATCAAATGTTTATCGGAACAATTATTTCAGTTAATACGAAAGGAGGTTATGGCTATATTACTCCACAATGGGGTAATGGCAAATTTGACGAAAATCTTTTCTTTCATTTTAAACAATTAATGTCTCATCGTTGCTATGCAAAGGTGGGAGTCCAAGTTGCTTTTAATTTGAAGAAAGATCGAGAAGGCAGATGGATGGCAGCAAATCTTGTTGATACCACTTATTTAGCTCCAGCTTATTTAGAGGAGTTTAAAAATAATAGTAGACCTGACTTTTTGCCGTCAGCCAATGAACTTAGAGAGTCTAGACTTAAAATAAAAAGAATAGAAACTACTAAGATTATTGAAAATCTTCAAAAAGAAAAAGATGATTTAAATATTCAACTTTCTCCAACTTGTGAAAAACAAATTGGTCAAAAAGTTGACATAATGCTTAGTGGCGTATTTGGAAAGGAGGTGATGTAAAATGACACCAGAAGCAGTTATTAAATTAGCAAATCAATTAAATGATGAAGTGGTTGAATATTTGAATGAAAGAAACCCTTATGCTGACAACACAAAAATTGATATAAAAGTAGATCCATATTTTAAATCCGCGAGGGCTAATGGCAGATATATATATAATACAAAAACGATATGTATAAATCAGGCTATAATAAAAGAAGAAGATATCAAAACAGTTATTCTTCACGAATTATGCCACGCTTATGCAGGACCTGGTACTCATCATGGTCCTGTATGGAAGACTCTTGCAGCAGCTGTAGGAAATCATTTCGGTGTAGATATTTCAAGATGTAATTTTTATACATATGATGAAGCATTAAGTCCTAAAGCAGTCGCAACGCTAGAATGTCCTTGCTGTCACAAAAAATGGATTTATTATAGAAAAGGTAAAATCTATAAAACAGAAGGAAAAGGTTATTACTGTTCAGAATGTGGCTCTGAAAAAGGTAAACTTGTCTTTACAAAATTAAGATAGGAGGTGATTAATGGAATGGAGATGAAAAGAGGATCTGTTGTAATCAGATCCTTTCAGCAATATCTTAATTATATGAATGTCCAGTATGTGGTCCGAATACATACAAAAAAGGATAAATATAATAAACCAAAAGATGATTATTATTTCTTCGATAGAAATATGAATCAAATTCAACTTGCTGAAAAAATGAAAAAATATTATATATACGGACAATATAGGAACAGCTTACCTGATAGACAAGTGACAAACATTATTTATCTAAAGAAAGAGGAAAATTAATTATGGATAACAAAGAATTAAACTTAACAGAAATTACATTAGAAGAGGCTAAAGATTTATCAGATGAATTAGAAGAAACAAAAGGTGAAATGTCCTTCTTAGGCACAGGATATTTTATGGCTTGGAGCGGAAAACAAGAAGGAGGTATAATTGTTTATAACACATCATTATGGGGAATGATAAATCGTATGTGTCTATTCGAAACAGAAGATGGTCCAAGAGTATTCATTAGAGATGATGGAATTATCATTATAGAAGAAACACATCACGATTCTCCTGTTGTACCAAGTCATTATGAAATTAGAGTAATAACTAATAAAGGTAAACAACTTATTAATGAAATGGAAGATGAGCTCAGTAAAAGAGAATTACATCAATTATTATTAAACACATCTGGATGTTTAAAATCAGTTGTTACTAAATCAAAAATAAAGGAGGTGAAATAAGATGAAAAGATATTTTGTAGAAATTTATGAAGAAAAAACAGATGCGTATTTATTACAAACTAAATATTATAACTCTGTTGAAGAATGTCGTGAATTTATTAGACAAATTTCATATTTTATGCTCGAATGTTATCATATGGCTATAATGGTAGCAGAAGGAAAAGATGAAGAGAATTTTGATATTAAGTTATATGAAACAGTAGCTTAAGGAGGAAAACAAAAATGAATAAACTTATTAAATTGCACAACACATTAGATTTAACAAAAGGAATCGTCTATATAGGCGATCCTTGTTATAATTATGAATCATTAAAATTAGAAATTAAAAAAGGCAATTACGATTGTTACGTTAAAGTTAATGAATCAACTAATCGTGTTATTAGAATGATGATTATGCCAAAAGATACTGAAATCAGTGAAATGAGCATTAATGCCCCATTAAACATTGTAACAGTAGATTCTGGAATGATGAGTATCAGAGACAAATGGGATAATTCTTCTATAAATGATAATCTCAAATTCATGGATGAAATAAATTCATCTGCTATGTTATGGCAAAAAGAAAACATTTTCTTGGCTCATACTGGATTTGGTGACGGTATGTATTCAGTATCTGGTTATTTTAATAATAATGATGTATTAATAGCAATTAAAATTGATTTTTAATACATTTTATTATATAAAAATTAAATAGGAACAATAACTCAATAGGAACATCATAACATTTATATTATAGGAGGAAAACAGTTATGAAAAACACAGTATTAGAAAATTTAAAAAGAGCAGCAGAAGAAAGAAAAGAAGCAAAAAAGAAAGCAGCTAAAGAAGCATTAATAAAAAAATATCAAGAAATGCCTCAAAAAGGTATTTTAGATACTATCAAAATGATTGATGCAGGTAAATTAATTCCAGTTTATGATCCTAGAACAGAAATGTTAATTGGATTTGCAAGCTCTGCAGAAGATAAAGAAAAGATGTTAAATCTTTATGCTTCAATGGGAATGAATATTTCTCAAGTCTATACACAATGTAATATTGCACAACAATTTGTGGAAGCAGAAATGATTCCAGATCATAGCTTTAAATTAGATAATGGAATTGAAATTCTAGTCAAAGGCAAAATTGCTTATGACCACGAAGGTAAAGAAATTGCAAATTGCAATGATTTGAAATCTAAATTATCTCAAGAAGATTTAGACGTCATATTAAAAGAAAGAGTTGAAAAAGCTCTTCAGGAGGAAAGAATGGAATGTTGTGAAGATTATGATGAAGATAATTATGACGGCGAAGACGAAGATTGTGATTATTAATCTTTAAGTTTAAAATAAAATAGGAACAAGGTTTTGAATATTTTCTCCTTAAAAATATTCTTATCCCTTGAAAAAGGAAAAATTGGAGGAAAAAATTATGAATAACAAAATTAAAGTAAACACATTAAAATCACCTTTAAGAGAAGTTGAGGTAGAGACACACAAACAATTATGCCAATTACCAATGTATATAGTAACACCAGCAGGAAAAATTTATGATAAACAAGGACAACTAGTATTAGAAGATGTTAAAGATTATGCTTTATTATTTCCTATTAAAAATGCTTCTAAAAACTATATTTTCATTGAAAAATGTACTATTAATAATAAAAAGGGTGTTGGCATATATTTGTTTAATTCCTATGTTGCAAATAGAAAGGCATTTCCTTATTTATATCGTAATGAACCTATGTATTACATTACAAATGATTGGGAAGTGTACGACCAAGATAAGAAATTTATTGAACCAAAAGAAAGATCTTGGAAAATTAGTAATGTATCCAATCTCCAAGATATTAGATTTGTAAATATAAACACAATAGAGACTTATCCAGATAATGGGTATCCATTTGGACGTTTATCACCTTTTTCAACAAAAATATTGAAGGAACAAGGTTTTGATTTAACTGTGTTAAAAAATTGGTGGCAAATAACACACTCTATAGATTATAACGAGATGTTTCCTATTGCAACATTTATTGAATGTATTAAACATCCAAACAAAACAAAATTTGCACATAAAACAATTCAAAAATCAAAATTGTTAACATACCAAGACATGTTTCAAAACAAAATAAAAGAATTGATTAAATCAAACAATATATTGCATATTGAATCTGATCAAGATAATGTGTATCTTTTAATGTATAATAAAAACTATTGGAGAAATATAATATTACACGTATATGACAAAAAGACAGGAAACTGTGAATGTTTTCTATCTTCATCACAAGGAGAATTAACAACTGATAAAACAACTAATAAATATCAAACTTTCAATAGTGTTAATTATTCAGATGTACAGAGTTTTCAACAAATTATAAATTGTATTCAAGAACATATTTCTGAGATTCAAGAGATTCATGGTTTAAATTACATTTTTAATTCAATGTTTCCAAATAATAGTTTTGCAGAAATTTTATCTTCGTACAACATTAATGATAAATATAGTAAAAATAGTAATTATTCTTATGCTTATTATGATAGAAATATAACTATTGGAGGCTTAATATATCAAGAAATATTAGAGCCCTTGTTTAATCCTTTATACTATAAAGATATGACATATGAAAGTTTTATTAAGCATTATGGTTCTACATATGTTAATGAATTTATAGAGACAAGAAAATTGTTTTGTTCAACAAATATTACTAACGCTCGTACAGCGTCACGAGTGACACAATTATTATTTGACACAGATTGTGATATACAAAAAACTAAAATGTATGAACAATGTTATTTAAGCAAGAAAAATTACGAAGATTTTATAAAAGATGCAACAATTTTTGATAAATCTTATGTTGGTATTGATTTTTATAATGATATATTATATTATTTAATTAATATTTTAAAAGGAAAAATGACCATGACATATTATTCTTCTTGGTGTAATTATGGATATTATAGGTTTGATTCAAATGTAAAAACATTATCTAAAAAACAAGTTGCTAAAAAATATGGCAAATATATAACTTTAGAAATGTTTAAAGCATTTATTTTTTATCAAAACAATAATGGTCGTTTAAGTACACAACAATTAATTGTTAATATTATGAGATTTTATAACTTTACAATTCCAGAACAAGGACTTTCAGATTCTGAAATTATTCGTATATTAAACAAAATTAGTACAACAGATATAATTAAATCTTATGAATTATATGATTATTATCAAATGAAGGAAAAAATCAAATTAATTCCGATTGATTTTCCAACAGCCAAAGAAGATTTTAAAAATAATAATTTGTCATATGTTTGTGAATGTGTTACAAAACATTTGCCACAACTTTCTGTTCGTTGGTTAAAAGCAGCCATATTAACAACAGATATTAAAATGAAAATTCATTGTCTTCATGATTTTATGTCAGAAAATTATGATACTTTTAAACAAATGATCAGTGTTGAAAAATCCAAACTATTAAATGAATCATATAAGTCTTGGAAAAAAACATTACAAAAGAAATTTGCTTGGAGTAATGATAAGTTTACTATTTTAGTTCCTGAAAAAGTAGAAGATTTATCCACAGAAGGAAAAGTTTTACATCATTGCGTAAGTTCTTATCAAGAAGCGTTTGCAAGCAAACATACTACAATATTATTTTTCAGAAGAAATAATAATCTATCAGAACCGTATTTTACAATAGAACTTGCTCAAAATGGTTCTATCAATAATAAGTTTTCTATAAGACAAGTCCACGGATCATGCAATAGTAACCCTAGTGCTGAAATTGTGCAAGCTTTATTACAATGGGCACAAGAAACAGGGAATGTTGATGAAACATCAATTCATTCTCAATATGGGGCTCTTTGTTGTAGAGGATAAAAAGAAGGAGGTGAAAATTATGAAAAAGAAAGTAATTTATTGGCATGGAAAAAAGTTTTATTTATTAGGAAAGGATAAAGAAGGCAAAAAATATTGGCTACAAGCACCCGAATGGGCGTGCGGTTGGCATGAGTATTGGAATTTTGGCTGTGTAGATATTTTATCTAACAATCGTAATTCTGAATTAAGCAGAAATATTGATTTTGATACTCATTTTAATTATTTATTTTTAAATAATACGACAGGCTTCGCCATATACGCATTTGATAAGTTTTTTGTAGAAACTACTTTAAATGAAAATGAAAAATATCAATTAATTGATTATATGATGTCGTGTTATAATTTAATAACAACAGCAGAAATATTACATCGAGGTTATAGTTATCAAACAGATGAAGCAAAAATTGATGTATTAAAAAACGAAGATTTTGAGAATTGCATTAATAAAACTTTGTTACCAGCAATATTCGAACGTATTGACAATTTGTTAGGAGGTGAAAGAAAATGACAAAATGTGGAGCGTTAACAGTCGAAGATTTATATAAATATCTTAGAGAAGAAATTCGAAAAGGTCACGGCGATTATGTGATATTTGTCACAGATGATGAAGAGGCTAACGGATATCATGCTTTATATTATTCAGGAGAAACAATTAAAAGTATTGAAAAAGCAGAAGGTTCATCTACTAGAGAATATTATGAATCTATAAACCACGACTTAATGATTTTAGACGACAAAGACAAAGCTATCTATTTAGGATAGTCTTTGTCTTTACAAACATTATTAAACATGATATAATATATATAGAAAGAGAGGAAAAATTATCATGGAAAAACAAGAATTATTAAATATTATTTCAAATAAACATCAAGGAGCTTATGTTCAAGTAACATATCAAACAAACATTACTCCAAACAAAAATTTTAAAGGACACATTATTACAAAAGTAGTACAATCTGTAGTAAGATTTGGTGTTAGATATTCTAATATTAAATCTGTTATTGAAAAAAGACAAGCTATTGGAATGGTAGGTGAAATTAAAGAAGTCTTGCCTTGGGGAGAATGGAAAAATAGATGGATGATTGAAAATAAAGGTGAAACATACATCCGAATGACAACATCTAAAATATTCCTTCATCGTCCAAAAGTTATTGGTTATTATTTTGATGGTAATTCAATAACAAAAGAAGAAGCTATGGGAGTTACTCAACCTTCTCAATGGGTTAAGAAAGAAACTCCAGAAGTCTTTAATAAAAATATTAAAGATATTCTTGCTGTTAAATAAAGAAAGGTGGTGAACAAAATGATATATTTTTGTCCAAATTGTGAACATTTTATGACAGAAGATGATCTTGAAGAAGAACGATTCTGTTATGAAGATGAATATGGTCTTTATGATCCATATCACGCTTATCATTATGGTACAAGAGGAGTTTGTCCTTATTGTCGTAATGAAAATTTAGAAGAATATAATGAAAGAAAAATTGTTGAATACACAAACGATGTAGTTGACAATATGGATCGTATGCAAAGAGAAATCAAAAAACTAAAAGAACAAATCAAATAGGAACATTAAAACTAAATAGGAACAAAATTCAAAGAATCGAGGAAAAATGATTATGAAAAACGTAGAAACTAAAAAAATCACTATTACAAAGACAGTTGAAATTATACAAGATAATTTATGTGATGTTATGGCTATTGCACTTGAAGGTGGAATTGGTTATTGGGCAATGCTTGATAACGCTTCAAAAAATTGGAAAAACTGGGAAGAAAAATATAAAAAGGAACATCCTGAAGATGAAGATGTTTTCTGTTCAGATGTAGCAGCTTATATCTTATGGAATGGAGGCTATGTTGGATTTGAAGATGCTGAGGGAGAAGGCGAAGATGATTTAAATCACGAAAAAGGAGTAGAAGGTGACCCTTGGAAGTTAACACTTGATCGAGTATTAGAAGGTCTTGGAAAAGAAATGGCTCACGCAGGATATGATGATGTTGAAGATTATCTTGGTGATTATGCTGATGCTGTAAGTGGAGATTTAATTATCCAATGGGCTTTATTTGGAGAGATTGTCTTCGGATAATCTCTCTTTTACTTATTAGTTAAATAGGAGGAAGAAAAATATGCGTAAAAGAAAAATGTTAAAACAAACAAAAGTTTATTTAGGAGTCAATCATTATTTATTAGGTCGTAATAAAATTGGACGCAGATATTGGTTAAGAGAACCTCAATTTGTTAAAGAACGAGATGAAAAATCTCCACATTGGGACTATCTCAATATGGTCATATTAGGTCGTCCTGAAGGATATCCTGATTATTATTCTCAAGGATTATTGACACAAACAGAATTTAGAAAAACAATGGAAGCAACACCTTTAACAGAAGAAGAACTTGATGAATTATATGACTACATATCAACGTACAATAAATTAAGACAAGTTTCGCTTCTTTTTGAACAAGGATATTCTGACATTACAGAAAAAGCAAAAATAGATGATGTTCAAAATAAATATTCTGCTGCATATATCAATGATAGATTGATACCGCAAGTAATAGAAAGAATACGTCGCTTATTAAGTAAATAATTTTATTATTCATTTTAATACATAAATCAATAGGAACAGTCGTTAAATTCATATATAGGAGGAAAATAATTATGAATTACAAACAAAAATTAGAAGTCTTAAATGAAAAGAATATTAGTGTATGGGATGTAAATATTGCGAATGCGGTACAATGTTTATATGATGTAAACATTGATGATGAAGAATTTGAACAATTATGCGGTCACGCAAGTTATTTAGGATTAAAAGATCCTAATAATCTTAATCCTGATTGCTATGTTGAAATGTTACATGCTTTAAGAAGAGAAAAATCTTGGGCAGAAATTGATCAAATGGATAAATGGGATTTATTAGAACTAGCGGCAGGTTATGCTGACTAGTTCTAAAGAAAGGAGGAATCAAGATGAAAAAACAAAAAAGAAGAGTATATGCAGAAATTTGTGACCATCATTCTTCTTCTATTCATTATTTTAATTCTTTAAAAGAAGCAAAAAATATGGTAAAAGAATATATATCGGCTATTCAAACAATTCCTAATGTACAAATCATTCGTAACGAAGAAGCTGATGTTACTCCACAAGAAGATGAAGATGTTCGCATTACCATTTATATTGAATCAGGAACAGATGACCCTGATAATGATGTTGAAGTTATTCTTATTAAACCAATAGGAGGAAAATAAAAATGAGAAATTATTTATTACCAAGCAAAGGAAAATCTGTACGCGCTATTAAATATATGTTTAGAGATTGTAAAAATCTAAAGTTTTATTTACGAGATGATGTTACTTGCTACCACAAAGTTGGATGTATTGGTTTTATTCAAAACACAGACAATGAAAAGATTGTTTACATCACAACAGAACTAGTAAATGGTTTAGCAATGTATAGAACAGCAGAATCATTAACAGATTTTCGTGGTGGACCAAATCAATGGTGCAAAGAATCTGAATACAAACAAAAAATTCTTGAACTATTGAAGTAAAGATGTTAAAATTAAATAGGAACAAAGCCATATAGGCTTCCCAAAAATTTAAAAGAAAAGAGGAAAATGATTATGGGACAAAGATTAGTTATTACAGTTTATGATGGAAAAACAGAAGAAAGAGTTGCAAATGTTTATCAACACTGGTCAGCTTATACAGATAGCGCAGCAGCTAATACTCTTGTTATGTTAGAATTAATGAATGAGATGATGAAACAATTTCCAGAAGCAAATGCTAAACAAATCGCTTTAGAAGCTATGTTGAGATCTAATAAGAGAATTAATATCACTTACGAAGGATATTGGCAAAAATTCTGTGAAGACAATAATTTACATAATGGAAACAATATTCCAGAAAATTTACGAGGACCTATTTGTAAAAATTTCTATTACTATCTTAAACATGATATTGGTTTATCTGACGAAGCATTAAAGCTTATTGAAGATAGAATGGCTGAAGATGGAGCATTTACTTATAATAGAAACTATGGTTTAATTGGTATCTTTGACAAAGATATGGATGACACCCAAGCATGGTCAGAAGGTGATGTTGAAATTACTATTGACACAGAACATCACGAAGCTTATGTTTCTTATTTTGGAGTCAATGCAGTTTATGATCAATTTGAATATGAAGAAAATTTTGGTGACCTTGATGATGAGGATAAACAAGAAATAGAAGCTGATGAATCTAAAGATCAAAAATCATATCAATATTATCGAGATGTCTTTATGCCTGAAAATTATGCTTATTCAGAAGATGAATTTAGAACATTTACAGAAGAAGTTGACAAATTAAATAATATTAGGAAATATAATATTAAGTTTATTGACAAAGAAGGTCATATAGAGTGTTATTCTTTAATAGAATAAACATATAAATTAAAAATTAAATAGGAACAGTCGAGTCGATTCATAACAAATTATATATAAGGAGGAAAAATGTTATGTTAGTACACATCAGTTTGCAAAATAGTAAATTAGGAGATAAGATTCCAACTTTAAATCTCCCACCAATCATCACTTGTAGAAGAAATGCACCTTGTGCAAAACTTTGCTACGCTCGTAGAGGAACTCATTTATATCCAAACGTTAAAAAGTCTCATATGGATAATTATAATTCATATAATGAAGATAGCGTAGCGTTCTTTGATGAAGTCATTAAATATTTAAACAATGACGATGTCACATATAAATATTTTAGATGGCATTCATCAGGAGATATCGTTGATGAACAATATTTAGATGGTATGGTTAGAGTTGCGTTAGCTTGTCCTCAAACAATGTTCTTAGCATTTACTAAGAAATGGGAGTTAATCAATGAATGGATTGACAAACACGGTATTGAAAAACTTCCTATAAATCTTAAAATTGTTTTAAGTATGTGGGACGAAGAATACAATAAAACAGTTAAGAATAAATATCTGCTTCCTGTTACATATGTGGAATTCAAGGAATCATCCGAATTCAAAGCAAGTGTACCAGCTGGCGGATATCAATGTCCAGGAAGTTGTAAAACTTGTAAAAATTGTTGGAAGATGATGTTAGGTCAAATGACTTTCTTCCATCAACACTAATAAAAGAAAGGAGAAAATATTATGAGTAATGAAGATTATACTTATTTAGTTTTAGCTTTATTATTACTTTTGTTTTTCGTACTTTGGTGTGGATTATCACCTCAATAATTAAAAAGAAAGGAGGAATGTGCAATATGGAAGTTGCAATTTTCTTATTGGTGTTTGTAGGAGCGGTTTTATATTTCTTGTTCAAACAAGTTAAAAGAGAAGGTTATCCAATTTGGCCTTTTATTTTATTATTATTGCTTTGTTTATTATTAGACTAAAGCTAAACAAGAGTTTAAAAATTAAATAGGAACAGTTGTTTATTAAATCATACAAAGGAGGAAATAATGTATGAAAAAGAATTATGCAAAAATTTGTGCTATGTTGTTATCGGACTTGGACTTCAAATTAATCAAACAGGAAGAAGTAGAAGGAATACAATATTATAGCTTAGAAGATTTACAAGGTGCTAATCTTGGTAAAATCGAAAAGGATCGTTTTGATAATACAGCAGCTGTATTAGATAGATTAGACATATATTATGATAATTATATTCTTGATGACTTAAATGAAATTTATGGTTTACAAGATGTTTATAGTAAATCATTCGCAGAACTTTTAGAAGAATGTAAAAACAATCAAAATATTCAACCATATTATATTGATTGGCTTGAATTAATTGCTCATCAAGCATTTAATGTAGATATAAATGATGTCTATAAAGGGCAAGAAAATATGAGAAAATTATCTCAGATGAAAATTGAAGGACGTCCAGATACTAAAACAGATTTCTGGGTAGCCGTAGGAGATTCTAATGATTATGAACATGAACATTGGATTTTTCATATTTGCGAAGGAACTTCAGATTTAAGTGAAGAAGATGATGAAGAAGGATATGAATCATACGCTTATTATGAGGTGTATGAAAATAATCCCGAAATACAAGATAAAATAACAGAAGAGAACATAGAAATATGGAAAAACAAATTGAAAGAAGATGATGGTGGGGCTTGTATGTTTGATGAAGAATATAAAGATTTATCATTCATAGAAATTTGTTATGATGTATTAAGTGTAGCAGGTATATCATATCCAGAACAACTTAAGATTCGTATTATTAAATAATTAAAAATTAAAATTCAATAGGAACATTCTATCATAACTAAAATAAAGGAGGAACTACGTTATGAAAAGTAAATTCATTAAAGGTCATTGGTACAAAGTAAAAGACGCATTTGGAGATGTTTGGACAGGACAATATATAGGAAGAGAAGAAGGTTGGTGTTGTTGTGTTTGCGAGAAAGGTAATCACGCTCACATATTTAATGTATGGCACGAACAAATACAAATGGACGAAGTTTTTGGATTCAATAATTATGAATCATTAGGATTCGGAACAGAACATTTACCAGAGATTATTAAAGATCTAGGCTATAATGACAAAAAAGTATATCTTAATAAATAAACAATAAGGAGGAAAATGAAAATGAGAAAAATTGTTTATATTGGAAGTTGTAAAATTGTTAGTTGTGATGAAATGAATGAACCCACTCTTGAGTTCAGAGTAACAGAACCTATGGATAACTTCTCAAAAGTATCCAACGCTCTTAAACAGAAAGTAGATGAAGTAATGGCTGATGAAACAAGATGTCATACTCATCACGTTGAAATTACTGTTACCGAATGTGAAGAAGCAGAAGATTCTAAGCTTTATCCTAATACTTCATACACAAAATATTATCGTGAATGGTAGTTCATATTAATTAACCAAAATTATTATACCACTTGTGTTTCAATAACGCTTGTGGTATAATGTTATTAATTAAATAGGAACAAGTATTAGGAGGAAAAATTATGAAAAACGAATTAAGATACAAAATTATTACACACATTGTCAGAGTCTATAACTCCATTAAATTAAATGATGAAATCACAGAAGATTATGTTAATACCATGACTTGGGATCAACAACTTGTTGCAGTTGAATATGATTTTTTACAAGGTCATGGAGACCTTCACGTCGGAGCTTTATTAGAACGTGTACATTCTTTAGGTATTCAAGGAGATTTAAATCAAATTACCAGATCTTATATAAGAGCATTAAAAAGAAAAGATAGTCATCGATTAGAAGGATGTCATAATTCTTTGTTAAAAGATTCATCTATTATATCAGCTCTTTTAGAAGCACAACAATTATTAATTGATTTAACTCGTATTGATAAGCGTAAGAAAGTGTTTCCTATATTTCCAATTAGCAACGTCTTACTTCCATTAGAAGAAATTATAGCAAGAGAAAACTGGGTGTCTCAGCTACAAGTATTTGGCAACTTAGCTATTAATTACGAACATTTAGAACGATTTGGAGAAGATAAAATCTATGATGCAATTAATAAAATCTATGGCACTCCTGTGGATATAGATGTTCTCACAGATGACTTTAAACCAGATTCTATGTTAAAAAGAGTTGCTATAGGACTAACTGATGAAGAAAAAGAATCTTCTGAATACACAGCAAATTATTTTGATATGATGTGTCCTATCTTTCCAACGGTAAGATTATCAGTTGTGGGTAAAAACTAATGATTGTATTACACAGTTTATGTGTTACAATATATATTGGAAAGGAGGTGAGTGAACAATGAATGGACTTATGTTAAGTTTCATTGTCTGTGCAGTATATTTATTTTGCTGCATGACTGGAGTGGGCCGAAAGTAAAGGTTCACTCCTTTATTCCTCGCCGTCTAAGTAGTTGATTTTTATTCAAGCAAAGTAAATCCGTAATCCAAGCGATCCTATAACTAGCCCCAAGCAAGCAATAACCGTCGAAGGGAAATGAACCGACGTAAAACTACGCAGCCAGGGGAAACTATGCGAGCGGGCACTTTTTACACGGGCGCCCCACTTTTTTTACTGGAGGGCCACTTTTTTTGCGGCGCCGCTATTTTTTTCGGCCTTATAGGCACGAAAAATCTGGTGTATGTCTATAAGCGAAAAAAGAAATGGACGAGAGGAGGTAGTGTAGCATATGGAGTAGAATAGTGTAAAGTGTATCATTACAATGATATAGTTACGGAGCATATAATTATTACATAATTATACCAGAATTATGTCATTGATGCATCATCCAGAAAAGAGGTAGATAACAACCAGAAACGATCCAGAAAGTAATATTAAAATGATCTAAAGGGCGCTCCCGCAGGGGATACTATGCGATGACGAGAAACTGCTCAAATATTAGCGATAAACCTCTTTTTTAACCTTAATCGCTCATATATTAGCTATAAGGCCAGACCTTTTTTCAACGAGAGGCGGATATTTTTTTGCACTTGAACAGAGGAAAAAAGAATTTGAAGTGCAATTTTTGCTCCGCAAAGTATTAAAAAATTGTACTTACTGGAGCAAATAGATAGAAGTAAGAAATAAGAGAATATCAGGTGCTTGCATTTTGTAATCATCTGGATACATAAGGACACAGAATATTACTGACACAGTGTCAATAAAAAAAGAATCTATTAAACGAAGATAAAAGCATAACGACGAAAACACCGTACTACCAGGAGGAAAAGTGGTGAATACGGTGTGAGCTAAGGTAAACAAGTTGCCTTAAGGAGCAGAGATAGAAAGGGTACTGATCAATATGAAATCATAACAACTATAACTGTAACTATAACACGATAGGAAGGTGGTGATTGATTCCATCTCTGCTCTTCAAGGAAACCTGTGTGTTCAAGGCAGGCGTCCTCTTTATCTATTTATGAAAACTAAAATTGGATCTAACAAAGATCCTATGAAAGCTCTGAAGAAGGGGTTAATAAATTTGCACATTTAAATAGGGACCATAATAAGTTCAGGTGTTTATAAATTAATATAAATAACTGTTCCTATAGGATCTTCTAAACAGAGCCCTCGTAGCATCCCTGTTAAGGGGATGGTTTGAATGAATCTTTTGGAAAGTAGTGCGGGAAGTGAATTGGGGATTCACTAAGTTGTGCTATGTTGGTTAAAATTAATAGCGTATTGCATTGCATCATCAATTTCCCTGTGATGATAAATTAACCGATAAGATACATTTAAATATAGGTTGGAGAAAACATGATAAATGTTATTTTAATAGTATCAGCGAGATTTGGCTAAGTTCCGTACTAGCTTTTAAAAGAGTTCATCACGGTACCGACGCCTCGCTTCGCACAGAGCTCCAGAGTATACCGAACTGCATAATTATGGAGGTATGTCATTTCCAGACAAGAGCGCTACTTTATCCCCACCACAATTTTCCCACTTTATATCGTCAGACTATCTTTCACGAGTGGACGGGTTAAGTTCTTTTTATGACGTCGTCACTGTGATGAATTCTTTTTTATCCAAAATGATAATGGACCGATATTGATTTTTCAAAGAACTGCAAGGGGTACTTTGGAGGTTCATTTCCTTTCCCCCTTTACACTAATAAGTATACAGGAATATAAAAATAAGTCAATAGGTTTTAAAAACTTTTTTTATTTTTTTTAATTGTTTTGAATTATTAAGTAATTAAATTAACGATTCTGAGAATTTCTAAGAGTTTATATATAGTTATTTTTAATTTTACGTGATTTATTTAAAGGTAGTTCTTTAAATAGCAGACAAGAACGGTGAGCTCCTTTAAATTATACCTGAGAAGGATTCTGTTTGAGATTCTTTGAAATAAATGGAAAATAAATTGAATGTTTGATGGGGCGACGTTTTTATAGCGTGGCGGGGATCTTTTTTACCAGAGGGCCAGATCTTTTTCTTGATGCTTCATCAGATGCATCTAGATCATTTAGTTCATCTGGATTCTTAATTTATCTAATTGCAAAATGAATCATCATACTCTATTGCAACATTCCACAGAACAAAACAAAAAGAGGGCTTACGCTCTCTAATCGTCATCATCATTCCATGGCATTATTATATCACCGTATTCATCATGATCTTTATACGCATCATCATCATCTGGATACCTTAATCCGATTCCTCTTGCCATATATCTTAGCCAATCATCATATTCCGCAGGATCCTCTATATCATCATGCAGGTAATCATATGTCTTAGGAGGTTTCTTGTCCTCCCAGAAGTTATCATCATCATACCAATACATTATGCTTCATCATCTCCACAGTCTTCAGGATCAACCCTATCCCAGATGTCATCAAAGCCATCATCATCGTCACGATCGTCCGTTTCATCAGCTATATCTATGACTGTTTTTCTTTCTTTATACCACTCTGGATTCTCATAGAAGTTACCCACGATCTTATATCCATATACAGCTTCTCTAAAGTTCTTAGCGACCAGTCTAGCTGCATCGTTAATGCATCCAACAAACAAGCAAGGTCCTCCGTTCTTTTCGCCTCTACCTATCTCACCCACAGCAGCTACTCCATCAAACACTTTCTTTTTTACAGGCCTATGATTCTCTCCTTCGCCATTATTAACAAACTCATACACCTCGACGATATCACCTTCGTATATATCATTACCTTCAATGTCTGTACACTTCGTCCATTGCGTGACTGTCTCTCCGATGACTTCAACAAAGACTGGACTTCTTAACGGTTCTTTTACCAGTCCTTTCATCCACGCTGTCATCTTATTCTCACAGTCCATCACAATGTAATGTCTATATATAGGTGCGCCGTTCTCATCTATACTATATAATTGCTTATAGTAATATCCATATACCCAGCCCTTATCATCGTCATTCTTCGCGATGCCTCTGAATCTTACAAATGGCTCACTTAAGAACTTCTGATTTTCTTGGATATCGGATATATTATCCTTATTTATATTTACGTGTGTATGTGTAGGCACATGTGCGTCACATGCCTGCGTTTCCTTTTTATATGCTTCTATATATTTTTTCTCTACTTTATTATACGTTAGAAAATGATCTGTTCGATGTTTAATTTTATCCCAGTCATCAAATAGTTTATCGTATCCCATATGTCTTTATCCTTTCCTATTTCTTAATGCTGACATTCTCTCTAACATTTCTTGTTTTTGCTCTTCTGTGTATTCTCTTTCTTTTCCTTGTCTTAAGCTTACACATTTTTTATTCACTTCAAATGTTACAGAATATGCACTGCCATCTTGATTATTAACAACACTTACTAGTTTATATTTATCAGGTGCTGTTTCTGATAGTTTCTTGAGTTTTGTTAGTACTGTATTATCTGATGTATAGATCTTTACCTTTTCATCATTTCTACTCCAACTGATCAGAGTCTCTTGCTCTTCCATTGGTACTGTTAGTGTCTCTGGTAGTTTCATATTATCACACTCCTTTACATTATTTAGTATAATTGATTTTTATCAAATGTCAAGTTTTTTTGGAGTTTTTTTAAGTTGGTGCAACCGTCTTTTGAGTAATCGAACAAAGTGTTCGATATTTCTGAGTTTCCGAACAAAGTGTTCGATATCTTTTTTCAACATTTTTAATTATTTTGTTGATATTTTAACAGTTGTTGATTTTTAGAATCATTCTAAAAAATTGTAGAATAGTGGCTTAGAATCGGAGAAAAAGAAGACTTCTCTCTTCTTTGACCCAGCCAAAAGTGTGACAAATATCACACCTAGAAAATCGCGCACGCGCCCGCACACGTGACCTCCCACTTTCACCTAATTTTATCCCACTTTGACCCACCTCTCTCCCACTTATCCTTTATTTTACCATACCAATCATCCTACTTAAATCCTACTTAATATCTTGCTTAAATCCTACTTAAAAATTTTCTCTAAATACCCAAATGAACAAACGAGTAATCCTCGAAAGTGTGAAACAAAACATACCAAACTGTTACACCCAAACCGTTACAAAGTGTAACGCTTAAATCATATAAATCAAAGCCCCTGTATAACTCTCAAAACACTCCAGAATCAATTTTAACTAATTTTTTTCTTGAATTGAATGGATAAAAACTAACCAAACACACTCCAGACTAATAAATACTAGTTTTAAACCACTTTAGACCTAATTTCTTGAATTAAATGGAAAATAAATTAAAGAGTATTTAATAAATCTAAAAAATAAGAGTTTTACACGTTACGCATACATGTATACACGCGTACACGAGAACCTTCTATTTTTTTCTTGAATTAAATCAAGAATAAAAAAACAAACTCAATAAAAACGAATAAATACTTGTTATAACTTGTTTTACTTGAGATTCTTTGAATTAAATGGAGAAAAAATAGTGAATATTTCATTTTAAGTAGTTTTGGGTATTACATAAACTCAAAGTACAGAAAAGAAAACAAAAAAAGAATAAATACACTTTGCGGATTTGAAAGGATTGCGGAAGCAAGACTTTTAAATGGAAGATTGGCGGAAGGGCATAAGCACTTACGCCATTAAATAAGCGAAGCGAACTCAAGGAAGATTATAACTTAATATTTTTACTTTTAACCTGACTTAAGTTAAATTATAAATTACTAAGTTACATTGAAGTTAGTTCAAAGCTTCATTGAAGTTACATTGAAGTAAGTGTATCAAAAAATTTGAGTAAGTGGTCATTAAAGAGTTATAAAGAGTTCTGAAACAAGCTTTGAAGTTAGCTTTGAAGTTAGCTTTGAAGCTGGCGGACAATGGCACATTAGTTTTTGTGTATGTGATGTGTGTATGTATGTACATGTACACATACGTGCATACACGTACACGTGCGTCACGCACGCATGCTTTTAAAGAACCGTCCCCCAAGAAAAATGAGAAAAAACCGAAAAGAAAGAAAAACGAAAAGAAAAAAGTTGATTAAAAAGAAAAGAAATAAATAAAGAAAAGATTAAAAAGAGTAAAAAGAATTTCATATAAACCTTCGGTTTATATTCCCCCTTAAAGAAAGTAAAGCAATTTTGCCTCGACTTTTCGTTGAAAAGCTCTCGCAAGTGTGTGAGTATAAAAATTTTCATTTTTTCTCTCAAGACTTGCAGAGTGTGTCATCTCGGAGTGGCACGCGTTTGCCCCCACGCGCTCATCGTTCGCCAATGGCTATTGCACAAGTTCAATACCCAATGGCTCACTGCGCGTTTCCCCCAGAAGGTAAAAAGAGGTAAAAAGAAGGATAAAAAAAGAAAAACCCCTGGGGAGGGGGCTAGTGAGAAGGGTTGAAGATGGAACGAAGATAAGATATAGAAACTTTAAGGCGGTTCTGGATGGAGGTGGTGGAGACGGACTCTTGTTTGGCAATGTCTATGATGCGGGTTCCTTGGAGATAGGAGAGGAGGGTGGATTTGTTGGGGACGGGATTATTAATTATGAAGTCCATTATGGTGTGGGCGTCCTGGGTGAAGGAAGGATCTGAAGAAGGTGATGCTGGGAGAAGATCAAGAAGTGTTTTCTTAGCTCCGTGATCTGTCTCAAGAGGGAGGGGAGCATCGAGGTAAGCGGGGGCTATCTCGGGTGTTGCTTTGAGTGTTTGATTACGTCGGAAATACTCTGAGTGAATTTGAGAGGAGATGCAATGTGTTGCATAGGTTGAAAAACTATAACCTGTGGAAGAGTCATAACAGCGTGCTGCGATGACTAACCCTTGCATTCCGAGAGATACAACATCTTCATAATCTTGCATCGTGGAAGGATCAAAGTGAAATTTCTCTTTTAAGACCCAGAAGACGAGTGCCATATTATCTGTGACAAGTTTGTTGGACTGTTCGAGGGTCATACCGTTGAGCGGTTGAGAGTAGTCTTTATATTGACCGCGCTTTGGGTGACGTGCGGTTTGTTTGGTTTGTTGTTTATTATTTGATTGATGTATTGCTGAGTTAGACATAAGCTTATTTTATTTCCTTTCTTTTTGTGCTAGCAATAGCTTTGATACAAGATAAGATAATTTTGTCTTGTAACGTTAGAGGGAGCAATTCTTCATATGCGGGGTTGCATGTTATACACGTATATAGGTATACGTATAACTGTGTATGTATGTCAGGAACGTGCTCCATATCTATTGATACTTGAGTTATATTTGAATTATCCGTAACTACGAGGAATGTAGATATGGGCATAAATTCATATAATCCGATGGTTCCTAGGGGAGCTGGTTTTAAAATTATATAGCTTGAAAGCTCATCAGAAACACAGAGATTAAATAAAATATTACTTTTATTCGATTTTATGCCGATGACATCGGGGTTTTTGAGGGATTGGGAGGTTTTCGGTATTAACATTTTAGAATAGACCTCCTTGTGCTTCTATGGCTGTTGGATCGGCGGCGAGTTGGTTAGTGTCACTATCTGTTTGACGCTTCTCTTTTTTGGAGCGATGTGCTTTAAGAATACTGCGAGTTTCTTTAGATAAGTAACGATGTTCTAAGAGCACATCTGTGTAGGCATCGTGATAGCGCCAGGTAGATATAACGTAGCCATCAAATGTTTCTATCTCATAGGTTAATTTGATTGGACATTCTGACTCTGGAATGTTATGAGCAGCACAATAGGCAAGAGCTTTGGAGCGTGCTTGCGTGACTGCTTGATATTTATTTACATATTCTTCAAAAGAAACTTCGTGATACGGAATTTGTTGATACATTGTATTTGGTTTACTTTCTCTTTGAACTTCTAGGAAAAACCATTCTTTACTTTTTTTATTAA
This sequence comes from uncultured Bacilli bacterium, assembly GCA_934162685.1. Taxonomy (GTDB): domain Bacteria; phylum Bacillota_I; class Bacilli_A; order RFN20; family CAG-826; genus RUG131. The sequence continues at coordinate 62,241 of CAKPJO010000001.1, read as the reverse complement.
TTGGTTCTAACATAGGTTGGACCCTCCTTTTTTGTGACTGATGTTTTTTCACAATTTTATTATATATAAATATAAATATTTGTCAATAAGAAAATGCCTTTATGAAAGGGTGACATTTTGTCACCGTTTGAAGAGCATTAAAAAAGAGAGTTTTTAGCCCTCTTCTTTAGTGTTCTTTTCTTCTTCTGGATCGTCCTCGAATTCTTCAGGATATTGCTGTTTACACATTGTTTGAACACGTTGAAGCGTGACGAAGTCAAAGTCATCATACCATATCTCTCCACCACATTCTTTACAGATTACAACAGGAACATTTTCTAAAGTAAATTCGTGATTGTGGTAGGGCCAGATTTCGGTTGGCTTAATGATGTGTGTGACATCAACTTTTTTCATGCAATGTGGACAATAGAATTCTAGTTCTTTTGTCTTTTTTGATATAGGTTCGTCACTCATTATTTGTCATCCTCTTCTTCGATTTCGTCTTCTGAAACTGGTGTATAACTACTAATTTTAATGCTATGTGTGTAGTTGCTACCTGCTTCCGACTCCGAGTCAGCTGCTTCAAATACCATTGCTGCTAATTGTTTAATAGAAATAGATGTTGCGTGGTCCCAATAAACAGACACATCAGCACATTTAATAGTAGGTCTGATAGATGGAATTTCAAGATGTACATCAAATGAATAAGACATTGGTGTAGCACGATCTTCTTCAGGGTCTAGATCTAATTCTACTTTCTCAATTCTACAATAGACATCGCCTGTATAAACAGTAAGAGCAAGTTTTGTTATTTCAGATGCTAACTTATCACAGATTTTAGCAATATCTTTTGCTGAGCGTTTGGCTTTACGCTTTTCGAAAAATTCTTTTATCATAGGGTGTGTCCTCCTTACATTATTTATTATAATTAAATATAAAAAAAAGTCAATGTTTTTTTACATTGACCTTTTAATACTAAGAATAGCAGATGCTAATTGGATTGAACGATCTAAGAGTTCGCCATATAAATCATTCTTTAATTCTTTATATCCTTCTGGAGTAAAGTCGTAGACACGGTCACGAGGTTGCCAATTCTCTGCTTCATCTATGTTTCCGTAAATTATTCCATATGTAAGACGCGGCTTTCTATCTGAAAGAGTTGTGTCGAAATATAACTCAAACACTTCATCATAGGTAGCATCTTCTTTGATTTTTATTGTAAAAAATTCATCGGGTTGAATATCGTGCTTTTCATAGTAAGCTTGTAGTTCTTCAAATGTTGGTATAATATCAACATTGTTGATTTTTTCTTTATCTTCCATAATTTATTCTTCCTTTTGTGGTTCTTGTTTTAATTCTAATCTGATGCATTTGTTTAAGAATGTGTGTACTAGAATAGAGAAACATTCTAACAAAAAATCAATAATTAGTAGAATGATAATAGTAATTCTTCCTTCTAAAGACATTGTTGTATTAAACCAACTGGAACAAACAACGCCTAATAAAGCAATGAGAAGTATGGTACAGATAATAAATACTGTACGAACAGTTTTACGACTCTCTAATAATAATGCAATAATAAGTTCTGTCATAGTCTTTTACTCTGCTTCTTCGTTATTTTCGTCATCTTCAGTATCTTCGTTTTCTTTAATTTCTGCTCTATAGTTATTAAATGCTTCTCGAATTAATTCATCATCAAAATCGTGTTCGAACGAATATGTAGTTTCTATAGCGATGTATCCTTCTTTTCCTGATTTTGCTTTCTTAAGGAAAGCTTTAAGTGTTCTATCAAGTTGATTGATCTTCATTTGCATTGCCGCTTCTAATTCAGTTTTTTCTTTTTGAGAATTATTATACATCTCAACAGTCTTATTTAACTCTTCTCGTAAGAAATCATTGTTTTTTTCTGCAGTATGTAACATAGCAAGTACGTATTCTTCACAAGTTTTAAATTCCATAATGTCTATATTCCTTTCTATTTTTTATTTTTTTTACCTGTATTCTTTTCTGCAATACGCAAAGTTGTTTTACCAGTTGCTGGTGTGATGATGTTATACTTATTAAAAATATTTTCATAGTATTTCTTTAAAGCTTTTGTATCAACTTCAATGTTAAGAAATTCTTCACAACAAGCATCATAAATTTCAGGATATTTTTCTTTTAAAATTTCTTCATTAAATTCTTTTGTTTTTGAAATTTTAGCGAAACCATCAACAATTTCATGAGATTCATTTTTAACAAATTCTTCTGCATTAAATGACTCTTTGTCTTTTGGAACGACAAGAGAAACATTATATTTGTCTGTGGTTGCACTGATTAATCCGTTGTCTACCATAAATTTCTTTAAAGCTTCTCTGAATTTTTTATCATCTTCTTGTGCCTTTTCAATGTTTGTATTTAGAGCATCGACAATAAAATCTAATGTTTTATCAGGAACGATGACCCCGTTTTCGTCTTTGATAAACAAGGAGGCGACCTTTTCATCAATGTTTGTAAGTTCTAATTTTTCCATTTTTTTATTCTCCTTTTCTTACACTATTTATTATAGAGAAATATAAAAAAAAGTCAAGATATTAATCTTAACTTTTTCATTCTTTTGTGGCTAAATGTTGTGCATATTGTAAGAGAGACCTAGGATCATTTTGAATCTCTTCATCAATAACTTTCTTTAATAATTCTTTAAGAATTTTACCAATTTTGGGGCCTGGTTCTATTCCTAAATTTAGAAGGTCTCTACCATTGATTTTAAGTTGTTTTATGGTGAAGCATTCTTGAATATCTTTATGAATTTCTGAGGCGATGTATTGTGTCACATATAAATCACGATATGTATTTTTCTTTCTTAATAAATTAGCAAATTCATGGTCATCAAGGTCAGCTTCTTGCAATTTAAATAATAAAGATAACATTAATGGGGACATTTTTTGTAAAGCTTTTTTTACTGATTTTTTAGTAGGGGCAATACGCATATCATGATATAAAATTAATGTTCTGGCTTCGTCAATTTCTCTTTTTGATAATGATAAACGAGGCAATACTTCTTGTTCAAAAATTTTAAGACTTTCTTCTGGATGTCTATAATAATGATATATTTTAATTTTGTCGTCTGTTAGAGTTACTGTTTCTGCATTTTGTTTTCCTAAGTCGTGACATAAAGCAGCCAAATAAAGAGCAAAATCAAACATTGGATATAAATATCTCACTCTTAAAAACACATTAACTTGATGGTCTTGTATACGAAGATATTTATTCCAAATTTGAGGTTCTTTATTCAAAGTAGGACGAAAATTTGCGTATTCTTTTAATGTTGGAAAGTATTCTTCTAAAATAAAGCCATAATAAGTTCTAAATATAGAATAAGTAATGTTTAAAGGATCGATATTTAACATTTTTTTGAATTCATCAGTTACTCTTTCTTTTGATAAATGATGAATTAAATTCACGTTTTGTTGAGCAGCTTCATATGTATTGATTTCAATAGGTATCATAAATTGAAGAGCAAAGCGTGATGCTCTAAGAATTCTTAAAGGATCTTCTCGAAATCTTTGGGTTGGGTCTCCAACACATCTTATATTATCAAGATCTCCAATACCATTAAAAGGATCGACTAAACCTCTTGTTGGACTATAAGCAATAGCGTTCATTGTGAAGTCGCGACGGCTCAAATCTTCTTCTATAGATCTGGTGAATGATACAGAGTTAGGATGACGAAAATCGTCATATTTACCATCTATTCTGAATGTTGTTATTTCAAAATTTTGATGGTTGATCCTGACTGTAACAGTGCCGTGTTTTAACCCAGTTGGAATTACTTCATAATCTTTAAAAACTTCTATAATTTCTTCAGGAAGAGCAGCGGTTGCAAAATCAAAATCGTGAACGTTACGATAACGAGCGTCTTTATTGTCGTGAAAAATAGCATTGAAGCACATGTCTCTCACACTTCCGCCCACTAAATAAGTTTCAAAACCTTTATTTTCTAAAGTGTTAAAGATTGTGAATACCTCAGTTGGTAAAGTGTATTTTATAAGTTGTTCAATATCTTTTCTTTCCATAAAATTTTATTTTCCTAACGCTAAATCTATTTCACGATAATTTTCACAAATAACATATTTTTCATCATTATATTCTTTGATGCTTAATTCAACTTCGCGTTCTTCTTGATTAAAATCATATTTAAGACAGTCTAGATAATAAGCTTCTATATCACTAAAAACAGTAAGTGTGGCTGCAAAACGATATCCTGTCCCACGACTTTTCAATCTATATTTACCTATTAATGTGATAGTAACTGTCACATCTTCATCGTTCCAATGTAGTATGTCTCTATTCCCGTTAAAAGAAATTCTTATATCACTAATTTTATCGTGACCTTCTTTTTTTGCTAATTCTATTAAATTGTCAATTCCTCTTTTTGTATTTGGTGTAAGTATTTTTACTAATTTTTTTCTCATTTTTATTCTCCTTTTATTAATTAATTATTTAAATCAATATCATCGAATTCGTAAACATCATCGTACCATTTAGAAATTCCATATGATCCATCTAAGCCATAACAAGTTTGGGTTTTGTATGACCTCCAGTTGTTATTTATTAAATATGATTCTCCACTAATCCATTTTTGTCCTAATTTATTTAAAATTGTTAATAATTTATTGGCTTTTTCTTCGGTATCACAATGAATTGCAGTATAGCTTGGGTTCATACTTAAAATTTCAGATAAGGTAATTTTATAGTTTTTATTATTAACAACTTTTTCTTTTTCATCTAAATCAAACTCAGTCAAGATATATTCTTTATAGGCACCCATTTTAATCATTAATAAATTAATTTTAATTTGTAATTGTTTGATTTCATCTCGTCTAGCTTTTTTAGGTAATTTACTATTATCTAAAGCTGTTTTTAACTTATTTTCTAAATCATTTAATACGGTGTAAAATTCAGGTTTTAAATTATTCTTTTCGTCTAAGAATAATCCACTTCTGATGCTCATTAATAATTGATGTTCTTTACTTCTATAAGTATGTAAAGCACCAGTTTCTAGAATTTCAATACCCATGTAATATAGTCTTACTAGATGCATAATATGCTTGTTTAAGTGCGGAATATCTTTCTTAGTATTTCTCCAGCCACCAGACTTGTCATAATCTCTTACAATATTAGTCATTTCTTCTAACATAGAACGAACTTCTCTTAAAGGAACATCTTTCATTGTCATATCAGTTGTGATGATCCTATCGCCATTTTCATCTACTTTATCAGTATGAAGTTTGATGCTTCCTTTGCCTTGTATCATTGCTGAATATTTTTCACTAAAGCTATCAATAGAATTTTCTACACTTCTTGCAATGTGCTCTTCTTTTTGTGCCTGTGTGAAGTAATTGCCTCTACATAAAGCATTTTCTAATCTATTTAATTGAGCTCTAGCATATCCACCAAAGGTATAATAAGCTTTTTGAGATAAAAATAGATGTTTGTTATCTAATAATAATTGTCCTAATGGAGATACCCAAATGTATTGAGCAGGTTCACAAAATAACATTTCAATAACATTAGGATTACAATCAGTTACCAATTTAATAAACTTATTGACTGAATAAATAACTGTATCGGTTTCATCATTTTGAAATTGTTCAAATGTTGTACCACCTAAAATATCTTCGATGCTATTCATCGCAACTCCTCTAATGTCGATATCTGAACCTTCAACATTGGTTCCGTAAGCATAGCTGCCTCCGACAGTCAAGAATAAGATTTTATCCTTTAATCGAGGATTAGTTCTTAGAAAATCATATTCAGGTCTACTTACGATTTCTTCTAATTTTTCTTTTGTTAGCATTTTGCCACCTCATTTCTATATCTATTATATAAGATTATAAAAAAAAGTCAACCGTTTTGATTGACTTTAGTTATTATTTTTAAAAGTTTTTGCTCTTGCACAAGGGAAGAATTCAGTACATTTGTTGTTTCTATATACACATAATGGTACAAGAACCGATTTCATATAAGGTGCAACTTTAATAACCTCATCACAGATTGTTTGCATTATTAAATGCGTTTCAGGACTTGCTTGATTGCATAATCTCTTATGTGCCATGAATACCAATTCTTGAGCATTAATAGACATAATATGACTTACCATTGCATCTTGAGGGGCCTTAGTTCGATCATAATTAGTTTGTCTATCATTTCTTTGAGATTGAACATAATGATTAACCCCTATATGATGGCGTATGAAATGATTTGAAATATAGTAAGGAATAGTCATTTTGATGCCAAACCAAAGTTCTCTCATTGGACTATGCTCAGCCTCTACAAGTTTAACCAACCATTCTTCAGTAGGTTGTTTTGTTGTTGATTTTCCTATTGTATTTAAACAACATTGTTTACACCAAAGTAAATCTTCTTCTTTTGGGTATTTTAATATTTCTACTTTAAATTCCATACTAGCCTTCATCCTCTTCTTTGCTTGGTAACCAATATCTGATATTAGCTATAACTTCTTGTTTTGCTTTTGCAATAGACTCAAAACTACTCATTCCTTTATTTCCTTCTGGAACATAGGCATCTTGTAAAAGTTCGTTTAACATAATATCAAACATATCCTCTAATAGTTCTATATTCTCCATTGATTTTGCATCGTGATTAGATTCTCCCCACCAACTGGTATCAGGAAGAATTCTTTTTAATACTTCTAAAACAAATTCTTTGTTATCCATTTTGCGTCTCCATCCTCAGTTATCAACGATTGTAAAAAGTCAGCACATTCGGTTTTTTGGTCGATCCATCCTGTTCTAGGACTTTCGCCATAGTTACCAAACATTTGTACTAGCATCTGCCAAATAATAGTATGTCTATCAAACACTTTGAAAGTATCATATATATCTGTCATTGCATTTATTTGCTCAAATTGTTTATTAAAATTTTTTAAATCAGTAAGAGTATAATAATCCGTATATTCTGTTTTTGCTTCTCTTAGACTGTTGATGAAAAGCACTAACCAACAATTTTGCAAAGGTTGATCGCTGTTTCCATCTAACTGTAATAATCCTTCATAGACAAACACATATTTGAAAGAGAACAGCATATCATTTAATAATTCTTTTTTATTTTTCATTTTCATTTGCTTCCTTTCAATAATTTTTCTAATTCTTTCATATCTTTGAAATTATATATATCAGATAATTTATCTAATTCTGAAAGTTTATCAATTCCGTCTTGTAAAACTACTAATGCTAGAGCTAATTCTTTCACTTGTCTCTTATTTAACGTATTGTATATTGTATTGTATAAATTCTGCCATTGAATATTCATCGCTCTGGTCCCTCCTTTGTTATAATGACACGCATATTATTAAATCTGAACACTGTGTCTTCAATTAAAGCGCCAGCATCAGTATTATCTTTATGTATTTCATAATTTTCATAACATTTTTTATAGTTAGCTATCATTTGATCTGCGTAATCATCGCTGATTTCAGATTGTACTATTATTTTATCTAACATCCAAACTTTTAAATAAGCCATTATTTTAACTCCTCTTTTAATATTTATTAATTGAACATATAATAATGTATATTATACATAATATTAATGCTAATCCTAATATTCCATAACTAATATATGCGCCAATTGTTTCTATCTCAGCCCATTTTTGAACCCAATCTATTAAATACATTATTCTAATTCCTCCTTAGTTAACGCCCAAGTTGTACCATAATCACTTGCATATACAATAGCACTGAAGCCATTGTTGTTATGTAATACAAGGGCATATACAGGCTTTCCTAATATATGACCTTTTGTGCCATAAGCGACATAACATCCTTTAATTTTACAATTTGATAAAACATCCTTATAATAAATTTTGTCTTGCATTTGTGCTTTGAACAAAGTAACTAAATCAATACCAATCTCTTCTTCTATATCTTCTACTTTACCTAATTTATCATATACTAATTTCAAATAATTTAAATCATCATAAGGAATCTCTATTGAACCATAATGCTTTTCTCTATCATATAAAGTTCTTTTTATTAATCTTTTCATAATTTTTACCTTTCTTTATTAATCAATATAATAATCATCTTGTGTTTGTGTCAAAATCATTTCAAATCTTTTAAAGCAATCTTTAATACATTGCTTAATATCTATAAAATCAGTCATTTTTAATTTAGTGGAGATATTTTTAGCTTTATCAAATTGAAATATTTCATTATTAGTGTTCATGTAAATGTTAAGCTTTTGCATTTCATAAATAGTTAAATCTTTTACTGTTTTTTTTACTGATTTAACATCTTCTAAAAGAAAATATGTGTTATATCTATTAACATAATCAAAACAAGCAATTCCATATTTATAATTATCAGATGCCAGTGGATAAATTATATAATTAAATCCTAAAACTTCATTATTTTTAGTAATTATTTCAACCATTTTTTAATACCTCTTTCTTTAATTCTTTTTTAATCACAGATATGATTTCTTGCTTTTGCTCTACAATGTTTTTCACATAATTTAATTGATTTTTATATGCTTCTAATCCTCGATCATCTAACTTTGATAAAAATTCGGAACTAATAGCTTTTAATTCATCATAAAATTCCCTATTTTCCCAATATTCATGTTGTATAGTGTCTAATATTGTTTCCCATTGCCTGTAGGTGAATTCAATTTTAATTAAGTTTGTATCCATTTTCTAACTCCTCCCTTGTTAGAGCCCATTTAGAGCCATAGTCTTCTTGATGTAGCCATACTTTATACCATACGGTTTCTAATCTACTATAAGTATCCAATTCATCTTTTGTAATAAACCCAGTATCAGATTTAATCCACACATAACCTTGTGCGTTAGCTTTATCCCAGAGTTCTTTTTCAGAAGGTTGAATGCTAATAACACTTTTGTTACTCATTGCCTCGTATCTCTCCTATGAAGTCTGATAGGTCTAAATTATATTCATCATAGGTAATTGTCGGAGTTCTTGACAGAACAGACTCTTTGACTAAGAAAGGTTTATTAGAACTATAAACAATGTTACCAAGAAATAGTTTATCAAACTCGTCATTATAATCATAATCGCCTGCGGTCCAGTAAGTGACATATACTTTGTTACCTTTAATTTCTATGTTAGTTTGATAATTCATTCCCCAGCCTTGGCAACCCCAAGAACAAGTATCAATGATATCTCCTGTGTCTAACACTATAAAACGTTCATTATTATATTTCCACATATTAATCTAACTCTCCTGTTTCTGCAAGTCTTTGAAGTTTTCCGTATGACTCGTAAGATAATTCATTTGGCATATATACCACTTTAAAAATATTTTTCCCTTGGTATTTAAAAAAGCAAGCTCCATTTATATAAGCAAGATATTTGATGTGTGATAAAGAGAAAGAGGTGATCTTATTATCAAAACATGATAAAATAAGATATTTTCCTTTTTTCTTATCATCACGTACTAACCAGCCATTTGCTGTTGTCTTGTCTTTAAAAGCCACAAGCACAAGTGTATTTGTTAAATCATCAATTTTCATAATATTGTCATTCATTTTTGTTTTCCTCTTTTCTTTAGTTGCGATCAGACACCAATAAGCCAATTAAAATTATTAATGAAATAAAAGTGATAACAGACAAGCAAGTAATATTAAGCCATGCAGGTATAGCTGTGAACGCTCCTATCCATAAGATTGCTACAGCAGGTAACAATAAAATAATTGCAAGTCCCACTAACAGATCTAATAAAAGTATAAATAACATAAATTTTCCTTCCTTTCCGCTAAAATAAAATGGTAATTTTATTTAGCACTTTTTTTGATTTACAATACTAGTATAGCGGATTATTTATAAAAGTCAAGAAAAAAAAGAGAGAATTTTTACTTTCTCTCTTTATTAATTCTTTTTTGATTTTTAATGAAACCTAATGCTCTATAGAACATCTTTGTTGTGAAGTTCTTATCTTTGAAAGATATAACTTCTTCTGAACCATCATTATATTTAATTAATAATGATAACTCGTCAGGTTGTTTAAAGATGCCTTTAGCAGTTGTAAGATCTATGTCTCTGTTGTTAACTCTTAAGATGTTAGTAGGAATAGGTGTCTTATTAGGTTGAGGGGAGTATCTTGGAGTTTCAACCTTTTTAGGAGCAGGAGCAGGTTGTACGAAAGTTTTATTCTTTCTTTGATCGTTAGAACAAAATCTTCCAAATGTTACAGTGTTAGTATTTTCAAATACATCTTCGGTATTCTCATTGATGCTAGCAAATTGCTCTCCTAGTCCTGTGCGACCTTTTTTAGTTTTTTTCTTGTTACGAGGTTCATAGAAATCTTCATCATCATCAAAACGTTTACGACTCATTAAATTACAATTCTCCTTTTTTGTTTTTTACTATTTATTAATCAGAATAATATGTTGTAACGACATATCCTTCTTTAATAAACTTGTCCATTAATTCAAGCATACGCTTGCAAGCCATAGCTTTTGAATAATCATAATCTTCTTCATCAAGATTACGATATGTTTCTTCACTATATGCAATTGCTTCTTTAAGTTTATTAATCTCTTCTTGGAAACGATCGAAGGCATAAGCATTTGCTTCAGTGCATTTTAATTGAAGGTCACGATACTCTTTGATTTCGTGTTTCATATTAGCTTGCTCTCTTAATAAACGAAGGCTCCAATCAGAATGTTCTTTCTCAACTTGTTCAATTTTAGCATTAATAACTTTTCTAAAATCTTCAAAGTCAACATATACATATTTATTGGTCCAGCTGTTTCCAACAGAATCATCTTCTGTTTGTGAATATCCGTCAAACTCTTTAGAAAACACAGGTGAAGAATAAATCTTTTTTTCATAATCATCCTTGCATCCATAATTCCAAGCATAGTTCATTTCACATCTACCACAAGAACCAGAATTCCAGTAGTCAGCCTCCGATAACTTATGCTCGACTAATCTGCCTTCGGGAGTTTTGTCCCATACTCTAAAACCGATGTCTAATCCCATAAAATTTTAATCTCCTTTCTTCACTATTTATTATAGCAAAATAATTTTTAAAATCAAGTGTTTTTTATAAAAATAATAAATATATTATTTTTGTCATAGTTTTATTAAAATAATGTGAAAATGCTAGAGTTTTTTTATTTTTGAAAATTTTCTAGCATTTTCTAACTGTTTTTAAGCAATGATTTTTTTGACCGCTTTTATTAATAAATCTATGTCTTTTGTAGTATTATATTTTGTAAAAGATAATCTTGCAGATCGTGCAATATCCAAGTTTGACAAACCTAAAGCTTTTAATACATGAGACAAATGATGTTCATCAGGATCTTTTTCATCACAAGCTGAGGTGGAAGAACAAGCAATTCCTTGTACCGCTAGCGCATCAGCAAATGTGTAATTTTCAGAAAAAGCTATTTTATCGGTTTCTAATCTGATACTAATAATTGAATAAACTGTTGGTTCCACGTTCAGAACAATAGGCAAATTTTCTTCTTTAATTCTTTTTAAAAGATATTCATATAATGACGCATAATGTTCAAAATAATCATGTTTAGACATTTGCGAATAAGCTTCTATTAAACCTACAACACCTACTAAGTTAATTGTTCCACCCCGCAAACCACTTTCTTGAGATCCTCCGTGTATCATACAATATAATGGAGCTCTTTTACGAGCAATTAAACAACCTGTCCCAGTTGGACCATATATCTTATGTCCTGAGAAAGTTAAATAATCAATGTTATAAAATCTTTCTGCTATTTTCATATCTTTGCCACCATATGACAATGCTTGAGTACAATCACATAAGAAGAAAGCATTACTCTTTTGTACCACTCTTCCTAAAGCAGCAATGGTATTATTAGAACCAATTTCGTTATTGACCGCCATAATACATACTAATAAAGTTGTTTGCCTCAAATGTTGTTTTAAAGTTGCAGCGGTGACAACTCCACCACGCTTTTTATTAATTGGTAAATAATCAACTTCAAAACCCCATTTTTCAAGTTCTTTGCAAGTATTTAATATAGAAGAATGTTCCACACAAGATACAATGATATGGTTTTTTTTCATATTATTATAAATTTTTTCGTGCAACGCTAATCCTTGAATAACCCAGTTATTACCTTCGGTTGCTCCAGATGTGAAATAAATTTCATCAGGTTCGCATCCTATTAATTTACTTAGTTTATCTCTACCAGTCTCTAATACTGTAAATGCTTTTTCACCAAATTCATGTGTTGAAGCGGTATTACCAACAAAGCGCCCAGTTAAATATGGACGCATTGCTTTAAATACTTTTGGATCAACAGGGGTATTAGAAGCTCCGTCTAAATAGACAGAATTCTTTCTATGCCACATAGTTTTATTCCCCCTTGCTTAGTAAATATTCTCTTGAAACATTTTTAAATGAGAACTCTGGATCAGTCGTTGAACGATAAACAAGTCCTTCTCTTAATACTTTAGGATTAATAACTGATGCTCCAGTAGCTTGTTGTTTTAATTCTTCCATTGTATCAGGAAGAATGAAGTTCTCTTCTAAAATTGGAACCCATTTAATATCATGAATTTCACACATTTCTTTAGCTTTAATACTATTGATGCGTGTTTGAATAGTGTCTCCTACTCTATGATATAGTGGGTTATTAACATTTGCTTTAAATTGCTTTGTTCCTTCCATATAACCATAAATTAAGTTATAACCTCTAAAATCAACATAATCCATTTTATAAGGATTTCCTTGTAATTTATCGCCATATGTTTCACCTTGTAAAATAACAAAGTCTGCTTGTAACAGATTTGCTGTTGCCTTTAAGAATTCTTCAACATCATATTTTTTAAACATTTCATAATATACGTTTGTTTCAAAGTAACAAGATTGTGTTTCGGTTAACATACGCACATTACGAGAACATACAAATATTTCATATTTCTTATGTTTTTCATTCTTAAATCTTAATGCAAAAGTTGTACTTGAACCATCAACTTTACACGTTACTAAAAGCGGTTTTTTATAAGAACAAATATTTGCAATATTTTCACATCTGATTTCGTCAGTTCTTCTAATCCAATCAGGGAATTTCTTAGGTTTAATATTTTTGCCGCCCCAGAAATGTTCAAATATCTTTAATAAAGTAGGATGTTTTCTGACAAATTTACCAAATTTACTTTGGAAAAATTTAGGATGTCGAGCAAACATTCTCTTATTTTTAGCTTCTTTGTAAGAAAGAGATTTAACTGGTGGTTCATATGGTTCATATTTCGTAATCTTTAGAACCTCTGTCACATCCATTCCTTCAGCAGGATTTTTAATTTCTGGAAATTCGTTAACGTGGAACGCAATTCCTTGACTAAACACTTTGAATTTGTTTAGTTTCATTGTTTTGATGCGATAATCTTTGCTCTTTAAAAACTCAAATCTCACATCATCGGCAGGTAAAACAGAGTCAATTTCCACATAAACTGCTAAATCTCCTACCTTAAATTCATCTTTTTTAACTACTACTTTCCAACCTAAAATAGTTGCAAGAACAATTCGATCTGCTCCTTCAATAGGTTGAATATCTACTACTTTTTCGACATGTGCTAATGCACGCTTGTATTCTTCTTCTGCCATTTTGCTATACCTCCTTTACAAGCCAAGTGTCATTTTAGTCTTACGCCATGCTAAATCTTTAATACGATTTTTAGCAAATTGTTTAATCGTTTCAGGTGTGGTTTTTTTATCAATACGTAAAGTAATAATATCTTGTTTTCCTTTATGGTCAGCAATTCTAAAAATCATATTTGCTTCACCAAAATAGATTTTATAATATACTGATGTTGTTGACTTAGATTCTATTTCTTTACATCCGTAACCTAACCTTTCAATTTCTTTTTTGACAATGCGTTTAACTTCTGTTATTGGTAACATAATAATACCTCCCTTTTACATTATTAATAATACTAGAATATATTTAAAAGTCAATAGAAAAAGAAGAAAAAGTCGCAATTTTTTCACTTATTGCGACTATCTTGCTCTTTTTTTAATAAATATGGACAATACCATTCGGTTTCCCATTTTTCTTTTCTTGATTTACATCTTAAATTAGCTTTAGATACAAATTGTGCCATAGGAATTGGCTTATAATCAGTGGTGGCAATATTAACATTTACAAAATTAGGTGCGTCAATAGTTTGAAAGTTATGACAATGCCCGTGAATATTATAAACATAAGGATTATCCCACGCTTCTTTTACAGGTTCGTGAGATAATATTATGTGTGTATTATAATAAATAGGATGGTCATACATCATTTCAAAACCCATATTAATTGCGTCTCCCACAACCATTTGATCGTGATTTCCTTTAACTAAAATTTTATGTCCTTTTAATTGCTTAACAAGTTTACCTAAATCTGCAAAAGGCTTAAATCCAAGATCCCCTAACACAAATACTCTATCGTGATCTTGAATAACTGAATTCCATTGTTCTATAATATATTGATCGTGTTCTTCAACGGTTTTAAATTGAGTTCTTTCAAATATAATAATTCGATTGTGTCTAAAATGTAAATCTGATGTAACATAATCCATGTTTTAACTACAACTCTCTTTCTTAATCATTATTGTGACCTGTTATTGCTTCCATTGAATTCATATATAATTTCTTTAAAGACTCTTTTAACCAAGTTTGTTTTGTTCTAATACGACTGATTTTAACAGCTTGATTAATAGCTTTAGCTTGTGTTACAAGTGTACAATCTGTCCTTGCACGAGTGATTGCTGTATATACTAATTCTTTTGAATATAAAGCATAACAACTAGTATCTAAACCTATAATTGCATAAGGAATACTGTCACCTTGTTTTTTATGGATTGTAATAGCATATCCCAATTGAATATCACCCCATTGTTCTTCTCCAAGAATGACTTCTCCTTGTTCTGGAAGCACAATAGTCATAGATCTTTCTTTAATATCAATATCTTTAATGTAACCAACATTACCATTAAAAATAGCAACTTCTTTACCATTAGGTGTCAATGCTTTATAGTTATTACGTGTTACAATTACACGGTCACGTGGTTTATAAGTAACCTCATATTTAGTTCCACTATCTAGATATTTAACCGTAACAGCATTAAATGTCATTGTAGAATTTACAATTGATTGAATAACTTCATTTAAAGCTCTACAAGAAATATCTCCTCGAACTCTCATAGGAACTAATACTTGAATATCTTCTGCTGAAATTCTACGATTGAAATATAATTCTTTAAATCTATTAATAATATTTTCTTGTGTCATTCTATTATCATTAGATGCAATGATATGAAAATCTAACAAATCTCCACGAGTTTCGGTTCCTTCAAATGTATTTTGAACTAAAGGTTCTCCTGCGGATACTCTTAAAGATTGAGAAATAATACCAGATTTAGCCGCTTGACGATGGATCTTACTTAACATCACAGAAGGAATATAACCTGACGTTAAACAGTCTTTTAAAACATTACATAATCCAATACATTCTAATTGTTGAATATCTCCTACCATAATGAATTTAGCACCGTTTTTAACCGCACTAATTAATGATAAGAATAGTTCCCCTCCAACCATTGAAGCTTCATCAAGAATAATACAATCGTCGTGTAAAGGTCTTCTTTCATTAAATGAGAATTGGTCTGCATCAGTTGAATAAGCTAATAATCTATGGATAGTTTTACCTTCAACACCAGTAATTTCAGTTAATTTACTTGACGCACGACCAGATAAAGCACATTGTTTAATACTCATATCATAATGATCGAATATACGCACAACAGCTGTTAATGTGTTAGATTTACCAGTACCAGCAGAACCTGTTAAGATACCAATGTTATTATCTAGCATCATCCAAATGGCTTTAATTTGTTCATTTGTATATTTAAAACCTTGTTCTTCTTCAACTTCTTCGATAATCTTTTGACATTCTTCTTTATCATACTTAAAGACAGGTTCAGCGTTTTTAATTCGTTGTAAATGACGCGCAATTTCATCTTCTAGAATTTTAATGCTTAATAATCCAACTTCTCTTGTCTTTTGGTCAAAATATAACCAAGCTTTTGGATCCTCTACTTTATCATTATGATTAAAATATTTTTCATTATAAAATTCAGTATATAAACTATCTGGAAGCATAACCTCTTTCAACCAATTAACTAAGTTTTCATTTGACACAGGTACACATTCAGCGGCCACATTTGAACATAAATCGTTAATAGATACCCAAGAATTACCATTTTGATCTCCTTGTGTTTCTAAATAATATTGTGCATATGCCAATACTCTTTCTTTACAATCATTTGTAAATCCTTGTCTTTTAGCGATTTCATCAGCTTTTTTCCAGCCATAACCTCTAACTTCTTTAATTAAAATGTAAGGATTACCGATTACTTTTTCAACCGCAACATCAGCAGAACCGTATTGACTAATTAAACGATCAATAGCACGTTTTGTTAAATCAAATTGTTTTAATTCAACATATGCTCTACTATTGTCTTTACATTCTTCATATCGTTCACACATTCTGCGCGCTGTTACAGGTCCTATACCTTTTACTTTTAAAAGCTCTTCTACTGTTTTATTTCTTAAACAAGCAATAGGATCTTCCACTTGTTCAAATAATAAATCTATTTGTCTATCAGTCATGAAGAAACTGAAGAATTTTCTTTGATCTTCTTTATTTTCTAAATTATAATCTAAATGCATCGAGACGACTTCATATTGAAGCCCGTATTTATTATTCTTGGTTAAAGTTCCCATGAAATTGTACTCAACGCCTTCTTTTAATTTAGGCATATTTCCTGTTGCTACAATAACATATTCTCCCATAATGGTTTTAAAATCATCAGGAATTTCTCCTTCCAATAATTTTTCAACTCTTAATAAAACAATAGCATACTTGCCAGATTCGTGTCCATAACGAGGAAAACGATAGTTGTTAAGGGTTACTTTAGCTGTAATTCCTTGACCTAATAATTTACTTGGTTCTGTTGCCATTTAAAATACCTTCTTTCTATACATTCCATATTATATATAAATAAAAGAAAAAGTCAAGTGTTATTCTTGACTAATTTTCTTCTTTCTTGTGTATCTAATAGAAGCATTTCCGTTTGTATCTAAACTTTCTATTAATCCTACCATTTTAGGAACTTTATTAACATATTCAGTTTTAGCAACAAACATATTTTCTCTTCTGAACCCGTGAATAATTAATTTCGTTCCTCTTTTAAACCAAGAGTCGTCTAAAACTGTTTTCTTCTTTTTGGCGGCATCTTCAACAATACTTATCTTTTGACTAAAATTAGAATATGCTTGTGAGAATAATTTAACATTAACCACTCCATACTTAGTTAATAAACTTACCACGTGTTTAACATTATTAGCATCTACAACTGTACCACATATTGCACAAGTTTCAGCTGTCTCTTTTTCTTCTCCGTCTTTACCTATATACTTACGTGTTATAGGCGTTTCTGGTAATTTATTAAAATTCTTAATGTTATACTTTATTTCGGACATTCTAGCAAGTGCGTGTTCAGATTGATAAAAATTCATTGTTTGCATATCCCAGTCAGCTTCGGTTCCTTCTGCGTATTTTTCAATAAGATCTTTTATAAAAGCATCTTTTTCCATTTTTTGAAATACTAATTTACCTTGTTCAGAATTTAGATAATCAGTTAATTCTTTCATTTGAGCATCATAGAATTTTGTAAAGCTTGATGCTTTTAATAATATTGTGTGTCCATCTAAATAATCATAATCACCTTTTCTTAAATCTAATGAAGGCGCAACTTTCATATTGAAAAAGCTGATGCAAGATTCTTCCGTGAGTTTATAACATTTCTTATTTAATAAAGCATTAAGTGAGAATGCCTCTTTACTAGGATCTAATTTTTGATTTTTATCAATGTATACTTTAAAATATAATAATTGAATTTTATCTTCATAACCTGGAAATTTCTCACCAAGAGACAAAGCTTTCTTTAAATGAGATAAGTTCAATGTTTTTTTAAGGATTATTTCTTGATTTGCTAAATAATTGAAATAAGCATAGAGAATTGCTCGTCTTGACATCTTATATAAAGAATTGAAGCAACCAGCTTTAATTAAACTGGACATTTGTGCTGGTGTAACAGATACTTTAGAACAGAAATCTTCTATTGATGAATAAGGTCTATTCTGAATGATTTGTGAATATAAATCATCGCTCACATTTGTAACAGTCTTTAAACTATATAAAATACTATTATTTTCAATATCAGGAACGAAATCTGCTTGAGATGTATTAATGTTTGGAAATTCAATATTTACACCGTGAAGCCTACAATCGGTTAAAGCTTTTGAAATTTTACCATATGATGGTGCTCCTGATTTAGTTTTCTTTTCTTCCTCGTCTTGCTCTTCATCATCGTCTTCTTCAAATCCTGTTTCCGTATTTCCTGCGTTGATACAAAGGCAAGCACATTCCCAAAAAAGAGGGTTATATCTTGTTGCTAAATTAGCTTCTTGGACGGCTTCTATAGAATAACTAATATCGTGCGGCAAAGAAAAGGCGTATCCTACTTGTGGTTGAATGCATTTTCCCCAGACATAATCTAGGAAAAGACGCCTAGCCATTATTTCCCCTCCTTGGTGATTTAATTCTACTATTATTTATAATTTTATATTGTATAATGTCTAAATTGTGAGGAATGTTACGCAAAATTATAGCATCTATTTTTCTACTGTCGTCAGCATTAAATTCCACATATCTTGTATCATATAGCCTTACTTTAGCAGATAAAAAACCTTTATCCTTAAAATAATTTACAATAAATGTTCTAGTTTCTTCAGGATAAGCGGCTATACATAACTTCCAAGAAGCATCTCGGCTAGCATCGTCCAACATCCAAATTGACAAACCAAATTCATCTAAATCATTAACAATTTGTTCTATTGGCATTTCTCTAAGATTAAACAATTCCTTTAATTTTCTAGTATTAAATCTATAATATGGTTCGCAATTAACTTCTTTTCCGTTAATTATTTTAACACTCTCATCATATCGTGTCGGTTCATGCGAGCAAAGATCTTTCAACATTTCATATTTCCAATATAAATAATCTTTTTGCTTTTCACTATGAGACACAATAAAAAATCCTGTATCAGAAACACATCCGTCACCTAATAATGAGAATTTAATTAAATCTCTTTGCTTATCAGACATTTGTTTTAAATCTTGGTATGTTCTTCTATTAATTCCTAAAATGCCCATCCATTTTTCTAAAACTCTAACTGTCCAGCCATTTTCTTCAGCTACTTGCTTACGAGACTTATTTAAAGTAACAATTTGATTATATAACCAGTCATAATCTTGATATAATTTAGGAGTATGAGCAGCTTTACTATCAAATGTTAATGTAATGTTATAATCTTCTATTAAACGTTGAAAAGCCCTGCCATCAAGTCCTAATGCTTTAGCCATAGTATAATAAGAGCTAAAACGTTCTGCATTAGCCACACACCAGTCTAAAAACTTTTGGTCACAAGTAGGCCTTTGATTCCTATTTTTAGTTAAAGTACCTTCATATTCAATTTGCGAAGGTTTATTATATTCTCTATTTTCAAAATTCATTCTATTCAACTTCTTTCTTATCTATTAATTTATATATGAGATTGTTCACTATATATTTAGTGATTTTAGCTTGTTCTTTTTCATTGAACTCAAACACTCTACTATCTAGAGTTCCTTCATTTAGTTGTCTTTCACATTCTTTCATCATTGCATCATAATATACATCTGATGTTTCGTGTTCTGAAATAACTTTGTCGTTACAAATAATAATAATCTTTTTCATTTGATATCACCCTTTCTTACTTACTTAAATTATATATAAATATTTGTAAATGTCAAGTAAAAAAAGAACTTATGCTTTTTACGCACAAGTTCCACTAAATAAAAGAGGTCTTTTATTTATCTAAATCAACTTCATCAAATTCGTAGATTAAATAACCCATCGTTTCGTACCAATCACGAGATCCACAGCAATTATCATTGTCATAGCAGGTGTCTCGTTTATAACATCTACAAAAAGTATCTTTTTGATCAGATATTTTAATATTCCATCTTTTTTTGAGCGATTTACGAATTGTTTTTTGTAATATTCTTGCCTGTATTTCAGTATCACAGTGAATAGCCAAATCTCTATCATAATCGTCTAAAAATTTTGTTAATGTAATTTTCTTTTTAGAATTTAATTTTTCCATTTTGATTTTTCCTTCTTAATTTTTTAAATCAACATCTTCGAATTCATAAATTGTATAGTCATGTGATTTATAATTTGAATATCCATGAAATTTATTATGATTTGAATAACAAGTGTTCCTATAGTAAAGACCATAATCAAGAGTATAATAATCAACATCCAAATAACTCATACCATTACTCCATTTCTTACCAAGCCTATCAAAAGCTTTTAATAATTCATTTGCTTTTTCTTTCGTATTGCAATGAATAGCAAGATTTTCTTTACTATTCCAAAATTCAGTTAATTTAATTTTCATATTTTTATTGCCCTTATTATTTACTAAAATCTAATTCGTCAAATTCATAAATAGCATAATTGTTTTTTGAAGCTTTGCAATATTCGTATTTCATCCCTGTTCCATCATTTTTAACACAGCTATCTTCACCATAATCATACCAAACACCCTCGATGCCTTTATTAACATTATAGAATATATTACCAGGAGTTGCTTCCATTAATTTATCCATAAGGAAATCAAAGTCATCTCTTGTTTTACAATGAATAAAAACATTATCTTTATCTAAAAATTCACTAAATGAAATTTTAAAATTGCCTTTATAGAGAACTCTTCCATTTTGATAAATACAATCGCACGCTGACAACGTTTGATTTAACAATGCTGCTTTTCTTGTATCTTCTCCTAAATCTAAATCCTCAATAAAATATTCATATTCTTCTTCCAGCTCTTTAAAATTATTGTCTTTTAATGGCTTTAAAGACAAATTTATTTCAATGTCAGTTTCTATTCCTTCAAAAGGATTTTTAGTTTTAATGATAAGATGATTACTTTTTTTCATAATCGTTCCCTCTGTTATATGATAATAATTAAAGAGCTGTGTTAAAAGATACTTCTCAATATCAGACAAAGATGGGACATTATTAAAATGAAAACGTAAACTTTTTACATCATCACATATCAAAAAGTCTCTGCTCCTTTTACATAATATTGTATGCATTTCCTCATCAATCATTGATACAGATGTTTGAAATTGTTTATTAGAATTATCTTTGCCCGAAAAAGATAAACTAATTTCATAAAAATTTGTTTCTCTGTCTTCATTCCTACGTAGAATAATACTTCCTATTTTATAATCAAATGATTCAAATAAATGTATAAAGTGACTACATACATTATAAGTTTTATTACTAATTTTCATTTTCTTTTCTCCTTTATATTCCTAAATCTTCTAAAGTATAATTCTTATTTAATTCCATTCCTGAAAATTTTAATTCTGGTAAAATGATTGGAAAGGTAATTGGATCTCCACAATCTAAATAAACAAAAATTTGTTCTGGATCATGATTCCAACCAACTATTTTACTTATATCTGAGACCAGTAATCTATATGGTTCAATTACAGCTTTTAAATATTCTTTTTCTTTATCAGTTAAAATTCCTATATTACTTAAATCTAACGTATACGTTTTCGACCAGCCTGGAAAATTTTCAACAATGTTTGGATCGATAACACTCTCATAATCAGCTGGAAGAACAATATGATTTCCTTCGAGTGGACATTGATCTAGAGCCAATTGGTTCATAGTCTTGTCCAAATATTTTTCCTCGTCTATTTTTCCACTTTGATAGGTTGTAGTAATCCAGCATTCTTCTTGATTATAAAACACAAATTCTAAACAAAAGCTTTTAACAGGATCGTCATCTTTCTTACTTTGTAAAATGATGTCATCTAATAACATTTTTGTATATTGATCAATTTTTATTTTACTCATGACTATTTTCCTTTCGTTTTATTATTGTTTTTATTAATATTAACGTTTTTAGTTTTAGTATTCTTGTTTTGACTCATTAATACTTGTGAGTAAGCTTTAATAGCTTCTGTACAATTTTTAGGAGAATAAGCACAGCCACATTTATTTTGAAATGGGTCATAGTAATTACAAAAATCACATTTGTTCATTTCTATCACCTCTTATTCTTCTTCTTCATCTAATTCATATTCATAATCATAATCATTATTGCCTGCAATTTTATTAGCAATTTCTCTAGCTTTTTCTTGAAGTTTATCTTCGTCTTCATAAACATCATCTTCAACTTTAATAAAGTTTTTATGATATACTGTTGTATATACTATAATATTTTTCATAATTTATTCTCCCTTTTCTATAATACTCTCACAATATTCAATCACATCATCTACATCGGATTCATCAACCGTCATAAAGAATGATGTACATTCTTTTAATTGCTTTACAACTTTTTTTAATACTTTTATTTTTTCTTTTTTCAATCTAGGAATTGTAATATTTTCATAAACATCAACTTTAGACTCTAAATCTTGAACTTTAATATGTTCATCCATATATTTTTCTTTCCAATTTATATTATCCATTATCTTCATCTCCGAATTCTTCATTAAATTTTGTCATAAATTCATCATAATCAATATCTTTTAAAAGTATTTCTAATATGTCATAAGGATCATCATCACTATCATTACCAATGTAATTACCATTTTTATCAGAATAGCAATAATAATAACATTTGTCAGCTTCAACAAATCCTTTTTCAGATAACCATTCTAATGCGTCAGAACTGCCAACAAAGGTATCTTCTAACAAATTTTCAATTTCTTCTTTTTCCTTTTTATGTATCATTTTAGTTTTTCCCTTCTTTATCAATAATAATATTTAGCACTCTATTACCTGCTAAACCAACAACAAGACTTAAACACATAGTTGATATAACATTCCAAGGGTAAAGAAGAATAGAACAACTTCCCCATACAATTAATGCTCCTAATAGAAACATAACTACAATTGTTAAGATAATCAATAAAATACTTCTTTTATTCTTCATTTTGACAACCTTCTTTCTCAAGAATATAATTAATAACCGCGTTCCCGCAAGATCCTGTTAAATAACTTAAAATCATAGTAACAATGGTATTGTATGGACGGATGATGAATTTACTACAAATAAATGCAATTCCTACAACTATACCTAGCATAGCAATAATTGTTAAGCTAATTAATAATATACTTTTTCTATTCATAATATGTAACCTCGTTTTTCTATTTATTTATCATTTCGTGTATAAACACTAAATATATTACTATCGTTGTCTTTTTCAGCAATGCTTATATTTTTAACTGATTTTTTTAAAACATTGCTCGCAACAATTGAAGCAAATTCTTTTGCATCAAATAAATCATAGTACCAAACAGCATCAATATATACCATTGAACAAAAAATTTCTGGATTTAGATTTATAGAAAATTTAATTTGTAATTCTTTTTCAAAATCATTGGATTTTGTTGATAAATTATATGCTTTGATTTCTAAAATACTTACTTGTTTATTACCTTTCATAGATTTTGTTAATTTTTCTTTAATTAGTTTACAAATATAATCAAATGTTTCCGCTTTAAATAATTCTTCTTTTTTCATAATGTTGTTTCCTTTCTTTATCCTAAATAATATCCAAATTTTTTAATTTCTTCCCATTCATTTTTTGAGAATATTCTTGTTTTTCTTTCAATTCCTTCAGAACATTTTACATCAATATCAACTTTAATATAACCTTTCCAAACTCCATTTAAAGGTTGTTCTGAATATATTTTTATAATATATTTTTTTGATGAACTCATAATTTAACTCTCCTTAATAATCTTCTTGCCACTCAACTTCATACTTTTGAATTCCCGCGTTTTCTGCTAACTCACTAGCATAATTATCAACTATTGCATCAATTTCACTATCTGATGCGTCATCAGGAATATTAATTATATCATTTTGTTTAAGTGTAACAAATATTCTAATAGTTTTCATAATTTGGTTCCTTTCTTTTTACACTATTTATTATACACAAATGTTTTTAAAAGTCAATAAAAAAAGAAGGAAATATTTTCCCTTCTAAAAATCTAGTTCTTCTGAAACCTCTGGATCTTTATTTTTTTCAAAGAATAATTTCTTATATTTTTCAATTTCTTTAAGTTTCTTTTTGGACACCACCTTACGAAACTTGTTGCTTTCTCCTAATGTAAAGTTAGAAATTTCAGGATCTTGAACAATTTGCATCATATCTTCTTGTTCTACAGAATTGCCAAACTTAGGTAATAAATATCTTTCAAGAAGAGACTGCTCGTGTTTTGTTAAACCATATTCATCCATTTCTTTATACCATTCGCTTATATCATTTCTGAAACGTACATATCTATCTAATGGAGTTTCTCCACCATCAGAACTCATTAATCTCATAACAGCATTTGCTGCTCCTAATTGTTTTACATTCTCAGGACGAGTTCTTTTAATACAAATGGCCCCTTGTAAACTATCAAATTGGAACAAATTAGATATTTGTCCTTCTTGCATTCTTTTCCACATTTCAGGATTATTATAATCTAATACATCTGGATGTAAATATTTATTATAAGTAGCCCTTAAAGAACCTTGCCATTTAATTTGATTATATTTTAATAATAAGTCCATTGTTTTCATTAATTTAGTTTGACAATCGGTATATAAAAAGTCCATTTTTAATCCCGAACAAGCATCAACCGCTCTATAATCAAATCCTGTTATACGGGTACCGTTTGGGGCTCGCATCATAGAACAACAATTAATATAACCATCAGGAAAGAAGTAAACGGCAGAAGCGTGAATTCCAGAACCTGAAATTAAACCTTCTATCTTTTTAACGGCCTCATATAAACCAGGATATTTTTGAATAGCTTGAATTACCTCTGGATGAGCTTCAAAGCCCTTTTCTTCGTCACCTTCTTCACATTCTTGTAAAGAATAAACGTGACCTCTAGAAGTAGGAACCAAACTTGATAAATAATGAGTTTCTTCGGGTAATAATCCTAATCCTCTACCGCAACTATTTAAAGCAGCTTTTAAAGATTCTTTTTTATAAGTTAGTGTATTAAGAATATTATCTTCTCCATAATGTTGTCTCATAATATCCATAACCTCATTTGCTTTTGTAGGACTAATATCTATATCAACATCAGGCATCGTTGCCGCTATTGAAAGTTTTTTACCTGCTTTAATTTCTTCTGGCGTTAACGTTGGAATACTTGCAGTATTCATAAATCTCCAATAAGGAACATCGTAAGGAATTGGATTAACTTGCACAATTCCAATTAAATAATTAATTAAGAATGACATTGCGCTATTATGTACAGCACACCCATTCACAATATAAGAAGTGTCATCTTCTACTGTTAAATCGTAAACTATTCCTTGAAAGTTTTTTGTCTCTATATTTTCAATTTTATTATAATAATATTGTTCATCTTCTTCAAAATCTTGACGAGTATATGCAAGTTGTGAAGTCATAGGTGTTCCTAAATTAAATTCTTCGCAAAATTTCAAAAGTTGAGTTCCTGATAAACAATTTGTTCTTTCTGGCTCCCAATTTTCTTGCCTCTTATCAAATTCATTCATAAAAGAATTATATTTTAATAAATTAAGCAAATAAAAAACTTGTTTTTGAAGCATAGGAGAAATTGTGCTATATTTAAAACGACGTCTTTTTAAATCTGTACTACCATCAGTGAGAATTAACCCTCTCATGCATTCTTTAGCTAATGTTAAATCTGTGAAGATTTTATAAGGAATTTTTTTATTATGACTTCCTATTCCGCACTCTGCCGCAAAAAAGTTAGCCCAAGGCTTGTTTCCTACTATAATTTGTACTACCTTTCGACGAGAAGAAGGTCTGATTTTATAAGATAAATGTAATTCGTTTTCAATTAAATTAACACAATCATTAATTTTTTCTGTTGCCTCACTATGAAAGGCAAGGCCAAACTGAATTATTGAATTTGACTTATCATCTTTTTTTCTTGTCCATCCATTTCCAATAAAATAACCAACAAGACGAGCAAGACCAGGTGTCCATTGTGAATAGCGATTGGCTATAAATTTTTTCACTATTCCAGAACAATAACGATCATCTTTACGCTTATAATAAAATTGGTTTTCTCCTACGGCACTAGATTCAGGGATATATTTCATTAAATCTATTAAATTACTTGTAGGATTTGCAAAATTAAATTTTGGAGTTGTAACAAAATCTCCCTTTTTTAAATTTTGTGCCTCAATCCAATGAGCTTGAATTGCTTCTCCAGTGGCATAAGGACAAGTACTGAACCTTTTACACTTTCCTGAACAATAAACATTTTTAGAACCAGGTGCTTTACAAGAACCTTGATGGCTACCAAATATTTGATGATTATTAGTACAAGTAAATGCAGGACGTCCGCGCACTTTGATTGTATATAATCGTTCATTTACGTTATATTGATGAGTTTGTAAAACTTTCTTTATTCTTCCTAAATGAGTATAAACTAAGTCTCCTTCTTGTACATCTTTAATTGATTTATAACTTCCGTCTCCCATTAAAATTTGGGCATCTTCTGTAAAACATCCTCTGCTGACGCCGATAAACGATACTTCCCACATTAAATTAATAATTTCTTGCACCAAATTTAAGTACGCACTCATAGGTTGATGCACTCTTTCAGTAATATATTTTAAAACACCAAGTTCAGTATTAATTCTATCTGCTTCTAATTTAGTTACTTTAAAATTTTTTTCTTCTATTCCTTGCTCAATTAAATGCAATAAAAATCTATCTTGGTCCCACAAACTTTCAGCAAATGCTTTTATGTTTTCTTCTTGTTCATACCATTCTTTTAATAAATGTTTTAATTGAAAGGAAGGAAGTTTTCTTTGTGGAATAATTGTATCTTTTCTTATATCATATGGTTGTATCATTCGATAAATTATTTGAGTATTATCAATAGCTTGTTGAACATCTTCTACAGGAAGATAAGAAAGAATTTGTTTGATTTCACTTTCTGGTTTCATATAAGTATATTTATAGAAAGCGTCAACCTCTCGATCTCCTTCTTGTTTACTGTTTAAAAAGGTTTTTTCAATTTGTAAATCTTCTTTATTCAGATAATGAGCATCTTGAGTTACAATTACTTTTAAGTTTAATTGTTTTCCTAATTTTAAAATAAATTTATTATAATTTTGTTGTTCAATAGAGTCACTATCTTGTATTTCTAAAAAAGCATTTTCTTTTCCAACAGTTTTAACCATCCAATTTATATAAAATTTAATTTCTTCTAAATCGTGTCTAATAAAACAATCGTTTAAATATGAACCTAAACAGGCTGTTGACATTATAATATGACCTTTATCATTACCAATTATTGCTTCAAAGTCTTCATAAAAAGTGGGAGTTCTTTTTTGTCCTTTAGATACATACATACGATCCCAGGCTTTAGAACTTAATTTACGAATTTGCATGTATCCTGTTAAATCTTTTGCAATTAATAAGAAATGCCAGAATTTTGTTTCTGGTTGTTTATATTCTTTTTCTTTAATTAAATAAATTTCATTCCCTAGTATTACTTTAAAATCAGGATGATCTTTTTTAATCTTATCAGCATATTCTAAAGCTTCAACATGGCCTGATAATATTTCATGGTCCGTGATAGCTAAACCGTTAAAACCGTATTCTATAGCTTTATTTATCATATCTGGAATTCTATTGATACTATCTAATAATTTTAAATTTGAATACATTGTATGATTATGTAAACTACAATACATTAAAATCTCCACCTTTCTATAACACACCCCAACAGGGGTCAAAGTATTTTTCTAAAACGTTTTTACCAAAAAAAGTAATTTGGGGTACTTTTTACATATTTATTATATAGAAATATTCCCCATTGTCAAGTAATTTTTCATATTTTCAGTTGACTTCAATTTGTAGACAACTGAAATAAAAAATAGCAACCTTCTGAGCTGCTATTTTCCAAGTGTGATATAGGACACTAAGTCCAATCTCCTTGCTTATCTTTCGATAATCTGATGTCGTCAATGCTATCATTCATAACATCGCGCATCAACTTAATATATAAATACAAAGCAGAAGCTTTGAATTTATCCTATTTTGTTTTTTCTTCTTTTAAATAACCATATAAGGTTTCACCAATTTCAGTGGCACATCCTTCAAACCAAATACTTTCATAATCTTTATTAGGTAATCCTTTTTTAGTTCTAATTCTTTGATACCAATATCTGATAGCACTAGGAATAGTTACAAGAAATATTGCAAATGGTCCTAATAAAGCGTTTTGATAACAATGCCCCATTTCGTGTTTTTTACAATGGTCAGTCCATTCGTCGCCCATATTATAAGCAACGAGACAACCCAGACCTAATTCTAATCCTCCCCAGTTATCACCTATCATAATAACATATCCACGATGGAAAGAAGATCCTTCGCCGCCTATCATCCAAGCAAAGAAACCAATAATAGAACCAATGATAGTATAGATGATACCCCAAGTAAATTGTAATATCCAATAAATAACAGGATATTTATATAAGAATTTACTTCCTTTTAAACAATAATTATATAAGAATTGAGCAACTTTATTATGTTTATAATGTTTTACTTCTACCATAACTATTTGCCTTCTTTTTCTAATGATGTAGCTTCAATAACTTCATCAAATTTTTCATATTTAACCAATGTAATAACATCATCTTCTAATTCATCATCAAGGCCAGGACAATAATTAGCAAAGTCTAAATCTATACTATGTCTAATTTCAGATTTTCTTTTTTTAGGACGTTTGCGTTGCTCTTTGCGTTCGCCTTTTATCCAAACAATTTGTTCATCACCTAATAAATCAATATTAAATGTTTCCCAATTATTTACAATAAAATTTTTAATTTTTTTAATTGTTGTAAAATTACATAAAATGTTATTTACAGGACATACTTGATTTGCTTCATCTTCAGAAAAGTTTTCTTTAATATAAGGCATAAGACCGCACGCTTTATAAAAAGCAAGATAGCCACTAATAGGAATATTGTCGTGCTCTGCATCTCTCCAATTTTGTAAAGCATCAAAATCAAGACCTAGTTTACAAAGTTCAATACTATTTGTTTTCATTTTTTTAACCCCCTAAAAATCAAAATCGAAGGGATCGGAAGATCCTCCAGCGCTATTATTGCCGCCTAAAGTATCTTCAGCTTCTTCAAATTTTTTCATTATTTCTAAATGATTATCCATGCCTTCCCATTTAAACGCTACGTCCCATGATTTAGCGGTTCCGTTACGAGTCCATAAGGAATAATATGGACAATATCCTTTACCTTCTTCAGGTTGATTAGGATTTGTTTTTGAGAACGGACACCAATAACATAGTGCAGATGGTTTTGGCACAAATTCATTTGCGTTAATGCCTGCAATAATTTTATCTAATTTTTTAATTCCTCTTGCGATAAAACCTTTTGTTCCAGCTTCTTGTTTCATATCACATAATGGTAAATCGTAAGTACAATGTGTAGGATAATCATTTAAAGTTAATTGCTTTTGTAATGCAATAGAATAAATAACAAATTGTAATGGTGTAGTTAAATCTTTTTGATCAAACGGATGATCTTTTGTTTTAATATCTTCTATGATATATTCACCCGTTTCTTTGTTTCTAAAAATTCTATCAATATACCCTTTAATAATTAATCCGTGAAAATTAATTTCGAAATAATGTTCAACGTCATATATTTCTAATTCTGGATGTGCTTGCATGTATTTTTCTAAACGATACATTCCTGTATTCAAATAATCCATACACTTAGTGAAATAAGATTGTCCTGTCTTTTCATTAATTGCATAGAAATCATCGTGATATTTTTCTTTTAAAATATTAATACCATAGATATCACCATCTGTATCATACACACTTTTTTTAGGAATATTAACATTCATAAAATATTCTTTCCAATATTCATAATTAATAGGTTCACCACGTTGTAAACATATTGCAATGTTTTCTTC
Source organism: uncultured Bacilli bacterium (assembly GCA_934162685.1). Taxonomy (GTDB): domain Bacteria; phylum Bacillota_I; class Bacilli_A; order RFN20; family CAG-826; genus RUG131. The sequence continues at coordinate 32,118 of CAKPJO010000001.1, read as the reverse complement.
AACGGAGTGAATTAATGTTCCTAATAAATTAGCAATATTATTAATACTAATATACTTCTTATCAACATAATTTAATTTATATTTCCAACCACAACTATCGTATGTGTTTAATCTTGAATACGAATAGAGAATTGGCTTCTTAATCATGTTTCCCATATAATTTATCTCTCCCTTCTTTTCTTCTTGATTTTTGCTGAAATGGATGGAATATAAATCTTATGTTTCATTAAATACTCCAGCACTTCTTTTGTAGAGTCTGTAGGAGAATCTTTATAACCTAATTTCCCTGTATAATCCATAATAACATATACATCGAAATAAGGAGTTAAAGGTTGAACAATTTTTAATAATTTTTGTTCATATTCTATGGTATCAGGAGCATCTTTGCCACCTTGATATTCTCTATCATACCCTAATATAATTTCTTCAACACCTAGACTTAATAATAAATCTATTTGTTTTTGACTTAATCCTGCAGAACCGCATGTTGCCACACAGAAGCAGTTACTTATTCCATAAAAAGTACTTGTTTGTAACACAGCTTTTTCACTTTCGCAAATCAATACCTTTTTTAATCGTTGGATTGTTTCTTTATTTTCGTAAATTCCAAAGAGATTTTGACCTAAAGGGTGGTTATATATGTCCTTTTCAATGAACACAGGCATATATTTTTGTCCTTTTGCTAATTCAATAGGATCGTAAGTTCTACCTCTAATGCCTATCAAATTCCCGTCTATATCTCTATGAGGAATAATAATCTTATCTAATGCAGAGTCTACTCTAATGCCATAATATCTCATAACCTCTGCGCTAATCCCATTTTTTAACCATTCAGTAGGAGCGGCTAAGTTACCAAAATAACATAATAAATTTTCTTGTAATTTTGGTAAATGAGTTTCTTCTTTTATTTCGAGTTTTTTATAATTGTCCATTTTATAGAAAATGTCCCAATCATCGGTTAATTCAGGCTTAGCTTCTTCAAAGTTATTACTACTTAAGTGGAAATAATTACATACAAAGAAGAAAGCTTCATTAAATGACTCAAAACCTTTAATAAATTTAACTATATCGAATATGTCTTTCGTTGTTCCACGAGTCCAGCAATAAAATAGCTTAGAGTCTGGAAAGTAACATAATTTATAACTGTCTCCACCTTCGTGGTCCAAAGATGTGGAGAATAATGGCCTACCTTGAGAATCTGTGTAATACACATCATCTCCTTGAAGTTCACAACACAATTGAATAATATTTTCGGTGGTTAATTGTTCTTTAACTTGTTCTGCTGTTAACATACTTTATAACCCCCTAGAAGTCCCAATCGAAACCCGAGTTAGGTTCATTGAATGACGGAAATTCTTCTTCAAAATTTTCTTCTTCATTTTCTTTTTCTTCAATATTATTAGTATCTCGTGTTTCAACTTCTTCTTGTTTTATTATATCTTTATGAATAACTGGATTGTTATTACTATTTTCAAAATCTGGTAATGGATCGTCTATTATATGAGGAATAGTTTTTTCTATAACTTCTCCCTCTGGAGTAATAGTTTCAATCTTAGGTTTAATTAGAACATTCTTTTCTTCGACTTTTTCTCCAGGATCGCCATAGGTATTTTCTATTTCTACCATAACTCCTTCTTTATCAGTTGCAAAACAGTCAATAAGTCTACAAGTTCCTCTATCAAAGAATACATATAATTTAACATTATTTAAGCGAGAACGACGAACTTTGAAAACATGCAATACGTGAGTAGGAACTAGTTCAAATCCTTTTGAACAATAACTATCAATAATTGGTTTATCATTTTCTCTAACAGGAAGTAAAATAGAACAACAGTCTGGTTTATCGGAAATAGAGCGCGCACCTCTTAATAATTGTTGGTCCGCTTCTTTTGCATTTTTCCAGTCACCTGACAATTGAGTTGCTGTCCAAATACCAACATCAAGAGTTTTTGCAAGGTCTTTTAATCTTGTAACAAATGATAATAAGATTTGATCTTCTCTTAAACCGCTCATTTTAGTTTTGCGACTACTTTCTGACATAATTTTGATTGTAGTAGATAAATAATCGTAATATATATAATCAACATTACGTTGTAAATGATATTGCTTAATAAGATTTTCAATATCGTCAATATCATAATCAGTAATACTTACAAAATATAAAGGAGCTTTTTTAATGATTGCACGAGCTTTCTTCACACGTTCGCGTTCATCTGCTATATAATTACAGTCAAGAATATGATCTTCTTTAACTCCTGCAATATAAGCGGCCCACATTGTTTGAACTTCTTTTAATTCCAATTCGGTAGATATCAACAGTGTTGGATTTTCATAACTGTGTCCATTTGCTCCTGTAGATACCCATTCTCTTTTATCAATATCATAGATTTCAGATACTGCCATATGAGCACTTTCGGCTGCTTGTCGACGAGATTTACCAACGCCTTGAGCGGATGACTCAATATATAGAGCACCTTTACGGAAACCTCTGAAAATAGTAGTTAATTTAGGACTACAGAAGTTACAACCCATAACAGGAGTTTCTTCTAATGAGTCGAAATATTCATCAATTCCGTCTCCCGCTTGATTTTGAACAATATCGCTTGTTGTACCGAACTTTTCTTTTGCAAACAATACCTTTTTATCCACATGATTGATAATATCTTTCACAGAGTAGGAGTCAAAGCGTTCTTGCATATCTGCGATTTTTTGAGGGTCTGTAATGTCAGGATCATAAATATCAGTAGTATCTATTCCTTGTTGAATTAAAAGATTTAATAAACCGTATTTTTTCAATGTGTTATAATAATAGTTAAATTTGCGTTCATCATAAATATTAATTGCTCTTTGTACGTATTCAGGACCTTGATTAGCCATAAATACCGCATATTGAACAGGATAACCCTTTAGAAATTGATCGATATCGATATAATCTATTTTTTGTAAACCACTTAAAGATAAATATTGAACAGCTCCAAATAGAATTCTGTGGAATTGTTCAGGAAAATCGTCTATGTCAAATTTATAATTCTTATCCGAAAATAAAAGAGGATCTTTAATTAAAGCTGCTAATACTTGTATAACTGCCATTTTACTGGCTTGTGATACCAATTGTTCCTTATTGCTCATAATTTATAAATCCTCCATCTTGTAACCTAAATTCTTAAATCTTTGAGAATTATCATTCCTATTAATTTTTACAATTCTATCATTACCTACAATTTGTTCTTTTGTCTTTGTATCATTAATTTGTTTCTTTTGATACGTCTTTTTAAGATACTCTATTGCTTTATCGTATTGCTCATTCACAACACGATCAATTATATATAAATTATTATGACTATTACCTAATATTTTATAATAATACCATAATACAAGTTGAACATCTTTAAGAGTTTTTCCTGATGCTAATAATCTATCTAATTTATAAGTTATTTCAGGAGGTAAGTCTAATACATCAAATTCTTGCTTAATACAAGTATACAAGGAAGATTTTGTTTCTTCCTTGTTTTTTCTTTCTTGTATTAATTTTTCATAACAGGATTGACAATACTTCTTTCCTTCAAAGATCCTTATTTCGCCTAATATGAACTGACCGCATCCATCACATTTTTTAAGACTTGATGCTGCCATATATTAATTAAGCTCCTTGTTTTTTGTTATAACCTTTTTTAACTAAAGCATTATATAGTAATTCCACTTGGTCTCTTTGAGCTTCTGTGGCAGTATTACATTTAAATTCTGCAGTACCTAACTCGTCTAACATAATTGCTTTATATGTTTCAAGGTTTCCTTCTTTTTGTTGCATTGAACGTAACATCATACCAATTCGTTCAACTATTGTTGCTAACGGAAGTTTTGCTTTTTCTTCTTCCTCTTTAATCTTTTCTTCAACCTTTACAGCTTCTTCACGCGTAATAGCTTTGGTATTAGTGGCTTCTTCTTCTGCAGTAATTGCATCAGCAACAGCTTTTTCAAATTTGTCATATGACCATTCTGGAATTGAACGAACAATATAATCAAATCTACTTTTTGCTCTAAACGCTCTATTACCTTTTAAATATAAAGTTGAATTAACTGGAGTTCCGTCTTCTTTATCAGGTTGAGGTTGCGCATATGCTACGATATCTGCAAGTTCCATAATTGGTTCTACTAAACGTTTATCGCCTTTAGGAGATAATCTTGTGTATTTTTCTCCAACTAAATCCATTAATTCTTGTTCGCCTTCGTGAGCTAAGAATACAACAAGATAGTTAGAGTCAGTTAATAATTTAATTTGTTTTTCTAATTCTTGAGAATATTCTTGCCATAAGCCATAGCCGTCATTACCGTCACGAAGTCTTTTTACTCCATAGTTATTACAAATGAATTCTGCACCTAATGTATCTAAGCCATTTAAAGCATCGATAATAATTGTTTCATATCTTTCATGAGCCGCAACACTTGTGGAAGGTGATGTTAATTGATTTACAACTTGTTTAAATGTTACCCATTTATCAATATTGATATAAGGAACACCATTAATAGCGTTTAAACCATTTTCAACAGCTAACACTAATGGTTTAGGTGCTTTTGTCATATTGCGAGTTTTACCAGTACCATTTGTACCATAAATTACAACTACTTTGCCTCTTAAACCTTTTACCACAACAGAGACACGTGGATTAAAAATATCAATTGTTGCCATATATTATATTTTCTCCTTTATTAATTAAAACATATCTCCTAAACCGTCCCAATTCATAGGATCAAATCCGTCTGAAGGTTTAGATGCTACTGGAGTAACTGATGCAGGTTTAGCAGCAGCGGTAAATCCTGTATTAGCAGGTTTAGATGTTGACTTTTTGTCCGCTTCTAACATTCTTGTTTCACGACCTGTTAAACCTTCTTTAACTTCTTCTTTTGTGATTGCATTTGGTTCATCACAATTGATAGATTCTGCAGAACCCCCTGTGATGATTTTTTCACGAACGAAAGTAGTTTCATATTGAGGTGCGCTAACTTGTCCAAAATAATTACCTGTTTCAGCTTTTGCTTTTGAATGTTTGACACAAGATAATTTACCGAATAAACGTGTTGTATCAGTGACATTATAATGGTCTAGAATGTATTGAGCAACATTGTTTTCGACAGGTGCAACGAAAGTAAATTTACCAAAATATTTATATAATGGCACTAAACCTACTAAAATTACACGACCTGTTTCTTGTTCATCTACAATTTCGGGGTTCATTGACTCAATGTAGACATCAACTTGGAAATTTGCTCCTGGATTAAATGGTTTATCACTTGCAGTTCTAACTCCTGCTCTAATAACACGTAAAGTTGTTGTAGATAATTCTTTACCATTTTCCTTTCTAACATATTCTTCCATACTGCCAACTGCCCATACTTTTGTAGACATACTTGATGCAACTGCAAAATCTGCGGTTGGATTTGATTTTAAATAAGATGCGATACTAATAGTGTTTGTTGGTAACAAAGCTTTCATTGCATCCCATTTTTTAGCATCTTTTTCAACCTTCATATCTGCAGGTTGTTTTAAATAAACGCGCATTTTGTGAGATTCGTCTTCTGTGACTGCGATAGTGAAAGATCCAGAAATAACAGGTTTACCTTCTTTGTCTTTTACTAACTCAAGATTATTTTCTCTTAAATAGCCTGATACGTTCACAATGTTTGAAAATCTCTTCTCTACTTTCTTTTCTTCTAATTCTTGTTCCATAAGTTTTTAAAAATCTCCTTTTCTTAATAAATTTTTAATAATCTTGAAATGGTTGTTTTATTTTTTTGTTTCAAGACACTATTTAGTATACGCAAATAATAAAAAAAGTCAAGCGGTTTTGCTCAACTTTTTAATTTTTTAATTATTTTTACCTGTTTCTATTAACACTTCAATATATGTTTCCATAGAAGACATCATTTTTTGTACAAGATCTGACTGTAAGGTATGTATTATATTTGCTAAAGTACTAACTAATGCTTCAACTTTATTTGATAATAAATCCCAACTTGTTAACGTTGATAATCTTGACAATTTATCATTAAAATAATTTATATCAGTATCTAAAATTTCCAACAACTTTAATGATAAACTATTAAAAAATGCAAAATTATCACTATGAGAATCACATACATAAGTATAAAATAGCCCTTCAATATCATCATTTAATCCAAAAATAACGCCTCTTTCATCTAAGGTAGCTATCATATATTTGTTTATATAAATACATTTATCTTTGTTAACTTCTTCGTCCCATTTCTCTTGTAATTTAATTAATAAATGATTACGCGCTACCTGATCATTAATTTCGTCTACAAATCTTCTATTTCTATATGCATAACTTGTTTTCTCAACCTGTCCAAATAATTTATGTAATTCTTCATTTTCTTTTCTTAATTGTTCTATATCCATTTAATTAGTTCTCCTTTCTAATTCTTTTTTACGCATTCTTGTAACCTATTTTTGGTAAATGCCCAAGTCTTATTGTACTCTGATGCAGCTACTTCTATTTCAATATTTTCTTGTATAATTCTTAATATAAGATAAGCTTTCACTTTTCCATTTTCATCTCGACGAAAACTGCTTGATTCCACTCTACATTTACGGTATTCATTATTATATCTAACATAGACTTTATTTAATTCAACCGCTTTTACTAAAGTCAGAAAATTAACATTCATTTCTTCTTCATAATCTTCCAATTGACCTAATTTGTTATATACTAATTCTAAATAATCTAAATCATCACAAGGAGTTCCTAACTTAGAACCATAACGCTCACCATCATACCAATATTTACACACAACTCTTTTCATTATTTATTTTCCTTCCATAATCGAATACATTTATTTAATTCTTCAAATTTTTCATTAGGCTCGGATAAAATATAAGTTACATCAACCCAATGTTCTAAAGAAACCACCTGTTTATTATTTACTATAACACGATCTCTAAGAACTTCCATATTCAAATGTATTAGCTCTTTTACAGTCAAATCTTTTGCTTGTTTTTCTATTTTTTGAACTTCATCAGAAGTAGTACTAAAACCTCCGCCTTGGGTATAGCATCTAAACTCAATCATATCTGAATAATTACGACACATTAACGGATATATCATATAATCATAATAAACTGGTTTATTAGACCCCTTAAATGTCACTCTAATCATAATTTATTTTCCATCCCCTATTCATTTGTTATCAATGCCATAATTTTTTTTAAAAATATCATATATTTGTTTTCTTAACTCTTGATATTTGTAAATTGTTTTTATAACTTCTTCCGTAGTTTTACTGGTATTTGCTAAACTATTAATTCTAATTCCAATTTTAATATTGTTACGATCACAATCATCTCTTACATACACATAATCTGCGGCATCTTCGTCATCTAGACGGTAAATAAATTGTTCTGTTTCCATAAATGGGTTATTACCAGTATCTTTAATGTCATATAATTGATATAATGCAAGTGAAGTAGGATTAAAAGTTTTCCAAAAATTTTCATAAGGTTCAGTTTTAATTTCTTCTTCATCTAAATCCAAATTTTCATACCATATGCAATTCTTATAAACATATAATTTTTGTTTTTCCATTTTATAACATCTCCTTTAAAACTTTCTTTCTTACTTCGATAGTCTTTTCACCATTTAAAATTTTACATAACCATTCAGGCTTTACTGACATTAAAACGAATTCAGTATCACCATAAGCATTTTCAACTCTCATCATGTTTTGTGGTGCTTGAATAATATTTTCAAAAACTGAAACATTTCCCATAATTTTACGATAATGCGTAAAATCATTTAATTGCTTAGGCTCCTGAAATATATTTAAATTACGAATATTTAAAGCATAACCATCTTTTTGCTTTAAGTAAGCATCTAAAGCATCACCATTCATACAACTTTTTTTAAAGAGTTCTTCATCACATTCCCAAGCCTCAAATCTGTCTCTAATATAACCATCTGTCTCAAATTCAGGTAACACTCCTACCCCAATATCTACCTCTGGTTCATAATGATAAAAATATCGAATTCCTTCAACTTCTATTTCACATTCAGCAACAATCTTACCATTTAAATTGTCTAATACCGACGATTTATTAGATAAACAGAATTCATTATTAGATTTTTTATATAAATATGATTCTCCCTTGGTACAATATAATAACACTTTAGTTGTTTTCATTTTTTGTTTCTCCTCTTGTAAATATAATGCCATTAATTACAATAGTATTATAATTTTTAATATGATCTTGTTCTATTGTAACCGAAACTTCGCCACTCTTTAATATAATATCTTTTACTTCTATTACTAAGGTATCCAGTTTTTCATTAAGTTTAATAGTTTCATATTTATACCCATATGTAGTAAATATATTATCATTTGGTGTCATAGTGATTGTCGCCGTTTCTATCTCTTGTTCGTGTCCACAAGACATACACTTGTACGTTAATTTATTAGGATCAGTGGGGCTGTTTTTCACGTATAATAATGGACTATTACACTGTTCACAAGCCATACAAACTTTTGTTTTTTCTTTCATTTTTATTTTCCCCTTTCTTTGGCTACTTATATCATACCTAAATATTAAGATTTGTCAAGTCAAAACGTGTAAAAAAAGAAGGAAATATTTCATTCCTTCTTAAAATTCCTAAAATAAAAGTATCATTTTATTCTCTTACAACCGTATTTTCACTAGCTGTAGTATTTTCACTTACGGTGGTAGATGTTATACCAAATAAAGCATTTATATCAGATGCTTCCGCATAAAGATTGTTTATATTATTATCTGTTAAAATATTACTTTCAGTGTTTGGATCAAATGTTAAATTAATATTACTTCTTGCCGTATTGCCTGTAAAAGTTAACACCTCACTGGTATCAGATTTTCCACTCCAAACATGAGGGGCAATTGTAATTCGCTGTTGTTTACTAGAAGTAGTTTTACTAAGCGATAACTCTCCTGTCAAATAAGCACTAATTGCATTTAAATTTTTGATATTCTTAATATCTGTTGTAGTAAAATCGACATACTGACTACCTGGTTCAGCTGCTTTTGCAGGGACATATTTAACGTGTTCTATTAAATTTTTAGCACTAGTTTTGTCAATACCGCTATCTTCAATACCGCCAGTTCCCCAATTAATTAAATGATCTTTTGTTAAAGCTAAACTATCTACGGTTAACACTTGCTCAGATTTATTCTCACCAGGAAAAGCAATTCCAACACTACTATTATTAAAAGTATCTTTTATATAAATCCCTTGATTTGGAACTAATGTCCATTCTATTCCTTGTGTTTTAAAATTAATTATAGCATTTTCATCATAATTTGTATTAAGGGTAAGTTTTGTCCAATATTCTCCACTCTCTTCACTGTATTCTGATAAAGATACAATATTATTTTCATATTGTATTTGTAAACCATTTTCGTTAATACGAAATTTATTTGCTTCAACATAATCGGCACCACCAATAGCTTTACCGTCTGCTAATGATAAAGACGGAACTTGGTTAATAGCTTGTAACGCCTTAGATAACGTTACCCAACCGTCTTCTATAGGTGATTCTATATAATCTAAAATTTTTGCATAAACAGTTTTTGTCTGACCTGCAATTTCGGTACTCCCATTCATTAATACCAAATATCCATCATTATTTATTTTTAAATCTGTTGGAGTGTTAATGGTTCCTAAATCAACAACACCATTTATAGGAGTTTTTTCTGTATCATTTAATTTTACAGATGTTACAGTACCTGTCTTATTTAAACCAGGAAAATTAGATTCTGTAACACCTACCTCGCTTGCGGTATAAGTTGGTTTGTTTTCTGCTTTAGCCCAAGCGTAAACATCTGCAGCTAATGCGGTAACCCACGGCAATTTTGCAAATTGTGTTTTGCCATCTCCGACTTTAAATAATATAGTAGGAGTAGAAGCATTATTACCTGGGATTTTTACAAAACCAACTTCCCCTTGTTGTAATATAACAGTGGGATTTTTATTCCAATTCTCCAATGAATCGTTTCTCAATTGGATTTTTGCATTTAATTTATTTTCTTCTGCCATTGTTTTTGTTCCACCCCTTTCCTATTTATAAGGATAAAGAGCCCTTATTTAAGAGCTCTTTCCTTGATTTCCTGTTCATTTATTTAATTATATTATTAAAAGCCGCTTGCTGTGCCACCATTAATTACAAGAGTTTTGGTTCCTTGAGTAAGTTTATCTGTTGATACATTTGTAAGTGATAATTTACCTTCTGCTGAGACAGCAAAATTAGTAGTATCTACAGATTTAACTAACGCACTTGGAATAGTAACACTAATTGTGCCGTCTTCTGTTACATCAATACCACTACCAACTTTTACTCCACCTAATTTTTCTGCTGAAGCAACAGGAATTTCAGTTAATGCGCCTAAATCCGCAGCGGTAATTTCTACATCTTCAGAACCATTAAACGTCTTAGATCCTGCTGTTAATACGTGACCAACATTATCAGCGGTTCCAGCGTGAGTTGCATTTGCAACAACTCCGTCAATTTTACTACCTTTAATAGTAGCAGCTTGAATTAATGAATTAACTTGTGCTGCTGTTTGTTTTTTGTCTAATTCTGTTTGTAAACCAGCCACATCAGCTACTTTTACATTAGTACTTAAACTACCCTCAGTACTTAATGATAACCCATTACCAATTTCTTTAATAATAACATTATCTTTAAGACCTTCCATCTTAGTAATTAAAGTATCATCAACTAAACTCTTACCTTCAACAGCATCTACTTTTTTATCAATATTGCCTTGAAGTTCTGCTTTATTATCAGTGATTGCTTTTTCATTAGCAGCAATCTTTTTATTACTTGCTGTAATAGCAGCAGCATTATCAGAAATTAATTTATCTGATGCCGCTTTATCAGTATCATATACAGATTTATCTAATTTTTTACCTAATGCAGTATTTAAATTTGTTGTATTAGTATATGATTTTAATGCTTCTGCAATTTTTGTATCAGCAGCCTTACCAGCTTCTGTAATTGCTTCTGCTTTTGCATTAGGAATAGTATCTGTATTTAATGTTTCAACATCTTCTGCAACTTGTTGTAATTGTTGAGATAAACCATCAGTTTTTGTTTTAGCGTCTGCTTTTGTTTCATATGTTGACGCAGCTTCTGTTTTTGTTAAGTGAGAACCTTCATCACCTAATTCCTTCCATTGAGTTCCATTATATACGAATTCTTTTGTATTATATAAACATACATCTCCTGATGCGAATGTAGTATGTCCTTCAACCGTTGCGCCAGTATCGCCAACAGGATCTGTTGTGGATTCACCAATAAAGTGCATTGCACCTGTTAATCCAGTAATTTTAGTTTTTAAATCTGCAATATCTGTTCCTTGAGAAGTAATTTTTCCTTCAGCTGTTGTTAAACGAGTATTTAAACCTTGTTCGACTTTTTCTGCTCTATCTTTCTCAGCAGTCACTTTTGCTTCGATACCATCAACAATAGCTTTAGAAGCATCATCGTAGTCATTATGAGATAAACCCATTCCGTCTACTTTATCTACTTTTTTAGCTAAGTTATCAGTAACTCCATCAACGATTGCTTTAGCTGCGTTATCATAATCATTTGTTGATAAACCTTTACCATCGACTTTATCAACTTTACCTTCTACAACACCTTCTAATGTTGTAATATCTCCGTCAAGATTAGCAAGTTCTGCTTTAATTGCTTTACCTTGAACAGGATTTGTACCATCTGCTGTTAATTCTGCGTCAACAATTGTCTTATTAGCACCTTCAGCAATTCCGTCTAACTTAGAAGCATATTCTTTAGACATAATGCCATCTTGAGAAGCAGTTGCTTTCTTAACTACATAACCAGTGACATTACCTGATTCATCTTTCTTTTCTTCTACAAATGAACTTAATCCATTGACAAGTAATTCAAATTTTGCTTTTAATTTGCCTAAATCAGCTTTTAATTCATCTGCACTAGAAGCAGAACCAAATTTCTTTAAGCTTGAATTACCCACTGTACCAGTAATTTGATATAAATCTGATACTCCACCAACGGTAACAATAATTAATTGACCAATATAATAAGCACTGTCAGAGCTTCCCACTTCAGCAGCACCAGCTGCGGCCGCTTGAGCAGATGCCAAATCTTCAAAATAACTATTAGCATCAAGTGGGAAAGCAGAAGTTCTATTAAAACCTACTGCGAAATTTAATTTACCAAATTCCATTGCCATAATCTATCTTTCCTCCCCTACTATGCTACTGTAAAGTGCCATTTGTTAGCTTTATCATTAGCACCTGCATTATCTTTATAATAAACGTTATAATTTGCACCTTTGTAACCGTTAGCACCTTCGACACTAACTGTAATTTTTGTAAATGCGCTTAAAGCTTCTGCGTTTAAACCGTTAACGTCTTTAATTGAACTAAGTGTTCTTGGAGCAGGAACAGCAATAATAACTCTCATTGCACCAACTGCTTCAGTTGCATCACCTGTATTACCAGCTACAATAGCACCATTCTTTTTACCTGCTAATGCTCTAATTGTTGCACTATCAGGTAATCCATCTTTAGAATTTACTGAACCCCAGAAGCTATTTCTGAAACCAGATAAAGTTCCTTTAGATACAGACCAATTATCTTTTGCTTTAATTTGTCCTGCTGGATATTCATTACCTAAGTTTGTAACTGGTATTGCACCTGCAGTTGATTTACATCCACCAGTGATAGATGTTGACATACCATCTGTTACTTGAATTGAATCAATTGTTCCAGAATAACCGTTGTATGTCTTTGCATTGAACACTACATAAAAATCACTAAATGTTACGCCTGTTGCAGGACCATATGTATATCTACCAGCATTTGTAGTGAAACTGTAATTTAATGCAATATTTGTACCAACTTCTTTAGCACCAATATTACTTGAATTTAATACAACTGTTGGTTGAGAAGTCGTAGGATTTGCTTCTTTTGCTAAAATGCTACTTAATAATTGTTTTAAAGAATCTCCTTCTTTACCTAATGTTCCTGAACCAGATGCTGGAACTTTTTGGACACCAATATCTGCTGTAAATGTTAATCCATCTGTAAGATAAACATCTTCTAAATGTAATTTTCCTTTTGTTAATACTAATTCGCCAGCCGCATTAAGAGCTGCACCAACGATAACTTCGCCTTCGCCTTCAATTTTAATTTGAGTTCCTGCATAGTCTAATTCAGACCATTTCTTGATGCCATCACCAAATTTGAATTTGTTTGTATCCAATTCAATGCCACATTCGCCTTGTAAAAGAACTGGATTTGCTGTAGTATAGTTTGCAGCTGAGTCGTGTCTTAATTGAATACGTGTGTTAAAAATGTTTTCTTCTGCCATAATTAAGCGTTACCTCCATTAATAATAAGTTGCTTTTTTTCTATATCTTCCACAACCTGACAGTATTCCTTCTTTTCTGTATCATACATATAAAAAGCTTTTTCAGCTAATGCTATGTATAAGATATCTGGTTTACCTTCAGATGGAAAATCTGATTTACCTTGCACCATCACAATACTATCTGTGATTTTTACCTTTTTATTACCTTTTATTGCTCTATCGCCGTCTTCTAAAACTAAATATCCGTCTTCATCAACGTTAATATTTGTTGGGACTCGATTTTTAATACTCGCTATGGCATCAACGGCGTCATCTATTTCTTTGCCTGTATGAGTACTTTCATACCATTCTTCATCCATCTTGCCTATCTCCTCCCTCTGTTTAAAATTTATTTTTTTATCTTATTCTATTATAAAGTTATTGTTTTATCAACAATACTAGTAATTTGACATCCGTTTGAATTAACCATAATGTGAAGGCCGCTGGAATTGCCTTGTAATATACAAAGAGTACCAGCGTTCTCAGTTACTCCGCTTTCATAAAATCCCCCTGTTGAATCACATTTCAACAAATTAACTAACTTTTTTGTATCACCTGTCGTGCTTGAAACGTCTACATTGGAAGATGATTGTATAAGTATATAACAGGTATAGTTTCCACTACCTTCAGGTGCTGAATAAGCATGAGCTGTGATTGTTAAATAATGTTTATACAAATCAATATTGGTATCATTTGGGCGATATTTATCTACTGTTAATGACTTATTACCAAATATAGTTTTTAATTTTAAGAATATAGTCTCAGTTTGAATATCGTCGCCACTTATTATTATGTTAAGCATACTTGGTGTATGAGTACCCGAAATAGTATCACATATTAAACCGTAAGCGTCAATTGCATATTGATTTTCGTAGCAATATCCTATAAAAATATAGACTGGCCCAGTTAATAAGTCCTCGTCATTTAAATATTTTGTTTGTAAATATACTGGCTGAGTTAAAGCGTCTTGTAAACATTTTTTCATTGTGGCTAGGTCAGCACTATCAGTTAATGACATATTCCAATCACTATTAAAAAAGGTATTCACAAGTTTATATACTGGAGTACCTCCACCTTCAAGTTTAACCTTTTTTGTTTGTCCAGTAACTTCAGTTCCGTCGTGCTCTAATATTAAATAATTATTACTATCCACATTAATACCATTAGGCATATTATTTGAATTAGTTTCAATGCCATTCTCAATTTTATTCATATTAGTGGCATTTAATTTTGTTTGGTTATTCACCCATTGTGTTTTTTCATAATCCATTTGTATTCATACCCCCCCTCCACGTTTTTCTTAAACGTGAAAAACTCCCATAGTTGCCTATGGGAGAAAATTGTTTTTTTTAATCTATATTATCTGAAGTTGATTCTTCAGTTGTTTCATTTACTGCAACATCTGATCCATTTTCATCAAAATTCTCAGTTGTTGTATCTTCTTGTTCTATATTTGTATCACTAACATCTTGATCGTCTAGATCAATGGTTGTTACTATTTCTTCTGGATCTGTAGGAATTTTAAGTAATACATCAGGTCTAACTATTATTTTATTATCGTCATTTCCTAATACTTCTACACAGTATCCTTTTGCAAATAATGCACTTATTTGCAAACTGCCTAAAGTCTTTATTGTAGTAATAATTGGAGTGCGTTTAGCATAATATAAGATTTGTCCATTTAAAGCAGTTTTTAAGTCTACTGCTTCAGTATAAGATGTATCTCTTAAAAACACATAATTATGTCCTCCACCATAACTTATTGCTTTATTGTAAGCTAATTTATGATTTTCGGCATCAGTAATTAATTTTGACCTTTCTGAATAATAATTTGGAGTTAATATATTTGGAGCAAAATGATATGCATCAAATACTGCAAATTCATTTGGATATGCAGCGCTCCACCAATATTCATCAGGCAAAGTAGTATCGTTAACTGGTTTTTTATTAAATGTTAATGTTCCCATATCAACATTACCTATATTTTCCACCCTTTGCAATTTATAACCATTATTTTCTTTTACAACTTGTAATGTATCTTGAGCATCATTGATGCCATATAAAGTTTGTTCTGAAAATGTTATTTCTTGCTCTGGATAAGGTATGTTGTCTATATCAGGGTAATCTTGATTGAATTGTGCTGGTGTGGTTGGTTCATTGCCCGCACCATAAGTATTTGTTAAATTAACCAGTTGTGGTTTGAATACTAAGTTGTTACATACTGTGCCTTGTTTGATAATGATACTGATTGTTATATTTATTTGTGCAGTATTATAAGATAAATAATTTATAACACCATTACCTATATCGTTTGAATATGACCAGTTATTTCTTAAATAATAAGTATTTGTACTACCATTTGCAGGACATCCTTGCAATAATATTTTCATATGATTAACATTTGAAGAAACATTTATTGCTTGTCCGCTTGCTACTAAAAATGCAATATCTTCACTTGCTGTACCATTAGCAGTAAATGTTCCATCGTTATTCTTAGTAATTGTAACTCCACTAATAGTAGTTGTATTTGCAAATACATTAAGCAAATTCTTATATCCAGCACTTATCTTAATACCACTTACTTTAGTAGTTAATATGTCTTGTTTTCCGTATGAATAAATTGAGTATGGATAATCTTTATTGAAATCAGTTATTGTTGCAGGTTCTTTGCCTAAGCCGTAAATATTACTTACATTGAATAATTGCGGACGGAATACTTTGTTTGTCATTGTAATACCAGCAGCAATTTCTATTGCAATAGCCATAGAAGTATTTATGGTATCAGTAGTATTTACCCTTCTATTTGATAACTTATCATATACTCCACTTCCAAAGTCATTATAATCAGTTCCATAAAATGCTAAATAATAAGTACTTGCACTACCACCACCAGGACAACCTTTAAAACAAATTATATCATTAGAAGTTGCTTGAAAAATGTTTGAAGTTTCATGAACAACATATAATGAAGTCGCTGCAGTTGTAGTTCCATTGCAAGTAATAGTACCGTTGTTTTTATTGACAGTAAATGTCATACCATTAATTGTTTGACTAATACCAAAATGTTCTGGATTAATTAATTGTGTCCACTTGACACTTTTTCCCTTAATACTATCCAATTGTAATGAAGTGTTATATTTACCTCCACTGATTTGAGAATCAATAGCACTAATATCACAATTACTATAAGTAGCCGTATAAAGTCTATACAACTGAACTGGAAAATCAAATGATACATTTGGAGCAAATCCTGTATAAGCAACTTCTATATATCCGCCATCTGCTATTTGCAAAGAAATATCATCAAAATATAAATAATTAGTTACATCATTTGTATATTGAGTTGCTGTAGACATACCTATATAAGCATTAACGCCTGTTAATCCTGTTTTTAAAGCTGCAGCATCTGCATATTGAGAATCGTATACATATAGTCCGCCTACATTACCACTAAATGAAATTGCTTTATTATGATTAGTAGTAGTTGTGTTATTTGCCAAATTAGATGGTGAAGTGCTTGATAAAACAGGACACAAAACACAAGAATATTTTTGATATCCCATATCTGAATTTAATGCTGCTGAATTCAACCCCGAATCATAAAAACTATAATAATTATTAGTACCTTTTGACCAATTATAATTACCTAAATCTACACTTTTAACTTTATTAAACTCTTCAATACCTAAAAAATCTGCACCGTCGTATTTATAATTATCTAGTTTCAAACGATTAGTAACTTGAAAACCATTATGATATTGACTATTCAAAGAAGATGAAATATAATCTTTATTTAATACACCACTTGGTAAATTAATAGAATCTAATTCTGTTCCATCTGCAGAATAACTCTTAATGCTTTGAATTTGAGTTGTTTTAATTTCACCATCTGGTGTCCAAGCATAATATGTTTCTGGGAATATTCTATTAAATTCTTCTACCGTAGGTTCATTACCTGTCCCAAACATAAGAGTTAAATCAAACAACATTACACGTCTAAGACTATAACCAATATTTTTACCTGTTAATCCTTGCGTCCAATTTATAGAAGGATTCATAAAACATGCAATCATTGGGTTATTTTTTAGCTCACCTATCATACTAATTGTAGTCCATTGGTTAGGAACCATAGTGTTTTTAAAAATTAAATTGTCAGCCATAAAAGAGTTTGTATAAATTTGCCAATTGCCCCAATTCCAACCTTCAGCATCAGTTCCTTCTGATCTGGCATCAAATTTTAATAAAAATTTATGATATCTTTGTGGAAAATGTCTAGCTCCTATTGCTCCACCTGTATCTGTATCATCAAAATAAGGTCTCATTCTAAATGTAGAGCCAGTAGGGTCAAAAGCCATTAATGTTGCAACTTGTTCTCCATCTTCTTCAGTAAAGGTCATATTTCCGCCATCTCGCCACCAAAAATTTCTTGCTGTAGCACTTGTTCCAAATTTTTCTTTAAAATTTGGCATAAGTTGATTCCATACAATACTATTACCCTCAATCTTATTTAATTTAGCTCTTGCATTTGTGATAACAGGATAATTAGCTTTTTTACCGTTTATTGTTGCTTCTACAACACTTGGAATATTTACTTTACTTTCCACGGTTGCAGAATAAGTTCCATATTCATAAGCGTCTCTATTTCCATTTGTATCAATAGTAAATTTTTTATTACCTTGATTGAAATTTCTTACAATTATTTCTTCTTGTGCTTTGGTTATTTTAGAAACAACTTCCTCTGTTCCACCGTGATAACTAGCTTTTAAAATTCTAGGAATAACTACATTATCAGAAACTGTTGCGGTAATATCTCCGCCTCTATTAGTATCTTCTTTAAATGTTCCTGTCGTATCTATAGCCTGATTTGCAAATGCTGTAAATCTAATATAATCAACTTCTGCATAATCGTAATCAAAATCTCCACGTTGTGAAGATAGGTTTTCATCTGGAACACAAGCTGCATATAAAACTAAAGGAAATCCAGGGGACACATTTAAGGTTGTTAATTCTGTGTTATCAATAAAAAATTTTACGCATTTGTGATTTTCGCTATAATACCAGTCCCAACCTATTGTATGGAAATTTCCATCGTTTAAATCTTTTGAAATTGTACATACTTTATTATCACGAACAGGATCTGAATTAGTATTATTTGTATAACAACGTATATTACTATATATATTTCCTTCTGCCGCACCATTAGGTGTTGTCATTTCAATCATACCTCTTGTTCTATCTGTATATTGCCCAAATAATCTAAATAAAAAAACACTATTAGATTTTTTAGGAAACATTACTCTACACTCATACCTACCTGGAATAAGATGTACACCTGACATTAATACAATAGCACCAGATGTATACTTCGTGTTTTCAGCAACTTGAACTTGCATTCCATTTGTTCTCAATTGATAACACGATAAAGCTCTTTGTACGTTTTCAGCAACAGAAGGAGCTGTACTTTCTCCTGTTGGATCATAATCTCCAGTTGAAACTTCAAAATATTTCGGTAAACGATCACTTGGAATAGCATCGTCCGTAAAATTCATATCATTTGAATAATCAAATTCTTCGCCTTCTAAAAGAGGTATTAATGTTTTATATTTTCTTGGCATATTTATTTACCTCCTTTCCTTTTTAAACAATGTTCAATGTCACTGTTCCATCTTCATTATCTGTTAAAGTTAAACCACTTGAGTGATTATCTACATATTCTTTTGTTGCAATTGTTAATTTATTATCTGCATCTGTAGGTGTCGCCACTTGAGCTTTACCTGCACTGTCTCTTTGCATAATAGCAGTAGCTTGATTATTAGAAGCAACACTTAGTGTTGTATTTATACCCGTAGGTGAAATCATATACGCTCTTAAATCACCCGCGGTAGATATTTTATCTAGCTTATTATTCACTTTTGTGTTTAAGTCAGTAATATTTGCACTTGTAGCTAACGTATTATTAATTATCTCAGCAGCAGACCATTTTGTCCTTAAATCCCAACTAACTGTGTATATATCTAGAGTATCATAAGAATCCCATCTAAATGCCTCTAAACCAGGACTCTCATTATCTGTAGTTGTATCAATCATTACGTACCAACGCTCATTTGCTGGTGCCGTGCCAGTCTCAAAATATCCTACCGCTACTATATTTGCTGCTAAATCCGCTGTCAAAACCGTGTCTGCAGTTACTAAAGGTGCAACTGTTTTATTACGAATTGATTTAACTGTTTCGTATTGATTTTTATCGCTAGGATTTTGTAAAGATTGTGATGTGTTACTCTTTTTAGCAAAATCTACATCATCAACGGTAGCAGTCGCAACTACCACTCCGTCTTTTGTTAATTGTACAATATTTTTTGCTGCACCTTCACTTAATCTATATTCAGGGAAGCCGTCTGTGACAACATAAACATCCTCTGAATTATAAGTGTATGTTGTTCCACCAACTGTTATAGAATCTTTTTCCAATAAAGTTTTTAGTTGAGCGTTTGTTACTTTATAAATCTTCATTTGTTTTTTCCTCCCTTTTATTGTATTGGCCTATTATTATGTTCTATATTTTTAGGACCTCTAATACAATTTGTTGTTAAAATTCTTTGCTGCATATGTTCTACATATCCACAATATCCATTTTGTGAATTACCAGCATTACCTGCTGCAATTCCTTCATCTGTTGCGAGACCACCACAACATGATTCTAATTGTGTACTATAAAATACCATATATCCTCTTGACGCTTCCTGTGGGGTTAAAGGTCTAAGAAGTCCTCTTCGAATATAATTTTGACAAGGATTACCTTGAGTGTTTCCACTTAGTGCCCCATTATTGGTAAAATTGCGAGCAACATAACCTATATTGTTGTTAGTTAATAATCCGTTAAATTTGCGGGGATACACCCAATAATGGTGTTGAGCTTCTACATAAGTCCCATCTTCATGAAAAGTTTTTGATAATTTTATACTACTAGGATATTGATTCTCTTGAATTATTAAGTTTCTTCGAAACAAATTAGGCCCTCTTAATCTTCCAAAAATATATTGTTGATGAGATAATTTATAAAATGAAATACCCATATGTATACAATGTCCACCTGGCCCATATGGACGAACATTATATACACTATATCCATCTGGTATATCATATTCATAATATAATCTATCTGCTTCGTTGTATGTTATATAATAACGATTTCTTTTTTTTGTCATACCATATAAATTTGTAGACCAACGTCTAATATAATTTAAATATTTACCTTCGAAAGGAGTAAAATACAATACCAAATTAACTATTTTTTTCTTTCCTGAAGTCTCATTCTGATCATTAATTTCTCTTTCTTCTCTTTTAATTTCAAACTTCATATTTTCTAAAAAAGTTTGCATTTCTTCATCTGTAGCAATTCCTCTGCCTTCTAAAGCTGGATTCCATTTCATAATTAATTACCTCCTGAGGCTAAATCAATTACTTCAACCTCAACTTTAGCAATTGCATTATCTACATATGTTTTCTTTGCATAAGTAGAAACCGTACTATCTACATACTTTTTATTAGCGCAATCTATATCTTTTTGCGGAGTTTGTGTTGTAATAGTTGCTTGTGCACTATATCTAGGAATATAATATGCCTTTGCTGTGAAGTCAACATTTCCCATTGCTTGATATCCATCTTTTGAGACGAGATAAATTCTTGAAGTTGCACTTTTCTCTGAAAACTTATCTAATTTTCCATTTAAACCTGTTGTAACATCTGTTTGTTTTGCATATAATGAATCACAATTAGTTTTAAATGTACTTAAATTATCTAAAGTTATTATTTTTTTTGTATCTGCCATAAATCTACTTCCTCCTAGTTACCTTTAGACAAATCTATAACTTGAATAGCATCTGAAATTGCTTTATCTACATAATTACCCACATAAGCTTTATTAACTGTTAATGTTGGTTGTTGTGTAGGATCTAAATTCACAGGAGTTGCTGTATAACTAAATCCTCTTGTACTACGTTTCATAATACTATTATTTGTTACTTCCACAGAAGCATCTTCTTCTGTTAAAATAAAACCATTACTTATTGTTGTAATGCAAAAACCTATTTGGTTACTTGTTGTTGATGTATTAGAACCATATACATACAATAAGTTAATTTTATTATCGTTACACAAAACACTACCCCAACCACCTGACCATTGATCACGGACAGTGTTTAAAGTAGGAATCATCTCAAAATCATAAGCGTTTAATTCTTGCCCATACTCAACTTTATTTGCCGAAATAATAGAATTAAAAATCTTTTTATGGACACCTAAACCATCGCCTGTTTCACCATAGAAATTTTCTGTAGAATGATATGTAATCACAATTCTACCATCATATGTTGTTGCAACATAAGGAATATTAATAAGTTGTCCGCTTGCTTTTAATAAAGTTTTAGGCTCTGTATATGTTGATAATACATTTAAATCTTTTATATAAATATATTGAATAACATAAGGATTGTCATTTTGAGTTACATTTACATTACTTTCAATAAGCATTAAATATGAACCATCTAATAATTTTGTAATAACACTAAATCCAGGGCGTGAGTTACTAATCGTTTTGCCATTATCAGCTTTTTGATTTGTTCCGCTAACTACAATTTGTTCGCTGCCTGCTGTAATAGTTCCACTATTAATAGTAATTTTTTTCATCGCTATATCTTGATTTGATGAACTGTTTTCTTTAGAATAATAGATATATCCTGTTGTAGCAGAAGTCATTACTATATATGGTTCATATAATCCAAATGAGGTATTAGTAGCTATTGTAACAAAACTATCAACTGCTTGTCCTGAATAATCAAATTTTCTTAATCTAATTTCATAACTATTATCTGTTTTTTTGACTCTATAAGAACATAAAAAATATGTTGCTCCTGGAACTTCGACTGGTTGTTGATTAGCTATTTCAGTTGTATCAGGATCAATAATTGTTGTAATTAAACTAGAATTTAAACTAGTTAACACACCACTATTTAATCTATATAAAGCGTTATTAGCAACAATATAAGTATTATTATTATGCTCAAATGCTCTTGCATATGCTCCATTTTGAGTATAAATAGTGTTTTTTTCTGCATATCTTGCAATACCATTGTTTGGAACAGGTTGATAAATATGCTCTGTTACTTTTTTAACTTTATCTTTTTCAATACCACTATCAACTATTTTATTTTTATCAGTGCTCCAACTAATTAAATGGTCTTGAGTAAACGTGTCGTTTAAATCTCTAATTACTAAAGGCAAACCTTCGTTTGCATTATATGTAAATTTACCGTCTGCATCTATACTTCCTAATCCTAAATCAACTGTATTAGTATTAGGATTATACATTATACCGAATGTATTAGAAGCATTTACATTTATTGCTAAACCTGATAGGTTCAATAAATCTGTTTTATCACTATTTGTTACAATAATATTATCTTTAACTTTTAATGTTTCTGTATCAACAGTAGTTGTGGTGCCACTTACTAATAAGTTACCTTGAATTGTTACATCTCCAGTTGTTGTTAAAGAATTTATTGTTAAGTTAGTACTAGAAGGTATTATAGAAGTTAATGGAATATCTCCAGTACCATGTAGAGAGTTTCCTGCGACTGTTTTAACACTCTTGTCGGTTAAGAGAATTTGTGTATCCGTAGTATCTATTGTCTTATCAACATCAAAAAATCTCCATACAGGACTATCTACGGTACCCACATTTCTGCAAAACATTATTGTATTATACATATTTCCTGGAAAATATACTTGTTTATCTACTACTACAAATTTTCCTCCAACAGGACCTTGAGCCATCATAATACTCAAAGGAATTGGATAATCTCGACCCGCGACAACTTGTCTCCAATCAGGTATTTTTGCTAAGTTCTTTTGACCTGGAATTTTCGTGCCATCGCGTTCTAAAACTATACTTGAATATATGACACTATGTGTAAGATTAATGTCAGTAGGAATTTCTTTCTCTATTTGTCCTATTGAATCGATAGCATCATCTATCTCTTTTCCTGTATGTCGACTTTTATAAAATTTTTGATTTTGTGCCATATTCGTAAACCTGCTACTCAAAATACGGACAAATATCCATATTGAGAAAATTCCTGTTTCAACCTATATGTTTTCGTTCTAAGACTACTCACAAGTTCTTGTATAGTCCACAGGCGTAAATTCCCGTATAAGCCTACGGTACATACCTACAATAGCTTGTTTATGCTATATTGTAAGTTTGGCAATCTCTCAGATTAAGACTTGCATTATAATCTCTATCTTCCATATAACCACATTTATTACAACGATATGTTCTGTCTGATAATTTCAAGTCAGATTTAACATTACCACAGCAATGACAAGTTTTACTTGACGGATAGAAACGATCAACAACTCTTAGTTCAATTCCGTATTCATTACACTTGGCAAGCAGTTTTGTTCTGAACTCAAAAAACTTCTGTTGTGCTACGAATTTAGAGAGATGTTTATTCTTCATCATACCTAATATATTCAAATCCTCAATAGTGATCCACATTGGCTTGGTTTTTACCAATTCGGATATTGTCTTATTGATATAATCTGTTCTTATATTATTAAGTCTTTGATGAAGTTTTTGTACCTTTAACTTTTGCTTTTGGATATTTTGTCGAATAGCCCCTCCTTTCAAATTATTATTTATTTTCTTATAGCCTTCGTATTTCCTCGAAAAACTACGTTGTTCTCGTCTGAGCTTCTTTTCGAGCTTTCTTATACGAAAACTCTTGTTGACATTCTTATAAATCTTGCCGTTTGAACAAACAGCAAAATCTTTTATGCCAAGGTCAATGCCTATTCCAAAATCATTCAATGTGAGCTTTGCCATTTCTTTCTGCTCAACAAGAACTGATACATAATATCGTCCTGACTTATAGGAAACAGTTCCACTCTTAATGATATGTGTATTGGGATTTGTGGGTATATAACCTTTCTCTTTAAGTTGCACCCAGCCAAGAGTAGGAATTTTTATTCTGTGACGTTCGCAAGGAATAATTACCCTTGCATCAGTCTTAACAAAGTACATTTTTACATCTGATTTGCCTTTCTTCTTGAACTTTGGAAAGTGTGACTTCCCTTTGAAAAAAATTCTGAAAGCTCTATCAGCATCCATAATACTTTGTTTTACCGACTTACTACTAACGTCTTTTATCCACTTATACTCTTGATTATTAGGCACAAACTCGTTATTAAGCCATTTTGAAAAATTCATTCCCGAAACAAACTGTTTCTTATTCTCGTACATTTCTTTATTATGTGCGAGATAAAAATTGTAAACAAATCTACAAACTCCGATTGTGCGATTTATATTTTTCTTTTGTTCAGGTGTTGGATTTATCTCTGTTTTGTAACTCTTTAGCAATTTCTTCATCTCCTTTAATCTGTTTTTTATATTTCCTTAATCCGTATATACGACAGCTAAAAACGTGTATGATAGATATTAAATCATTAATTAATTCCTGTTCTGGTGACGCTTTTTCGTTATTTGTCAATGAATTATTGAATTATTTTTTCCTCCTCTTTTATTTTGTTAAGAAAGGTAAATTGTTTAAATTACTTATTGTAATACTCATTGTACCTTCATATCCTAAACTACAAGAAATACTTTGTAGTAAAAATTTTTCTTTTGTTAAACCATATGTATCATCTGTTATTGTAATTAAATTATTAACCGTTAATAAGGGGTTAAAACTTACATTAATACTAGATGAACTCTTTATAATTAATTGTTGTCTTAATTCATAATCTGCTCTTTCTTTTGCTAAAATATCGGATGTAATATTACTATCATTGATAATTTCACCTGTTCTATAGCCTATTCTTTGCACACTTAAAGGAGATGACGGTTCATCATTAACAGCAACTGCTTGATATACTCCTCCTGAAGAACTCGATCCTATTACAATAACTCTATTTACGATACTTTCTAAGTCGAAACTAAAATCCAAATTAGATACGTCTCCTTTTGCGGTGTCAAAATCATATATAATAGGTTTATTAATATCGTCTACAACATTGGCGATAGGAACAATTGTTAATCTTCCCATACTATTATAGAATATTTCTGCCGATAATTGTGTGGCTAATTCTTGTAATATACTTCCATAACTATCTCCAGCACTCTTAGAAATTGTTACTTGCGTAACCGCTCCTTTAAATGCTGAATTATATATAATTTCCCTGGTGTCAAACGGCATTCCGTTTCCCATATCTCCACCAAGGATTGTTTTTATAATTTCTTCTATATTTGAACCAACAGGAATTTCATAAGTGGTTTCTAATGTACCAGTTTTATTTTCAAACAAACAAAATTTATCACTTGCAGACACTTCTATTATGGTTTCGCTATTTGAATGTTTTGGTGATAAATTAGTGATAATATATACGCCTTTTTGAAACCAAATAACATCTTCGTTTTGTAATTCCAAACCTATTTCTAATCTGAGTCTGGTGCCTGCCCACAAACCATTAATTCCTGTGGAATATTGTCGATGTTCATTATACAATGCAAAAGATAAACTTCTGCGTTGTCCATTTTGATAATTTTCACTATAACTACCAGACCCCGATTTAATATCTTCAATCGGGATCTCATAATTAATAGTTTCGTCATTATATAAAACGAATATTCTAAATCTAGGCGTTATTATACTATTATTAATTAATGAAACTATTTCATCAATATCATAATTTTGATTAATATAATAATCCGCCCTCTCCGTAGCTATAGAGAGGATATCTCCACTAACAGAACTAATATATTGTAAATTTTTCATATATTTATATCCTCCCTTTACACACACTATTATTATTTTTTTGTTAATTTGTCTTAAACGTTCCTGTTATTTCTTTTTAACAGGAGACCAAACGCCCACACATTTTTTTGTTAATTCATTGCTTTCGTTATCATAAATAACGACATTGTTAATATCTTCTATTTGTTTCCAACTAAAACTAATATTATCTGGTTGATTACGATAGAAATTATGTGGAGTATTTGAGCCGCTTAAAATAGAAACAATCCACGCTTGCCCTTTAATATCTCTTAACAACTTAGGGTTCTTTGAATAAACAATTTTTCTCCATTGTTGCAACATCTTTGTTCTTTCGTTCGTTGATAATGGAGCAACCCAAGATTTTCTTAATCTTTCAATATAATTATCTGCCATATAAGGTATAATTTCACTACCTAATAAACAACTAACTTCTCCCGAAATATTATTATTCTTTCCGTGACTAATTCTTGAAAATTGTCCTAGTGTTTGAACCTCATTTTTATTAATATTTTGTGTTTGCGCACCTGTTTCTAAATTATATTTAAACATCCAAATGTTGTTTGTATCAACTTTATATGCTTTCTTCACAATTGGTGCGTCAATATCTAATTTTTGAGGAATTAACTCGCATAATGTCCAGAAATCCCATTGTGTTTGAACAGGATCTCCATAGAAACTACCATTATTCTCGTCATTTTCTTCTTTATTTGCAAACACTTGCCAATCTATCGCATTAACAGGATACATAATATATTGATATGAATAATCTGATTTTATATTATAATCATTAACCACAGGAACAATATTATTAATTACAACAGGCTCCCAAGAACCTACATAAGTTTCTTTCTCTTTCAGACCCTTTCCTTTTTCATCATATCCAGTTGTTCTTTCGTATTCTTGATATTCTCTTCTATAAATTGAAACAGGATCTGTCTCTTTTTTCACTATTGTATTTATTCCTCTTTCAGGTGTAAATCCTAAGCTTTGTTGACCTTCTTCTACTTGAGAATCATTTTGATAACTACATCCTATTACAACTTGATTATTGTATTTAGATAACAACTCAGCAGGTAAGATTTCTGGATGTGTTTTCAAATAATTTTGCTCTTTTTCATCTACGTTTTGTAACAAATATGTATAATCAACTGACATTTTTCCGTCGTGATACATAGAAGTGCCAACGCCTGAAAATTTTACTTTTACTCTATATTTAGACATTTACCAACACCTCCATTAATCATCACTACACGCTAAATCATTACTACAAATTGTATCGTCA
This sequence comes from uncultured Bacilli bacterium, assembly GCA_934162685.1. Lineage (GTDB taxonomy): Bacteria > Bacillota_I > Bacilli_A > RFN20 > CAG-826 > RUG131. Next base: position 4,569 of record CAKPJO010000001.1, on the reverse strand, counting down.
CTGCATAAAACAGATGTTACAGGTTCATAAGGATCTTTATTAAAATTAACTATTACATCGCCAATCTTCTCATTGTCACTAGCTTGCATAGTGATTGTAGTAATTCCATTACTTCTGCTTCTAGAAAAATGATGTACATTTTTAATATTATCTAGCTTAGAAATAATAATTTGAATATTATATGCTTCTGGAGCGTCTGCTAATTCATATAAACCTTGATAACGGTCTACAGATTCATATTCTTTAAAATTAGAGCCATCGACTAAACCATTAACTCCGATATCTTTCCAATTTTCTGGTTCTTTTTGAAGCTGATTAGTAGATTCTGTTGTCTCTGCCCAATACCACAATGAATCCTCCTCAGGCCAATATTGTTCTTGCTCTTGACCATTATTTAAATTTTTAAAGTTTCTTGAACCTTCTTCGTATAAAGTACTATATCGGGTATCCAATCTGGTTAAAGGTCTTTCATCATTCCAATAAGAAATTGTACCTTCCACTCCGCCCGTGTTTGCGGGATTTGTTGCAATTAATCCTAAACATCCTAAATTATATTGACTATTTATAAAAGAACCATTATTTTCAATAAAGTATAATTCCTTAGTGCTTATTTTATTTTCTAATAATAAATAACTTTTATTTGAATGAGTACCTTTTGGTTGAATTTTATACATAACATCAGAATCTGAATAATTTTTGCCGCCTTTAATAGCTAACCAATTATAAATCATACCCTTGGTATTATCGACAACATAATCTACACCATTCTTTTGAATAACAAAAACTAATTTTCCTCTATCTCCTGCTAAATTACCATCTTTAATATTCTCTGTTGTACGAATTACCAATTGATAAGTATCATCTGTTTCGGAATCATCTTGTTCATTTAATTCAGTTAAATTGATTTTTAAAACATCACCACAAAAATCATTAGTTAAATGAACTTGTGTATAGAAATAAAAATCATCTGTCTCCTCATCTATATCTGTTTCAATATCCAAATATCTACTTGCTTTATCTTGCGTGTAAATACCAGATAAATAATAATGATCGTACATAACGCCGTTAATTACCGAATAAGATTCATTATTTTGTTCATTAGCAGGCATTTGATTTCCCGTAGAACCATCTTTACCACTGATATTCATTGAACTTAACACATATTGTAAAGAATTATCCCAATTTAGTTTAATACTATCATTTTGTGCCACATAAGCACTAACCTGATAATTATTGTTTAAATCTATTGAAGGATATATACTTACAATGCCATCATATGTTAATTGTACAGATTGATTTAAACAAGAAAATTCTGCCTTAAAATTAACATTATAACTTGATGTTTCTACACTTGTAACCACAAACTCAAATACATTAATTAATAAATTACCTAACTCATCTGTTACATATAAAATAGCATAATATGTTTTTGCTTCTGTTTGATCATTAGCCAACCCATAGAAGGTAACTTTCATTTCTTTATCATATTTATTGCCAGTATCTTGTAATACATTATAATTTTCGTCAGCCAACAACCAACGATAACTTTCCCAAGATGCTTGTTGCTCTTGAGAATAAAAACCTTCTAAAGCAATAGACCTACCCTTAACAGCATTACGTAAAATAGTTTTTACTAAAAACGGTTCGTAACTACTATCTTGAGATGGATCTGCATCTTCATCTATTAGTGAATATAAGAATTGAAATTCTTCATCTGCAACTTTAAAATATTCATATGCTTCAGATATAGGCAAAACGTCTCCGTTTTGTCCAATTCTTAAATAAGGTCTTTCATATAAGTAAAAAGGATTTTCATCACTTATATTAAAATAACTTCTAACTTCATAAGTATAAGGAATTCTTTTATCTTGTGCGTTATAACTTTCAAACGGAATACGTGCATCGTGCACAATATACCATAATGTTTTATTAACTTCTTGTATATTAATCCATTCTCCAGTTGACAATATTTTTAATTTATGTCCTACTGATAAATCAGAATAAGGACTAATATATGTTTTTGTACTAGTATTTTTTAAAATACGTGCCACAGATAAGTCTTGTGTGACTTGATAATTACTTTGAACATCAATAACTCTATGACTATATTGCTTACTTGTGCCAGCAGAAACATAAACATACTCAATATTTAATAATGATTGACTACTTTTTGTAAAAGTAATTTTTTTGCTTGAATCAATATATGTGATTGTATATAGACTATTATCTGCCATATTAATAACAGTGTCTCCAATAGAAGGATATTCACCGTCCACTGTTGTTTGCTCCGTACTAATACCGTTTACAATATAATCTACTGTTAAATCTAATAATTCTGGGAATAATAATATTGGTTGTTCTTCAATAAAAGATAACGGAGTAAATGACTCTTTACTATCTTCATCAACCCATAATTGTCCTCCCGCATTTGCAAGAGATTCAAAGTTTTTTCCACCATTTGTTTGTCCATTATTAACATATATTATTGGACCTATAAAATCCCCCCAAGTGTCATAATCAGAAGCTCTTTTCCAAGAAGCGCCTATATGTGCAACATATACACCATTTTCTTGAGGAATGTCTTGATTTTTAACTAATACTCTATTATTTTCTGCTATTTTATAACCATCTATTACAGTCTCAGTGCCGTCCAGTACAATATTTCCTGTCGTAGCACACTGAACAATGTCTCCTGTTTCTATTTCATTTGGATTATTAGAATGCTTGAAAAATTGACATCTTGTTACTTTATTACTTGTAACAACTGTTGCATCTAAACTTCCAGCTTTAGGGTAAACATGTCCATATGAACTATCATATGAATTAACATAAGTACGACTACCAACGAAGTTATTATTCTCATCTAATAATTGTAAATATCGTGTTTGTAAAATAACAAAGTTACCTTCTTGATTAGTCGGCAATAAATCTCTATCTAGTGCACTAATTTGTATTCTTTCTGGAGTTGAGCCTAAAATTTTGCCAGTGCTTAATTTCATATCCCACCAGTTGTTAGATATTACTTCATAATCCATAAACGGTAAATTTCCTTCGCTAAGAACTTTTCCGTCACCTTGATATAAATAAATAATCCATTTGTATAACTTACCATCTGTTTTAATATCAACAGTTCTGGTACTACCATCTTCGTTAAATGCTACAAAAGGACCGTCATTTAAGCTTGTTAAAATTACAAATTGTCCATTTTTTTCGTCAACATAACAGTTATTAAAATAACCCTTTAAAATAACTGTTAAAGAAGATAATAATTCTGAGGATCCTACATTATTATATCTTTTTAATTTTTGACCTTCATCTACATACCATAAACCGACTTTTTTAGCATCATTAGCATTAATAGCGCAAACAATTTCTCCTGTTGCTACGACTTCTCCATTGATTTTACCATCCCAATGCTCACGAGATAATATATCTTCTGTTGCTGCATAATCCCATTTGTTTATATTATCTTGAGAATGATTATCAAAATAAGGACTACCCGCACTTAAAAGATAATGCGCCGCTCTATCTGCTTGAAAGTAAATGCTATTATATGATTTATAATATCTATTTCCCTCATTCATTAATTGAAAGAAAGGAATATTTAAATATGTTCCATTTACCCCTGTGTTAGTATTAGAATCATATATTGCATTTTGTAATTCTGATATAGGACTAATTTTAGCACCTTCAAAAATTACTTCATTATCTTGGTCTAAAACTTTAATCTTATATCCTGTAACATTTTTGTTAGAGGTTTCTATTTTACATTTTAACCATTCTGTAGGCAAACCATTAGTGTTAGTTGCCACTAAGCGTGGATCAAATGAGTTTAAAAACGGATAACACAATGTTGGTTTATAAACTGCCATAAATAAAAACCTCCTTTATTTTAAAATTCTGTATTTAAAAGAATTTATATTTAAATTTTGATTTTGCTGCAATAAATTAAATGTAGCACTAACGCTTATTGTAATAATTCCTGTTTTATTATCATCATTAAATTGCACAGAAACATTAATTGAAGGATTTGTCACAGATACAGGCGTTTCTTCAATATTAATATGATAGCTCTTATTAGCTTCTATATCCCAGCCATATAAAGAGGTCATTGGTACCATAAACATTTTATGAATATTTATAGGAACATTGTCTCCACACGTTCCTAAAATGTTGAATTGAATAATATCACCTACAGAGCATTTAATTTCATATAAATAATTTGTGGTTTTAGAAACAGTAATTAACGACCAGCTTGACGTAACTTTTTTGTATTGAATTTCTGTAAAAGCATTATTGATACTTTCAATACTATTAGTATATTGTGCATTTGTCACTAAATACTGAAATTGTTTATTATAAATTGTTTCAAAACTAGGCACCCCATCTTTTACAAATATTGCAGTGTCCCAAATAGTTGGATAAATTTCTCCTGTTATTATTCCTTGTTCTCCTTCCCTTCCTACATAAAAACTATTTTTATTTACTAAACTATTTTTATCTTCCATTCTTTTGCGCATTATATCTGCACGTAATCCATTGTCTATTACACTCATAAAAATACCTCCC